>CAYQFP010000012.1:1487-21625 GCA_964416865.1 uncultured Methanotrichaceae archaeon
TCGGGCATCGGGTCGGGCATCGGGTTGGCCTTAGTTGGGGCATGGACTATTAGGTTTTGGTCGACACCAAAAATAATGTAAACCAGGTTCAGTTCACCCTGATGACCTTCAGCAGCGACCGGACCGGCACACCCGCGATATCCACGATCCCCTTCTTGTCCAGGATGACCCCGATGGCGTTGGTCCGGGCACCCCGCATGCTCAGCATCTCTACCGCCTCCTCCAGGGTCTTCCCCGAGGTGATTACGTCATCCACCACGACGCACGTCTTCCCCTCCACGTTGGCGAAGTTGGCGCTAAAGCTGCCCTTCATCACCACGTTGTTCTCCTGCGACCACCTCTGCTTGGAGGGCGTGTATATCGCCATATCCACCTCCATCGTCTCGGCTACCATACTGGCCAGGGGAACTCCGCTCAGGGCTATACCCACCACCAGATCCACACTTTCGCCGGATTCCTCCAGGCATTCGTAGATCATGTCCGTCAGAGCCTGGGAGATATAACGAAGCCTATAGGCGTTTCTCCCTATGGTGCTCCAGTCCACAGATATGTCCTTGGGCCCCGGGGTGTCTCCCTTCTCTTCGGCATGAGTCAAGAGCCAGGTAACGGTCTCTCGGGATATGTTCAGCTCTTCAGATATCTGTCCCTCTACCAGTCCCTCGGATTTCAGCTTGGCGGCCTTCTCCATCAACGTATCTATATTTTTCATCTTTAAACCCCCCTCTTTCTTCTGGCAGGAGTACCACATACCGGACACTCTTCACCCTGGAAAGACTGTCCGCAGCCGACGCACCGTTTGGCCCGCTTTATGACCTTCTTGATCAAAGGCTGGGCCACCGGCTCGACCCTGAGGCCCAGGTGAAGTGCGACGTTCTGGAGTGCGTAGTCGTCGGTCGCCAGTGGGACTTCCAGCTCCAAGGCCACGGCCAGCAGCTCCAGGTCGACGGACGACAACACGGAGAGGTCTCCCGTCTCCCGGGCGGCCCGTTCTGCCCTATCCAGCGCCTTCTTAGACGGTCTCTCTATCCTGACCTCGGCGATCTGGAACCGCATCCGAGACCGGATATCCTTCAGCTCCTGCTCCACCCCGGGAACGGTGACCACCTCACCTGCCAGGGTCTTGCCACATATGAACACCGATGAGTCTGCGATGATGAGCGCGCACATCCTGATACTTTTGGCTATAATACTACTTGGATCTTACCTCGAAGAATACGGCACCGATCGATAGATCTTTGTGGACAGACCAAAACGCTATTATCGTATAATGATTTCCAGTGGTGAGATATCTCATGGCCAAGAAAAGAAAGCAAAAGAAGAAGATAACAAAAGCCACAACGAAGACGATAGAAGAAGATGATACGCAGATCGCCGTCGATAAAGAGACCGATCGGAAGAAGGCGCATATCGACGGGATCATCAAGACCCTGTTTCCAGCCGTTCTGGGCGTCGTCTTCGGCTTTATCTGCCACAGCGCTCTTGGCACCGGCGCGCCCGAAGGAGGGGCATCCGGGATGATATACCCCTGGTACTTCGTCATGACCATAGTGATCGGAGTCACCATCTTAGTTCAGAAGTACGTCTATCCCTTCATGAAGATAGACGTCCAGAATTTCGAGGGGAAAGACTGGATCTACGTAGAGTTCATTGCCGTGGACCTCTGGCTGGTAACCTGGACGATCCTCCTCAATGGTCCATCAGGTCCCTAGGTGGAGCGTATGCGGATCGCGGTAATCGACAGAGACAGGTGCCAGCCTAGAAAATGCTCCCGAGAATGTGAATATTTTTGTCCCCCTGTAAGGACCGGCGACGAGACCATCGTATTTCAGGACGGCAAGCCGGTCATCACCGAGAGCCTCTGTGTAGGCTGCGGGATCTGTATTAAAAAATGTCCCTTTGGGGCCATCCACATCATCAACCTGCCAAACGAGCTGGATAAACCCATCCATCGTTACGGTGAGAACGGGTTCGCCCTCTACGGGCTCCCCGTACCAGTGGAAGGAAAAGTGGTGGGGATACTAGGGCCCAACGGGATCGGGAAGAGTACTGCGGTGAGCCTCCTCTCCGGACTCCTCTGTCCCAACCTGGGCAAAGAGGCGTCCTGGGAAGAGGTGATCGGGTTCTATTCCGGATCTGCTCTGGGGGACTACCTGAAAATGGTGGTCGAACATGGGATCAGTACCGCCTACAAACCCCAATACGTAAGCCGTATACCCAAAGGATATTCGGGATCGGTGAGAAGTCTCCTGGAGATGACCGACGAGAGGGGTGCCCTCTTTGAGCTGGCCGACAAGCTGAGCCTGAACCCCATAATGGACCGAGATATCTCCAGCCTGAGCGGTGGCGAGCTACAGCGGGTGGCCATCGCTGCCTGCGCGGCGAGAGATGCCAACGTCTATTTCTTCGACGAGATCAGCCCCTATCTGGACGTATTCCAACGGATCTGTGCCGCCAGGGCGATCAGGGAGCTGGCATCTGATAGGTCTGTGATAGTGGTGGAGCACGACCTGGCCCTTCTCGACCTGCTGGCAGACGCCGTCCATCTGGTCTATGGAACTCCAGGAGCCTACGGCGTGATCACCCGGCCCAAAGGGGTTAGGGTGGGGATTAACCAGTACATCCGGGGCTACCTCCCCGACGAGAACATAAGGACCCGGTCGGAGGCCATCAAGTTCGAGGTACACGCACCCAGGACGGTGAAGGACGTTCCCGTACTGGTAGAGTACGATACGTTTACCAAGAGCTACTCCCAGTTTCAGCTTACCGCAGAGGCGGGGGTCATCAGGGCGAGCGAGGTGGTGGGGATACTGGGGCCCAACGGGATCGGGAAGAGTACTTATATCAAGATCCTTGGCGGGATCGAAAAGCCCGACGAGGGTGATCTTGACCTAGATCTCAAGATATCCTACAAGCCTCAGTACCTGAAAGCGGATTCCGACATATCCGTCAGGGAGTTCCTCAGAGGGATTACCACCGAGATCGATTCCAGCTATTACCAGTCGGAGTTCGTCAAGCCCATGGGTCTGGAGAAACTGATGGACCAGCCACTCACCGAGCTGAGCGGCGGCGAACTCCAGCGAGCGGCCATCATCGCCTGTTTGAGCATGGAAGCAGATCTCTACCTGCTGGACGAACCCTCGGCCCATCTCGACGTGGAGCAGAGGATGATGACCGCAAAGGTCATGAGACGGTTTGCGGAGAGCGCCGAGCGGTCGGTCTTGGTGGTGGACCACGACATATACCTGATCGACCTGCTATCCGAGAGGTTGATCGTCTTCGAAGGGATGCCTGGCAAGAAAGGGGTATCTCACCCGCCCTGCGATATGAGGACGGGGATGAACTGCTTTTTGGCAGGGATAGAGATCACCTTCCGGAGAGACGAGGATACTCGCCGGCCCAGGGTGAACAAACCCGGATCCCGGCTGGACCGGTCCCAAAAGGCCAGCGGCGAGTATTACTACTACGCGATAGAGGGCTCCGGATAGGCCCCCGGTTTGCAGATAGCGTCTCTTTGAGATCGAGCTGGTAGAGATTGAGCCGCGAGTGACGGAGGAACGTATATGACAAAGACGAAGAAAGGCGATACCGTCAGCGTCCATTACAAGGGCAGGCTGGAGGACGGCACGGTCTTCGACTCATCGGAAAAGACCGGTCCCTTGCAGTTCACCATAGGCAAGGCGATCATGATCCCCGGGTTCGAGGAGGCTGTCGAGGGCATGGTACCTGGCGAGTCAAATACGGTGATCGTCCCACCGGAGAAGGGGTACGGACCTCACCGGGAAGTGCTGGTGATGGAGATAGAACAAGATAAGCTTCCCGAGGGTCTGGAGCCGGTGGTGGGCCAGATGGTGGAGTTCAGCAAGGACGGCCACAGGTTCGAGGTTTCGGTGGTTGCCGTAGAAGGATCGACGGTGACCCTCGATGCCAACCACCCCCTGGCGGGGAAGAACATAGTCTTCGAGATAACGCTGGAAGCGATCCTCTGAGTTATCAGATATTCCTGGGTGTGGCACGAAATGGAGATGACTGGGAAGAATAGGAGCGAGATCCGTCCCGGTATCGAGGTTGAGGTGGTGCTGAAGAAGGACCAGCGGACGGGCAGGAGGACCAGGGGGAAGGTCAAGGCGGTCCTCACCAGATCGGCCCACCATCCTCACGGCATAAAGGTGAGGCTCCAAGACGGTAAGGTTGGAAGGGTGCAGAAGATCATCGGGTAACAAGGTCACCGAGCCCCGGATCGGCAAATGGTTATATGATATGCTCTCCATGACATCGAGATATATGTACGTGAGCATACGGCGCTACAAGACGGATGATGACCAGGTCGACGAGGTCATGCGCAGGGTCAAAGAAGAGTTCTTGCCCTTGGTCAATAAGGCACCAGGTTTCGTAAAGTATTATGGCGTGGATGGAGGGGACGGGATGCTTGCCTTCATCAACCTGTTCCAAGACGAGGACAGCGCCGAGGAGTCCAACCGCCTGGCCTCGGCGTGGGTGAAGGAAAAACTGCCCATGCTTTATCCCCAGCCCCAGGACATCACCGTGGGAAAGATGATTATAGAAGGGTAAGCGACCAAGGGTACGAAAATAAAATCCACCCTTCGTATACTTTATGTGCAACAAAAAATATAGCCGACCTACGCCGGATCGATCAACGCCTTCTGGATGGATATATCAATCTCCTTTATCCGGCCGGTTATCTCCATAGACCTGCCTAGGATATCTTCCAGCAAGATCTTCTCGCCGGAAACCGCCAGCCTGACCACACCTTCCATGACCAGCTCTTCGTTATCTGTCATGTAAACGGAAAGTTCACACATAATTATCACTCCTATACAAAAAATGACGGACCCGGTGGGATTCGAACCCACGACCCCCGGGTTAGAAGCCCGGTGCTATATCCTGGCTAAGCCACGGGCCCGCGATCGTCTCTAGGTTGCCGTCGGCGGCATCTGGCCCAGCGCCTGCTTCAGCTGTTCCTGTAGCTGGTCGAACCGGCTCTTGATCCGCTCTTCCTGCTTGTTCAGGGTCTTCAGCCGCAGGTCTAAGACATCCTTCTTGTCGGTAAGATCCTCCAAGAGCGCGGACCGGTCCGCAAGCAAGAGTACCTCTCCGGCGCTTTTATACATAACGGCCCCCTCATCGCTGGCCTCGATCGCCTTGACCGCGACCCCGGTCTCTCTCAGCATCATCTCTATCTGGCCCTTCTGATTCAACAACGCCTGTGCCTGTTGCTGGATCTGCTGGATCTGTGCTACTTGGTTCTGTATCTGAGGTGGCAATTCAGCACTCATACCTTCATCATCTCCCATGTAATCTTGACCAACCTGATCCAGGTGTTCAACGCCGCCCGGAGAGAGACCACATCCTCGCTCTTCACACCGAGTTTGATCCCCTCTTCGACTATCTCCAGGCTGACATCGCTCCTCTGGATCTGATCTTCTGCCTCAAGGGCCAGTGCTCGATACACCATATCTGGATCATCCATCTCGAATACCAGATCAGCATGGCCCTTCATATCTCTTCAACCGGAGTATCGTGTTCTTGCCGTCCTTGAACTCCATCAGCTCGCCGGTCACCCTTATCGTCCTTTCGGCCCGACCATCCGAATCCCATTCCAGGCTGAAAAAACCGGCCACCGATCTCGACATTCCGAATGTTCCCACAACCCACGGCCTGCGCGCCTTCAGCTTCTGGACCTGCTTCGCCGCCGAGATTGTAAAGCTGAGCGTCTCTTCTGCCCCCCCCGCCCGTTTCACTATGCCCGAAGGATTTCCATGGCGCTCTACGACTACGAACCAGACCACGTCAGGGTCCAGATTGCTCTTCCCCCTAGTCACGTAGGGCAACCCGAGAAAGGTTGCCAGGGTCTTGGCAAACCGCCTCGTCCCGGGTGAGGGTTTCCGCGAAGTGGTAACCTTCATCAGACGGCTTTCATCTTCTTGACCGTCGTGGGTCTCTCTTTCATCAGTATCCTATGACCGCAATAAGGGCACCTGATGCCGCTATACTCGTAATCCACCTCGACGGTCTTCTTGCACCGGGTACACTTATAGGACATCTACTCCTGCTCCATGGCCCTCTTGACCGACCGAGCAACCGAGACCCCGACAGAGGTAAATGGTACATAGGTTCCTCCGGCGAAGGTGTAACCACACTTAGTACATCTCCAGATCGCAGTACCGTCTCTCTTCACCCGGGTTCGGCCACATCGGGGACAGTCATACTTCTTCTTGCTCTTATCCTCGATGTCTGCTATCTGCTTCCTGATCTTACGTCCGTACCTTGGACCCAGACGACCTGCCGATCTGGTTTTCCTTCCTTTCTTAAATTTCTTGGCCATGATTTATACATCCAGAAACTTGTCCCGGATCTCCTTAGCCATTTCACATGATATATCAACGATGCGGTAGATATGATCCATGCTTAGTGATCCGGGACCTCTCTTCTGCATCCCGCATACAGACCCGTCGGCGGTGGTGATCACGGTCAGCTTGGTATCTGCCGCAGTCTCCTCGTCGGTATCTGGGTCAGACATTAATACGCCACCGAACTCCACAACGGTGGTGGCCACGGGGACGTCCCTCACCGGCAGAAACCAGTCTTCGCCCAGTCCGTACTGCTCGGCCGGTACCTTGGCGGTCATCAAGGCCGCTATGGCACCCAGGCTCGATGCGTCCATTATGTTACCGCAATCGTCCAGTATGTGTATGTCGATAAACACGATCCAGACCTTTTTCCCGGGAGTTATGCAGAGCGCGTCTAAGTCTATCGATCGAGACTCCCTCACCCCCCTGTCGACCACCCGGGCCAACTCGATCCCGTGCTCGTTGGGAGGGCCGGGTTCGAAGTTCGGCGAGGCCAGGGGCACCAGCTCGGCGTTGGTGATTATCACACCGCGATCGGGCGAGTCGGAGTAAGGCTCTCCTGGCTGTATCTTCACGCCCACCAGTACCTGTGTCTTTCCCAGCCGAACCCGGGCGCTACCATCGGCCTTATCTATGACGCCAGTCTCCACGGAGATCTCGCGATGCTGGTCAAAGCTCCTACCATCGGCCCGCTCATCATTCATCACCAGGTGGTAGAGGTAGTCTTTTCTGATCTCTGACATCACGTTGTTGCTCATACGCCTGACCCCCCCTCTTCCGGATCTTCTAGCTGGCTATACCGATCGATAAGCGCCTTCTTCTGTATCTCGTAGATCTGTTCGCACCCTTTTCTGGCAATCTCCATGGCTTCCCGCGTCTCCTCTACGGTGAACCCGCCGTCTGCCTGGAGAAGGGTAACCTCTCCGTAGGGGGTCACGGCCAGAGGCATGTCGCCCTCTCCGAAGTTGTCTTCGTCCTTCATGGGGTCCAGTATTACCTGGCCATCCACCTTCCCGGCCGCACAGGAAGATACGAGACATTTCATGGGAACTCCGGCATCTGCGAGAGCCACCGAAGCCGCGTTTATCCCCGCGGTCCTGGTGCCGGCATCTGCTTGCAAGACCTCGACAAATACGTCTATGACCGAACGGGGAAAGTAATGCGTCAATATCACCGGCTCTAGAGCCTCCCTGCTGACCTTGGAGACCTCGTGACTCCGTCTGTCCGGCCCGGGTCTTTTTCTCTCCTCCACGGAGAAGGATGCCATATTATAGCGATACCGTACGATCGCCCTGGTAACTTTTTGTAGATGTCTGGGATGAACTTCTCTAGGACCGTACACCGCTGCTATTACTTTATTACCACCCATCTCGATATAACACGAGCCGTCGGCCCTTTCGAGCACGCCCGCCTCTATCGTGACGGGTCTCAGCTCACCGGGACGCCTCCCATCTAGTCTAATTCCATCTTTAAAGAACGATAACTTCTCATCCATAAGATCAACTTCTGGCTTCTTTCTCCGTCCTCAGGAAGTCCATTATCCTGTCGGTGAGCCCCGTGGTGTGAGCTTCCTTCTCTATGATAAGTATCGTCTTCAGAACCAGATCCATATCCTCATCGCTTCCGTTAACCCAGATCCTGCCGTTCTGACCGACAAACATGTTACAGTTCAGCTCTTTCTTCAGCATGCTTATCATGGAGCCACCCTTTCCGATCACCCTGGGAACCCTGGTGTAACTTATCTCTACGACCCTGCCGGTATTCAAGGTTCCAAGCCGTCTATCGTTTAGGGTGAGTTCCACCTTCATCGTGGAATCCACGTCCTTCACCCTGATCATCATAGAGCTGCCTACCCGCAGGTACTTCGCCATCTCATCCCTTTCGATCCTCTTGGGATACTCGGATATGTGAAGCAGCCCTTCATAGGGTGAGTTTATGTCGATGATCCAGTTCGAGACTGTAATGTCTCCCACGATGCCGATCACGGTGTCTCCCACGGTGGGTACGTACTTTCCGGCCAAAGGTATTACGCTTATCTTATCTCTGTGGTTCACCAGGCCGTAGAGCTGAGAGTAAACCTTGTCATCCTTTACGTAGGTTCCCTCGCCTGCCTTTTTCGGATCTTCGGCGAGAAGCTCACCCGGTATGACCACACGACGGTCGATGCGATCCATTATAATTGTCCTCAATTAATCGTTACAGGAGTTTTGTCTCCGCCTCGCCCTTAGACAGCCTGTTAACCAGGCTGTAGAAATCGTTCTGGAGCCCTGCAGGAAGCCTGACCACGCCGATCCATGAACCGTCGTTCTGCCATTGCCCCTTTACAAGCTGGGCGAAGCTCGCGATCTCACCGTACGCCTTGGGGGCGAAACTCGACGGGATCTTCACCGCCACATCTATCTCCTCGAACCTTATGGGGATCAAGGGCCTAAGAGCCTTCAGAGTTATGCGGACCAGCTCATCCGTCGACTTGGTAGGGTCGATGTTCACGTGCGCCTCGTTCATGGCCAGCTCGATCCGGGCGGGCGGATGTGGCGTTTTCGTTTGGGGATTGATGGCGTTGCTGGCGATTATGCTCACGATCATCTTTCGCTTATTCTCGATTATGTCGCGCCTCTGCTCGGCTGTGAGCTGTATGTCACCCTTCTTGATTATCTTGGCAGCAATCTCCATTACGTTGATGGTACCGAAGGCCTTTTTCAGGTCGTCCTCTGAACTGCGAGTTCCCCGGCTGGCGTTCTCGAAGATCTCTTCAGCCGCCAGCAGGTCCCCCACGTCGACGTTCTCACCCCGATGAAGCGCCAGCGCGCCTTCCGGATCCACCAGCACCTCAAAGGTGATGCTGTGGCTCTTGAGCCGAGCCGTTACCGCCGCATCCAGGGCGATCATCCTCACTCCTCCCCTTCACCATCATTCATCTGAGCCTTGACCTGCTCCACGCGTCTCGCCACATCGGATTCGTCCATCTTGTAAAACATCTTATCTTCGAGCATGATCAAGCCGATCTCGGTAGTTGCAGCGTCAAACGTGCCTTCCGCTGCCTTATAAAGGGCCTCCAGACCCAGAAGCATGGCCTCGTCGAGGTTCATATCATCCCTGTACTTCTCCTCGAAGACCTCCATCACAGTGGATCGACCGGCACCTATGCTGGTGGCTTTGTACTCCAATAGAGCACCGCTGGGATCGGTCTCGAAGAGACCCACACAATCATCATCGTCGACCCCTATTATCAGCAGAGCCGTACCGAATGGCCTGACCCCACCGTACTGGGTGTAGGTCTGCTTAAAGTCGCAAATACGCTTGGCCAGCACCTCCACCCCGATGCTCTCATCATAAACCATGCGGTTGATCTGGGATTCCACCCTCGCCCTGTCGATCAAGACTCGGGCGTCGGCTACCAGTCCTGAGGTAGCAGCTCCTAGGTGCGAATCTATCTGGAATATCTTCTCTATGGACTCCGGCTCCATCAACCTGCTGGTTATCCTCTTGTCAACCAGCACAGCCACGCCGTCTACCGCTTTCACACCCACGGCAGTGGTGCCCCGCCTAACGGCTTCGCGGGCGTACTCAACTTGAAAGAGTCTTCCATCAGGGCTGAACACGGTTATGGCCCTATCATACCCCATCTGAGGTGCCATCTGCATCAGTATCTCCTCCACATAAATCAAAATAGGTCAGTCCCACGTACTGGGTACCTGATCCTTCGGTTATTTTCTGGTCATCTGGACTGAGGTCGATCTCCCTTTTGCGGATGCGCGCTACAGATCCAGAAACGAGTCCCAAATCGATTCTTCTCTCGTCGTCCACAGCCTGTAAGATCGGTTGCGGTATATACTTTTCTGTTGCAGTTTTGATCGTTCCTGAAACCCCGCGAACCCGGATCGCCGCTCTATTTCGCCCTACGACACGGACCGTGGCCAGAGCCGCTCTACACTCCAAAACCCTTCGATGTGAACACCTGACCAGCCCAAACCCATCTGTGAATCTGATCAATTTGGTCCTGTTCTCCGATGCACCCATATCGCCAAAAAGTGATACCTGTGATGCGTAGATCTCCCTGATGAGATCCCCGGACCTGACAGAACCCTCGGACTCCACCTCGAAGGCGATGTACCTCTTCCGGTCACGTAGTACGGGCAGCCTGCTCCTCAAAGCATCTCCACCCCCGGGCCGGCCCATCTTCTTCTGTTGAGGCCGAGTATCGTTTCGGGAAGACAAAGCGCCTCTTTTGCTTCGTAATCCTCCAGGCCCACCATCCCGGCCAGGGCGATTAGCTCCCTTGGTGCCCTCAGGTCCAGGTGGGATCTGGGCCCGGCGGTTATCATCAGGCCTAGATCAAACTTTCTGATCAGTTTGAGATCCTGGTGGACCGTCTCAGCCCACCTTGTCCTGGCGCCGCCCCGGAGGTGAATCATATGGCCGAGATCGATCCCTGTGGCCACCTGGTTATCTCTGGCCGCCCTCGCGGCGGCGATCCCCAGCCGCTTTGCTCTTTCTTGGGGACGAAGCAATAAGTCCACCTTTGGATCCTCACAGGCTGCTCGGTCGATCTTCTCGGGTCCGCCACAGACCACCAAAAAATCGAACCGTGCTCTCAGAGCGGCCGTGCGGCTGTGAAGAGCCCTGGGATTGCTGGCCACCAGCTCCACGCCCCGGGCAACATCGATATTATCTATCTTTTCCGCGGCATCGGCACCGAACAGCGGTCCGTTGGTGGACCTGTTACATATTATCAGTCCCGAGTAGCCCAGGCGCCTCGCCACCAGAGCTAGCCTGCTGGGAGAGTCCGAACCCTCGGGTAAAGAGCGAACGTTGCACTCGTAGTAGCTCATAGGATCTTTCTGGCGATCTTCACGGCATTCTCCCGCCGGGCAGGATAGGTTTCCAGATAAACGCCGACCTGGATGGCGTCGGCTTGATCTGTGAGACGAAACTCACCCTCATAAGCCGCCTGCTTGTCCAGGCGAATGTAGAGATGGCACTTTTCGTCCACCCTTTGGCCCAGCTCGCCATGCAACCGGTCCAGGTCGTTTTCGGGAAGCTGTTCGCGGAGCCTTTCTAAGAACCTGAGCCCCTCCTTCTTCTCCAGAACGGACTCGAGTATCACCAGACGGTTGCCGTAATGGCCGATCACCCTTATCGAAGATATGGACTCTGGTGGAACGAAAAAGGAAAGGGCCTTCCTGACCTTATCTTCGTCCTCCGTAGAGGCGACGAAGGTTCGAAAGGCCGCCCGATGTATCACTTTCCTTTACCGTCGTGAGCCCTTATGCTGGGGCGGATCTTCTCCGCGCCGATCCCTTTATTCCTCATACCACGCCCGCGCTTGCCAGCACTGGTCTTGCCCCGCTCTGCCCTGCCAGCATGGCTCGAGCTGGCGATCCAGCCCAGATCGCGGTCTGTTTTTATGGCCGGATGATTTGGATCTACCATGATCACCTCGTACCACTTATGCTTACCATCCTCACCGACCCAATAGGAGTTGAGGACCTCCATGTTGGGATGCTTTCTGCTGGCACGTTCCTCCGCGATCCTCTGGAGGCTCTTTGCCGGGGTGATCTTATGCATGCCCATATGCTTGGTACGTCTTCCCCGTATGTACCTGGACTTGCGCCGTCCACCACGCCTGATGCTCACCCGGACCATGGTTACCCCCTGTTTGGCCTTGTAACCCAGGGACCTGGCCCTGTCCAACCGGGTGGGGCGCTCGATTCTCTGTACAGCATTCTGCCGCCGCCACTTTATGAGCCGTTCCATCCTCAGCTCGCCTACGTAGCTGTCACTCGGTGTTTTCCACGCATCGCGGATGTATCCATAAAAAGATCTCAATCACTTCACCTCGGCCTGGTTCGACCATTTACTTGGTCACATTCCAGAAACCGCCCCACCTCTCCGGCCATAGCAGATAAACCTTTTCCGAGTTAGATCCGCTCCGAGAGGATCCACCTTGGAGGGGCGGAGCTGGTCAAGATGAAATGGGGCTTCAGCTTGCCCTTGACCTTCAGCCTGGTGTAGATAAGCTGTTCCCCGTTCTTCGTCTCCAGGAGGACCCGGAGAGGTTCCATCTCCTCGTCGGATAGCTCGATTTGCCCCTCACCTCCGGAGAGCCAGTTGAAGACCCGCACCAGGTTGACCTTTCGGACCCTCTTCAGGATGCTGACATCTGTGCTCTCGTCGACGTAGACGCTCTTCTTCTCTTGAGGTGACCAGCCCATCTGCCCCACTTCGACTTCCAAGACGGTTACCGGTATTTCTTCCCCCTCCAGCGGTTTGGGGTAGAGCTTGGTCAGCCGGTTCAGTCTGGCGCCGGTGGATCTGCTAAGTTCCAATCGTCTCGACCTCATATTCCTGAGAACAGCTACATGTCCTGGGATTCGTAGTCCATCCTCTGCTTGAGGATGCATCTTCCTCCTCTTACCCCACCCAAAGGATGCTTGGGCGTTCCCATGGAATTCATGCACCTGGCCATCACCGCGGCCCCTCTGGCAAGGCCGTCGTCCACGAAGACCACGTTCATCTCGGGCTCGTCGTAAAGCCCGAGCTTCGCAATCTCATCCAGGATCAGGACCGGCTTGTTCCCGCTGATCCCCGCCCGACCGGTGACCCCTATGGCGGTTTTGTCGGTGGCCAGTCCTTCATCTATGGCGACTTGTATCATTCGTTTGACTGCCAGTGCCGCGGCCACATCTATGGCTCCAAAGAGGGTTTTTAGGCCCTTGTCCCTGTAGATCTCTCCCCCTATCTCGGAGAGCCTATGAAGGCCGCTGCCGTTCTCACCTACGTCACAGCCGATGAGCACCACCCCTATCTGTTGCGCTGCTGCAGGATCTACGGGAACGCTACCGTACCTGGCCCTACCTATGGGCACCTTCTCGATTGTGATCTGCTCGTCTATCATCACGCCGTATTCCCTGGCGTTCTTATCGATCTTGGTCTTCTTCTCTTCGAATACGTCCAAGGCTGTTCCCTTCTGAGGATCGACCAGACCGGTTCCCTGGATCACAGCGTCTGGTACCGCCCCCGCCAGACCGCAGAAGTTGCCGATGGTGCTGGCGTAAGGCAAATCGGCGCTGGTGATCCTCCCGTCCAAGGTAGTACCGAAGTCCAGGCAGAGGCAGGGGTTGCGGAAGTCCACGTCGGTCCATTTGCTTCCTTCCTTTATGCCTGCGGTGGCCAGCTCACCTTCCATCTCGTTGGCCACGATCTCCACACCTGTAGAACCCTTGGGTGGGAAGACCGAGGCCACGGGACCGTTGAATACTATCTTCTCCATCAGACTGTAGGGTTTGAACTTGTCTATGATATTCTGGATTGACATGGCAGGGGTCATCAGCCTGGGTGGCACACCGGCGGTCAAACACCCGTCAGCCAGGGCCTGTATGAAGATGCCAACCTCATCAGGTGAGTCGAAGCCTGCCACCACGCCGGTGGACCGGACCACGAAGTGAAGGTCCTTCTTCAGATCGAGCCTGGCCTTCCGGTGGCTCTCCAGGAGGGTATCTCTCACCAGCTCGGCGACCGAGTTTCTGGTAAGAGGTGTGCCGCAGAGCGTTCTTCCGAATACCTCTTCATCGGGTCTGGGAGGTCTTACATCTCTCGTCATCTTGATCGTCTTGTTTACGATGCCGGTCTGGCCGTATTTCATGTTGGTAGCAGTCAGGATAGACTTGGTGGTACTGTTTCCCACCTCGACAGAGGCCACTATGTAGTAAGCCTTGCGTTTCAGGTCCAGGAAGTTAACAGGAGGGCTTTCTGCGATTCTGGGTTTGGGTTTTGATCTGAAGAAACGACGTGTGATGCTCATGCTATGTCGGACGAACTTTCAGGGCATAAACTCTTCGGAAGACGCATCGAAAGTTTGATCTGGTGGCAGATGACCAGCCTTTCCGTGTACTCTGCGATAGTGGTGGGCGCCGGACCGGCTGGAAGTTGCGCGGCACGGTTTATCGCGTCCCGGGGCCACGAGGTTCTCCTCGTCGACAGGAAAGAGAGGGTAGGGGTGCCCAAGCAGTGTGCGGAGGGTCTATTTCGGTCATGTTTTTCGGAGTTCTCCATGGACCCTGGAGACTTCATCTCCGGGACGGCTCGTTACTTGGAGGTGATCTTCCCCAATGGTACCAGCTATCGGGTCGAAGACGATATCTGCATGCTGGACAGACCCCGTTTCGACCAGCACCTCCTCAGGCTGGCTGGGTCGGCCGGCGCCAAGATCATGTTGGGTCAGAAGGTCAGACGCGTCGATCCCCAAACAGGTGAGATCCGTCTCCAGAACGGAAAGATTCTCGAAGGCCGGGTAATAGTCGGGGCGGACGGTCCCAGCTCCAACGTGGCCAGGTCCCTGGGCATAAGAAATGGGCTGATCCCTGCGGCCCAGGTGGAGATGACCTGGCCCGATGACGACGCCATCTATGCCTACCTGGACAAAGACCTGAGCCCTTATGCTTGCTGGATCTTTCCCAAGAACGAGAGGGGCACGGCCAACGTGGGATGCTTCGGCACGGCGTCCATCTTGCGTCGTTTCATCTCCAAGTACGAAATAAAAGGTGAGATCCTGAACAGGAACGGGGGCGCCATACCCTTGGGCCCGTTGCCCGGGCTCCAGAAGGGCCGGGCACTCCTCATCGGAGACGCCGGTGGCCTGACAAACCCCTTCACCGGTGGCGGACTATATCCCGCGGCCCGGTCGGCGCAGATCGCGGCAGAGGCAGTAGACAGGTTTTTGGCGGGCGATACGCTGGACTACGAGTCACGGGTGCGAAAGGACCTCATCGCAAGCGACGTGCATATGCGAGCCAGGACCCTCCTGGCCAGCCTCTCCAACGAAGAGCTGGACGAGCTGGGGCGGGGCATGGACGGGTTGGTCTTTCCCGGGGTGAGGTTCGCCTCCGCACCGTCACTGATCTGGAGGGCGCTGCGCCATCCGGGAATGGTGAAGATGAAGTATCTGCCGCTGCTGGAGGTTATCCTGAGGTACTGCCTGGCCGGGAAGGTATGGTGATCCCGGGTCTACTTTCTTGTGGCCTCCAGCTTGGTATCGATGGATATGTCCTTGTCCCGGCGGTCGTCTATCTTCACAGACGTTATGATCCGCCTAACGCCTGATCGTGCCAGCGCCTCGTTCGCTTCCTCGATCACGTCGAATATCTCTCTCAACGACTCCGCCTCCAGTGAGGTTGACATGGGGCCGGGAACGATGCGCAACCCCGATTTTTCCAGCACCTTGTAGACCACTTTGACGTACCGGCTGGCGCTGGTTCCGGTGCCCATGGGCACCATGCTGAACTCGGCGATTATCATGATATAACCTCGGGTTCCGGATATTGATTAAAACCATAATCAAGCGATTGATTTTGAGGGAGCTAAATACATACGATCTCCTTATTTTAACCGCGAATGAACGCGAATGAACGCTAATATTTTCTTTTAATTCGCGGTTTTACCCTCCGAGTTCGTATTAGAAGATCGCGTATCGGGTAACTAGAGCGGAACCCATATAAACTATCCTGTTGTGCGACTCCAAACGATAGCTGTATCGATTGAAGGTCGTGATTGTCTGATCAATTATTTCAAAATGTTGCGCATCAACGATTGGGTTAAGTTCTATATGCCCATCCCCTTGCTGGGCGCATTTTTGGCGCATGGTACGCCGATCCATGTATTACTTATAGCAATAATATATCTATGTCTTATCGGTTACGCCTTTGTGGTGAACAATTATTTCGATGTTGAGATCGATATGCTGCATCGCCAAAAGGTAGAATGCAACAAGAACCCTCTTGCAAACGGGATGGTGAGTAAAAGGGGCGTTCTGGTGCTCATGTTCTTGCAGGTCGCCGTCGCCCTCGTCTGTTCACTTCTGTTGAGCGAGGCGGGATCGGTTATTGTGGCGCTGAACCTTCTGCTTGTCACCGCCTACTCTGCCAGCCATATCAGGCTCAAGGAGAGGCTTGGGTGGGATATAATCACCCACGGCCTGATGTTCGGAGCGGTGCCTTTCCTGGCCGGGTTCTCGCTATATCAGGGCAGGCTCACCGGTGAGATCGTCTTGCCGTCATTGTTCTTCTTCGTGATCGCCTCTGAAGCGCTGCTCGCTCACCAGATAACGGAGTACGCAGAAGACGTAAAGGCGACCAACACCACCGTGACCATGATCGGCCAGAGGAAGGGCCTATCTCTGCTCGGCGCATTCGTTGCGGCGTCCCTTATGATCCTTTCTGTTATAGCGTACCAGCATCAGGTACCTCTACTGGCGGTGGCGGTGCTGGCCTGCTATCTATTGGTCTATCCGACTTATTCATGCAGAGGTGTATTCTTTGATATCGGTTATCGTGCCAGCACTGAATGAGGCACCTCAGATAGAGTACTGCTTAAGATCGCTGAACGATCAGAGCATCGACAAGGGGTGCTACGAGATCATAGTCGTCGATGGAGGCTCGGTGGACCAGACCTGCTCCATCGCAGAGAGGTACGCAGATAAGGTGATCGTCCAGACCAATCCGGGGATAGGCGGTGCCAGGAAAAACGGGGCCGAGGCTGCATCTGGCCGGGTTTTGGCATTTACCGATGCCGATACGATCCTGTATCATAACTGGCTGGAGGTCATAAACAAAAACCTGAGGCAACACGAGGCCAGCACCGGACCGGTCATATTCCAGGACAACAGCATCAGAACGGAGCTTCTGGGGGCCTGGCGGCGGTCATACAACTTATTAAACATCATAAATTTCTATTACTTGATAGGCTCCAACATGGCTGTCAGAAGCGATACCTACCGCAAGATCGGTGGACACAGCAACATATCCCTCCTCGACGACTACGATCTATCTCGGAAGCTCTTCAGGAACGGGTCCGACACGGTCTACGACCCGAAGCAGACGGTCTACACGTCTTCTAGAAGGACCACCAAGCTCCTGACCTATGGGATGACGGTGGCCTACGGCCACTACAACTATCTTGTCGCAAAGGATTACGAGAAGCTGCTGAACTATCCCAAGGTGGACGAGATGACGGTGAAAGACATCCTGAAGGTGAACCGGCTGGGAAGAAACGTTCTCGAGACCATCAGAAAAATCACCTGAGGCCGTCTGCCGCGAGCCATGGTGATCGGTGAGGATTTCAAGATATGACCAGACTCGACCCTTACAAGCACCGTGCAGACCGGTACGATGAATGGTTCGAGAGAAACAAACATGCCTATCGGTCTGAGCTCCGGGCAATGAGGGCTTTGCTTCCCCAAAATGGTGACGGCCTCGAGGTCGGGGTGGGAACAGGAAGGTTCGCCGCGCCCCTGGGCATCGCCCTGGGATTGGACCCTTCCCGGGCCATGATGGCAAAGGCTCGCAGCCGGAGGGTTGCGGTCGTGGAGGGCATCGCCGAGTCTCTCCCTTTTGGACATGCTAGGTTCGATCAAGTGCTCATGGTAACCGTGGTCTTCTTACTGGAGGACCCCGATGCCGCCTTCAGAGAGGCTCGCCGGGTCCTGAAGCCGGGAGGGGCCCTGGTGGTGGGTTTCGTCGACAAGAACAGCGACCTGGGCGCGGTATACGATAGACGCAAAGACGAGAGCTCATTCTATGGGGGGGCGCGCCTCCTCTCTCCTGAGGATATGAGCACCCTTCTGATGGGGGCAGGGTTCCGGGACCTCGCCTTCGTGCAGACCCTCTTTCGGCTCCCGGAAGATCTGGATGCGGAAGATCCGGTTGAGGCGGGATACGGCCGCGGTTCCTTCGTGGTGGTCCGGGGTCAAAGAGGTCATCTACAAAAAGGTGAAAGTACCGTGGGAAACAGAAAGAGCATGATCGTGGTCGAGCACGGCCAGATCGGCAAAGTTGGAGGGTAAAACCGCGAATGAACGCGAATGAACGCGAATTAAACGAAATATTAGCGTTCATTAGCGTTCATTCGCGGTTGAAATTCAATTGCTTGATAATGGTTTTAATCAATACTCGATTGGGGTCCCATGTAACATTGTCAATTAGCGTTCAGTACTATACTCGAGCACATAAAAGACTTAAGAGATGCAGGTGGTGACAAGGACATGGAAAACGACCTCTTCGCCACATACGATTCCAATCCCAACTTCACCGGCAGGGAAGATATCCTGGACCGGCTCCGGGCCGCATCGGGCTTGGAGAAACCGGCGGCGCTGGTGGGGGCCGACGGCAACGGCAAGACTTTGATCGCCGCAGAATATGCCCGCGCCCGAATGACCGAGTACGACTTCGTCTGCTGGGTCAGGGCAAAAGACCCTATCACCCTTATATCCGACTACGCGGAGCTGAACAAGACTTTAGGGCTGCCCGATACCGACAACCTGGTCGAGGCGGCGGAGGCCGTCTTGATCTGGCTGGAGCAATACGACAGGTGGCTGCTGATATTCGACGACGCCTCCGATCCGGAGACTTTGGCCGACTATCTGCCCCAGGGCGGATCTGGTCAGGTCGTCATCACCTCGTCCAGGCCGGGATGGGATGAGGTTTCCACCACCCTGGTGGTGGGAACCCTGGACCGGGCAGGGTCCGTCCGTCTTCTCCAGAGGCAGTCAGGCCGAGAAGATGAGCAGGCAGCAGAATCCCTGGCAGAGGCCCTGGGCGATCTGCCTCTTGCCCTGGAGATGGCAGGAGCCTACATCGCCTGGACGGGGGTGTCCCTATCCCGGTACCTGGAGATGTACCAGAAAAGGCTCCAGGAGATCGATCCCCGTGGCGTCCCGGCACCGGTGGCGGCGGCCTTCGAGATATCTTTCGAACAGGTCCAGGCGGTCTCATCGAAGGCGGTCGAGGTCCTCAACATGTGCGCTCTACTCACACCCCAGGACCTGCCCATCGACCTATTGATCGGGGCGTCGGTGCTCCTGCCCCAGGATATGGAGACCGCAACGGAGGTTCTCTCCAGACGTGGCCTGGTCAAATCGGACAAAAACCATCTATCCGTCCACCCTATGATCCAGGCCCTGGTCCTCCGGCACCTGGACGAAGAGAGCCGAAAGAGCTGGATCGAGGCCACCCTGGCGGTCATGGGCAAAGCCTTCTCCACCTACATGGAGAACTTCTTCACCTGGCCTGAATGTGCCCGTCTTCTCCCCCACGTCCTGACGGCGTCGGAGCATGCAGAATATGAAGAAGAAAATAAAGAAGAAAAAGATGAAGGCTCGGAAGCGGCTTCCAAGACGGTCACCACCCTGTTGAACCAGGTGGGCCTCTACCTGCACCGACGGGGCTACTTCGCCGGAGCCAAAGAGGTCCTGGAACGGCTGATGACCCTCGACGAGAAGACCTACGGACAGGATCATCCCGAGGTGGCCACCGACCTCAACAACCTGGGATCTCTGCTCAGGGTCATGGGCGATATGGACGGGGCGAAGGCGATGCTAGAGAGAGCACTGGCGATCGAAGAGGCGGCAGAAGAGGCCGACAGCCTCAAGATAGCCATCCGGGCCAACAACCTGGGCACCGTGCTTCGGGTAATGGGCGATCTCGAGGGGGCAAAGGCGATGTACCAGAGGGCTCTCGCCCTCGACGAAGCCGCCTACGGACCCAACCACCTCAAGACCGCTATCCGCATAAACAACATGGGCGAGGTTCTCCAGGATCTCGGCGATCTCGAAGGTGCCAGAGGAAACTATGAGCAAGCGCTCTTGATATTCCAGCGGTTCCTTGGCGAGGGCCACCACTATACCCAGAGAGCACAGGATAACCTGGACTCGCTATAACATGACTTTCGGGTAGGGCAGAGCAAGATCGGAGGGCAAAACCGCGAATGAACGCGAAT
>CAYQFP010000013.1:0-21127 GCA_964416865.1 uncultured Methanotrichaceae archaeon
AAGTTTGGATCCCATAATTATTGGCGATTTTGGAGGGGGGTCCGGAATGGGAAATCCAAAGACTCCAGGACACACGTTGGAAAAATAAACGAGCGAATCCCCCTTCCGGCCGGATTCACTCTGAGCACATAAAGTTGTACTTTATGTGCAATTAAAAAAATATGTGTATAGGCTCTCGCCTACACTGCTGGCATTACCAGGCTTCTCTCGCCTGCTGCGCGGAACTCTCTGGCACCGCCCATGCCGTATCCCTTGCGGATGTCATCCCATGTGAATAACAGCGCGGGGTTGGCGAAGGCTACCTTGATCAGCGGGTTGAGAGTGTAGGCGTCTCCGCGGCCCGCGTGAGCTGCGCTGGATATGCCTGCGTACTCGCCCTGGTGACCGACGTTCATGGCGTAGTTCGGATAGTTGGGTCCTCTGATCTCCAGTGGGTTGCCCTCGTCGCCCTGGTAGCTGTAGACGTTGGTGGGACCACACTGGTCCTGGAGGTCGTATCCGAAGAAGCCCATCCTGCCCCAGCCTTCCTTGTGGATCAGGTGGCTGAGATACCAGCCTGCAAGAGCTGCCTGGCTGTCTCCGGTGAGACAACCGCAGGTGACACCACAGGAAGCTGCCATGATACCGGACCTCTGGGATCCACCGAAGTGGTCCTCTAGCAGGGTCGGGTAGGCCTCATACTGCTCCATGTTGTAGAGGGTGGTCTCGGTGGTCAGGTCCTTGACAACCTCTAGGGTGGCCGGAGCCTCTCCCCATCCTCCGTACTTGTCTACGCCGTAGTCGCAGCCATAGTAGGAGAAGTCGTCAAGCACATCGTTGGTGTAGGCGGCGGTTGCGTACTGGGTGAACCCAACACCACCGGACATGTAGCTGCCGAGCCAGATCTGGTCGTATAGCATGGTTCCTGCGGCCACAACGTTCAGTGATATCTGTGGTGGGTCCCAGGGTTTGGTCCTGGATGTCTGGACCATGTCGGCCATGAAACCGAAGCTGATTCCACCGGGCTCGTTGGGTCCTCTGGCCCTCCTGGCGGGCAGCATCTCGCCCATCTGGATGACAGCGGCGTGCTTCGCGGCGTAGGCCAGGTCGGCCACCGCGGCCTCGCCGGCGCACATGTTGTAGGCGTCGATGAAGGTCATGGAGAGCTGCATGGCGCTCCACCTGGAAGATGTACCACCGTCACAGGTCCTGGAGACTATGGTGGGGATGTGAACAGCCTGCCAGGATGTCTTGCCCATTGCGGCCTTGATCTCTTCGGCCTGGTCGGCGGGGAAGAGGTCGTTGATGTCGATCAGGTACTGATCGTCGATCTCGTCTGCCAGTTCGTCGTCACCGGTGAACATCCTGACGTTACAGTCATCCACCAATCCGGGGTGGGTCTCGACCATGTGCTCCTGGACCACAGCAGCACCGGGCATGGCGTGGTTCAGGATCTCCAGGTAGTTGTTGATCGTCTCAGGAGTGACCTCTTTTCCCAGCCTCTTTTCCAGTACCTCGTGGGCCATGTCAAGACCGACGAGTACCGTCCTCCTGATGTCGTCCCACATCTGCTGCATGGCAGGGTTGTTGACGAAGTGAAGGTCGTCACCCTCAACGATGTACTCTGTGGTGGAGAGCTTGTAGGGGACGATCTGCCTCTGCCCCATCGGGACACCACCACAGTGCAACATCGGGTTGTACATGGAGATGCCACGCTTGCCTTCCAGCTTCTTGGAAGCCTCGATGAACTCCTTCTTACGATCGCTCTGAAGGACGCCCAGCTCCTTGAAGGGCGCATAATCGGCTTTCTTGCCCGTAAGGTCGAAGTCTTTTCCGAACTTCTTGTTCAGGGCCTTTACGAATAGCTTTTTAGTGTGAATCTTTCCCATCTATCTCACCACCGTTTACTCTGGTCTGAAGCCCCATCTGCTCCTGCGCTCCCACATGTGGTGCAGGGCGATCAGTCCCTCGTCGAACTTTCTGTCGCCGATGGATCCTCCGAAGGCCACGTTGTCGTACCTGAAGATGGTGGTCCTCTTCGCTGCTTCAGCCTCGCTCATTGGTTTCCCGGCGTTGACCTTCTGGTCGAGGGGGACACCTACCTGGTTCTTGGTGTAGTAGACGTTTCCGTCGTCTCCAACCTCACATCTGGCCAGCATGTCGAACATCAAGCCGTTCTCCTCGAGTCTCAGAGAGTGGCCGTGCACGGTACAGCCCCTCATCGAAGAGAGTGCCGGACAGCTCATCTCGGTGTCCATTAAGGTCTTGGTGTAGGCGTCTATGTCTCTCTCTCTGGCTTCGATGATCTGTCGGCCGGAGAGGGTTCCTGGGTCGACACCCCTACAGTTGACAGCAGCCCAGTAGGATCGCCAATAGGGGATCGCGGGGGCGTTGTACATGGAGTCTGTGAACTGAGAGTACCTGATCCGGTCTCCTGCGGCCGCACCAGGGGTTGGCTCTACGATCTGCCTTATGGGGCAGTCAGGCTCGCCCATCTCTGCCAGTGGTGGGTGGGTGCTGGGATAGTCAGCTCCAGGGGCCCTGTGACCCATGACGGCTACGATATCCATATCGGATACGTCTCGAAGCTTCTCCAAGTCACCAGACATGTGCTTCCGCCGGTTAATACCTGCAGACGTGCTGCCTGGATAATATTGCGGTGTGTATGCCATATTTTACCATCTCCTTCTGAAAATTACATGTCACTCTTTCTCATCAGACAGTATGGCCAGATCTCTCTCCGCCTTGGCCTTCGGGTCAACCAGTCCCAGGATGCGCTTGTCTTTGATATTGTCCCCGTACTTCGCATAATCGGAGATTGTTGGTTTGGTGTGGAATAGCGTTCCTTTTTTGAGTTCAAAAGCGAAAGGCAGCATTCGCTCACATGCTGCCTTCACGCCATCAAGATATTCCTCGTTCTCCAGCTCGAGCCAGATTCGTCCCACCTTGACCCTCAGCTCCAGGGCCTGATCTCCCACCTCGAGGAGAAGGTTTTTGTTCTCCTCGATGGGAAGACCTTTTCCGGGGCCATAAGGGACCACTTTCGATAGGCTTGGCCCTTGGACCATGATCCTGGTCACGCCGCCCTCTTTGTAGATCTCATTTAGGACCTGCTGGGCAGTTTCCGGCGTCAGCAGCCTCCGGGGGAATATCTCTATCTGGACCGGTTCCGTGTCTGATTCGTTAGTAACCATGCATTCAACCCGTTTTACACCGCCTCCGCAACTGAGACGATAGGCTCGCTGAATTCTTTTATTCCTCCGTAGATGGCGCCAACCAGGCCAGAGGTCATCTCTGGGGTGAACATCTGGGTGCCTGCATCAAGAGCTACTGCCGCAGCCACACAGGGTATGGCGAACCCTCTGGAGTGCCTGGTCACGACGTGGTTGCCGTTGAAGACGCCAGGTCCGCCGCCACCGTAGATGGAGTGGCTGAAGAATGAGAAACCGACCGCGGTTCCCATGACCTTGCCCCAGTCGCAACCGGGCAGGGCGGTCTCTTTCTCGATTAGGTCGTTGAAGTAGAGCAGCGTTGAGGAGACAGCCTGGGCACCTCTCAGGGCACCACAATTGACCAATGTCGCGGCCAGGGTACCTGCTGCACAGTAGGCGTTCCACTTGGAGACGTCATTTGCCTCGTACATTATGAACCCAGAGGGGAGAGTCTCGCCTGCCTTTATTACGCCGTCCTCGATGGCCCTTTCGACCGTGGACTGCACGACTGTTCCGATGGTACCAGTTTTGCCGTTGGCCTTGACCATGTCATAGACTATGTTGTCGGCGTTCAGTCCCTGGTATGCCAGGCCCAAAAGCTGGTACCTCTCGAAGATACCGATGGCGTTGCCCATCTCGAAGTTCCCGATCTGCTCGAAGATCGAAGCCAGTGCGGCACAGTTCATGGCGTTCTTCTTGGTGATCACGGCGAGGTGGTTGGCCATGATGTTTCTCAGGGCGAAGCCGAGACCCTCATCGTTCTGGGGGATGTTGAGAACAGAAGCTATATTCCCGCCAGACATGGGGACCGTCTGTGGGTACTGACCCCAGACCGAGGCGTGGACCATGGGTGCCTCAAGGTAGGTAACACCGAACTGCTGAACGAGCGCCTCTGTGGCGGCTGCTGCCGTTGCGGTCATTCCCACAACGAACTCTGCAGCGACATCGACCCTTGCGGTGGGGATCTGGACCAAGAGCTGCTTTCCGCCGCCCAGGACTTCCACGTTGGTATCGTCGCCCTCGTCTACTTGGACGAGCTCTTTGATCTTTCCGGCGATGGCGTCGGCGTTGGCCACGACGTCATAATCAAGCTCTCTGCCCTTGATCTGCCTGCCAGCACCGCCGACCTTGCCGGTCTTAAGGGCGTTCTCTATTCCTGCCAGGTTAACCGCAACGGTTCGCTTGGTCAGGGCAATTAGTTTTTTCATCGCTGCGTTCTTGAGGGGGCTGATCGCGCTCAGATCAACGTCACTCTTTAGAAGAACGCCGCGGTCACTGTATAGGTCTATCTTGTCAGACACGTTCGTCTTCCTCCTTTTACCTTTTAGCAGATTGACCGTCGTGGAGCCATATTGCTGGAGCGAGTGGTATGATGGTTAATCTAAGAGTCTTCATACCCAGCAATATATCTCTCCAGTACAGCCTCCTGCCCGGATCCTCTCTGTTATATAGGTACTTAAAGTTTTTGTGCGCAAATTATTATCAACATATTCATTATAATACACATCTATGTGGTGTTAACGCTGTACCATTGATTATGTTGGGTCTCGCGACATCGGGCTTTAAGACAAATAATGCCATTTATCTTTTATATTGTGTTGTATGACTGGGCAAAATAGTACATTACATGTGCATATATTTATATGATTGACGTAAGAATGTGATGGGCAACAGCTGTCTAACATATGTCTAACATACGAAGAATTTTGATAAGAATTTCGGGTGTATACAGTTCTGCTACAATTGTTTGTCTATGATGTAGATCGTTGAAGCCAGCTCTAAAACCGAAAACATGCGATCCACTTATGGTCTATCTGCGAGCGAGCCAACCGTTTGATATTTTCAATTTATCTGCCCATAAAATCGTCAACTGCATATAGTATGTGTAATCCACAAACGGGACATTTTTTTTTTACGTTATAATTTTTATAATATATAATATAACGACCTCGACGCAATCATAGGCCGTGTCCTAGATGGGTGTGGAGTTGTGAACCACAAAAGTGTGATCATATCAAAAGAGTTTTCTATCATGTGTATCTTAGATACTTGGTGACATCACTTAATAAAAACCCCAAGGAGGGGGTCGCGTTGATAGGAAGAAATAGGTTTTCCATACCGTTGTTGCTTCTCTGCATATTGATAGGAGTAAACCCTGGCTCAGTCTTCGGTGAATCAGATGGTGGAAGTTTCATAGGAGGCGTCACCAGAGATTCCGACGATGGCGGTTCAGCCGTAGGGATGTCGAACCCTGCCGCCGACCATTGTGTTAACGAGGGGTACGAACTCAAAGATGGTAAATGTTATTTTCCCGATGGAACGTCCTGTGAAGAGTGGGCTTTCTACAGAGGGGAGTGTAGCTACGATCCTGGACCCCTCGTAGGTCCTGGCGGAGAGAACCCTGCCTCGGTCTATTGTACCGAACAAGGATATGATCTCCAGATCCGAAACGGTGTAGGACACTGCGTATTCCCCGATGGAACGTCCTGTGAAGAGTGGGCTTTCTACAATGGAGAATGCCATTACAACCCTAAACCAAAGCCGGATCGTTATATCGAGTACTGCACCGAGCAGGGCTATCGGTGGCAAGATGACGGATCCGAACATGGGATATGCGTCTTCACCGACGGCACCCGCTGTAATGCGGTGGCCTTCTACGACGGAAGTTGTAGGTACAACCCAAAACCACCATCGCCAACGCCTGTAACGCCAACCGTCGCTTATACATGTCAGTCCCCCCTCGCATCGGATCAGGGCGCGATGCTCATATACGATGTGAATGCGGCGCCACCTGGCCATGTCTACTATCAAGAGGCTGAACTCTCCTGGCGCGAGTTTGGGACAACGTTTTTGGCCACCTCTCCAGTCATGTGGGTAGACACCACCACAGGCTGGTCATGGAACGCCGCCTCCCCTTTCGGTGTCTGGATACGTGAGCTTATGTACATCCCCAGAAGCGGGGCAGTAAATGTATACGAGATATACCCCAACGGGATCATACAGAACCGCAGCCTTGGTCGATCTTCCGAGGGCTACAGGTATATCTGGTCCTATGTTGACTCACCGGGACGTCATACGATCATGCTCACCGTCGACGAGATGCCGAGCAATGCGATTTTCATGGATGTGAAGGCAGACGAGACACCCTGCGGACCGTCTACGTCTCCTTATTTTTCCGGGATCACCACCTGAGATGGGTGATGATGCCACCGCCGCTGTTTTTGCTGTCTTATCAATAGCCTGCTCCTTCGGACCCTACCCATACGTGCCCAAACCCCCAGAAGTCTCTGGACCGTGATCGGCGCCTTCGGCCAGAGAACGGTGGGATGTTAGCACCATCCTCCACGCCGGATCTACAAGGAAAGCTTAATAAGGCGGGGGTTAGGAGCGCTACCCTGGCTTATGAAGCTCATGCTCTCTTGAAGTCAGAACGGCCTTGATGAAGCATTATCCCAATCGCCGGAAAATTAGATCGCGCCCGGGGGATGGTCCGTATGAAGACGATAATCGAAATTCCGACATACGCAATAGTTCAAGGCGCCGAGTACCAGATCTACGATCATCCCTTGCCCTTTAATGAGGAATGCAACCTACTAGGTCGGCTATTGGATAGCTTGTCCCTGACAGATCTCAAAGATACGCCGATACTGATTCTTCCCACATCGTTCACGCCACAGGCCGAGGAAAAAAGGAGGCGTTTCGTTGCAAATTACGATCTTGAGATCGATGTACTCACCGAAGATCGGCTGGGTAAACTGAAGAGATACATAAGCGGTTATTCGCCAGAACTATCAGAGAATATCGGAGTATCCGGGTACTCGCAGCGTAAAAACACCGGACTACTGCTGGGCGCCATGGAAGGTGTGGATAATATTATCTTTCTCGATGATGACGAGGTCGTGGAGGATAAAGATTTCCTGAGGAAGGCCACCGAATTTGTAGGCAAGAGATACGGTGGAAGGGTTGTGGATGGGATAGCAGGCTATTACGTCAACCCGGAGACTGGAAGCTACAAAGTAGAAGAGTCGGTGCCCTGGTCGAGACGTTTCTGGAAAAAAGAGGAAAAGATGAACGAGGCCTTCTCGGTCATAGACTCCAAAGAGAGGTTGAATAAAACAACCATCGCCCTTGGAGGAAACATGGTCATAAATCGAAGGCTCTTCACCCAGGTTCCCTTCGATCCCTGGATCACGAGAGGCGAAGACGTCGATTATCTGCTGAATGCAGGTCACTTCGGGTTCCAGATCCTGCTGGACAGAGAGCTGAGCATAAAGCACCTTCCGCCCAAGAGCCCTCTACCCAGGTGTACCTTGATGAGAAATGATATCTATCGCTTTTTTTACGAGAGGGCGAAACTGCTCCGCTGGGGGATCTCTGCAGCCTCTCTCGATCCCTATCCAGGTTTCTTCGTGCGCAAGGACCTGGACACGAGGATGTTTATCACCTCTCTATTGCTCTCAATCGACCTCCTCTCCAAAGCCCAATGGGATGAGGCGATAGAATGCCTGAGGATCATCTGGCATCTGCCGAGAGCAAGAAGATACGCGAAAAGAGATGTGGAAAGATATGAAACGTTTAGAGAAGAGTGGACGGCGTTTATGAGGGCGCACACCCGATAAGAGTATCAGTCTCCTGTTTTTCGGAGTGCTGAGCCCTTACCATCTATCCCGAAACTAATTCATATCATCACCGTACCCATTACCTTAGATGAAGGTGATCGTCAAGAGATCGGCCAGGCGCAAGAAGACCATCCAGGCACGGATGGTCGACGGTGCCATGGTGGTGATGGCTCCCGCCACAATCTCGGACGAAGAGCTCGAGGAGCACATATCTCAGTTCCAGGCCAAGATGGAGATGAAGATCGCGCCCAAAGACAATGCCCATCTCCAGAAGAGGGCCGATTATCTCAACCGGAGGTACTTCGACGGTGCCCTCAGCTGGAAGAGCATCAGCTACTCATATCGACAGATGAAGCGGCGCGGGAGCTGCACCCCAGCAGACGGGACCATCAGGATCAGTTCCCGGATGAAGAACGTACCTCAGTGGGTGGAAGACTACATAATCGTCCATGAGCTGGCCCACCTGGTCGAGCCCAACCACGGGACACGGTTCAAGAACCTGGTTCGCAGGTACTCGCTCTCGGAACGGGCCACAGGCTACCTCATGGCCCTGGACGCCATGGGTATCAAAGATTAGCGCTCGCCCCACCATGGTGCATCCTCGACGCAGAGTTCTATTCAAAAAATCCCGTAACGTTCCAGAGCTGCCGGTCAAGGGGATTCATATGGGTGTAACCTCCGGCGCAACAACGGAGCCAGTTCTTGTCTTCGGAACTGGCATAGTAAATAACGTCGCACGTTGCGGTCACATTTTTGCTGGAGATAACGTATACCCATGAAACCCCACCATCGGGACACCTGGCCCAGGTACGATCATCGTTCTTGGTATCGTCTAGGGGGATGGTCCTGTCGACCACCGGCCCGGCATCCGTCATCAGGAATATAACTTCGCCGCTGTTGTAGAGCCGCCCTTCCTCTATGGTCACCACGTAGAACCCCTTTGCTCGGATCGTGGCCTCTTCGGGTAGGGTCAAGTTTAGTCCATGGGCAGAGGTGAGGGTCCAGCCACCCATCTCGATATCTTCATCGCCTCTGTTGTACAGCTCTACCCACTCGCCCCCTTGATCGTTTCCCTGGGGGTTGAGTTCCACTTCGTTGATGACCAGCGAGATACCTAGATCAGAAACCGACCACCAGTCGACGGGGTCAAACTCGTTGGTCTCGAAATCCCTGATCGTGGCATGACCTGCATCTACCAGCATCTTGTTGAATGACTCGTTATTGATGCTTCCGTTTGGCATATTTTGATAGACCACACATATTAGCCTACCGTAGGGCCCGCGTCCGTCTTCGCTCTTGTTATCGATGTCCAACCAGACACGCTTCTTCAGGAGCATGGCCTCGGTGAACTCCTTCGCGGCTTGTCCTTCGGCGGTATTCGAGTCAGGTGAGGTGACGTCAGCGAGCCTCACCACCTCGTAGCTCTCCTCTATCCGGGGATCGAACTTCTCTATCAATACCTCGAAGGTATCACCACTCTCAACGTAAGTAACGATGCCCATCGCCTCATCGGGTGCGGCCGAGGACGCTGATATCAGAAATATCAACAAAACCAAATTTAATATAATCCCTCTCATCCGATCACCGCCCGCTATGATAAACCGGTCATTTGGTTCTTCATCTCCACCCAAATATACTTTTCCACACAGGCGCGTGGACGCCTTCGATAAGGTGGCCAGGGTGATTGGCAGACTGTCGTGGGTGATGGTGTTCCTGGATGTCCATCACCCTGAACGCAGCCTATCCTCGAGCTGCTGCAGGCTGAGGCTCTCCTGGGCTCCGCTCTCCATGTCCCGCAGGGTGAGCTCGCCTGCCTCCACCTCTTTGGGTCCCAGGATCACCACTTGCCGGGCGCCGATGGCGCTGGCGTACTTCATCTGGGCCCCAAGGCTACGGCCCATCACGTCCAGGATCACGGGATAACTTATCCGCAACATCTTCGCCGCCTCGATCGCCTCTGCCCTTACCGAAGGGACGAAGGCCAGGACGACGGGAGAAGGTCTCTCGACACCGACCCGGGCGACCTCCATGATCCGGTCGAAGCCGATGCCGAACCCGGTGGAAGACGTCTCCTTTCCCCCCAGAAGCCCTGCCAGGTGGTAGGTCCCGCCGCCGCATACCTGGTTCTGAGCTCCCAGTCCGGTGGTGTAGGCCTCAAATACCGTTCCCGTGTAGTACTCCAGACCTCGGACGATCTCGAAGTCCACAACAGCCTCAGCCCCATAGCAGTCCAGAAGGTCCACCAGCTCCTGGAAATCTTCCAGACCTTCGCGGATCGAACTGCCCGGCCCATCGGCCGTATCAGACCTGGCCGACCTCCCGTTTCCGGGGTCTGCCGAAGACGGCTCTTGTCGACCAGACGATATGGCATCTTCTGGGGCCGGGCTCGGACCACCGCTCGATATCCGGTCCAGCTCTTCCGCCAGGTCCATCGCCTTATCCAGCGCACCTTGCCCCTTGAGATCGATCAGCTCATCGAGACCCAGATGACCCGCGTTGATCTCTTCGAGCTTTTCAGCGAGAAGCTGGCGTTCTTTCTTATCGATGAACCTCATGACGGTCGGTCTATCCCCGGCGGGGATGCGATCGAGGATGGCCCTGATCAGACCGAGGTGGCCGACATGAAGGTCCACGGGAATGTTGACGCTCTTCAGGAGGTCGTGGGCCAGGGCGATGACCTCGGCCTCGGGGTCGGGCTTCTCGCTCCCAATCAGCTCCACGCCCAGCTGCCAGAACTCCCTGAAACGGCCCCGCTGTGGTCTCTCGTACCGGAAACAGTTGCCGAAGTAATGTAGCCGAAGAGGCTTGGGTGCGTTCTGGAGCTCGTTCACGTACATCCTCATCAGGGGCGCGGTAAGCTCCGGGCGGAGAGCCAGACCCCGCCCGCCCTTATCTTCGAACGCGTATATCTCGTCGATTATGGACTGGCCAGACTTGATCGTAAAAAGCGCCAGGTTCTCGAAGGTGGGAGTGGACACCTCCCGATAACCCCACCGCACCAGCAGGTCCTGCATCACCCCCCTCACCGCAGCCCTCTGGAACGCCTCGTCGGGAAGAAAGTCTCTCGTACCTCTCGGTCTTTGGATCGTCATGCTAACCCAGGCAATATCGCAAAACGCCCTTATAGTTTATGCCGTGCAGATAGGCGCACCATGTATACAGTGTAATATATTATACACAAACGAGAAGATCTTCGACAGATGATCTCGGCACGCACGATCTGTCGCCCTCAATCTTGGGGAAACTGGCCCCTCAGGTGTTCTATCATCAATGTGACCGACCTGCGCAAAATGGCATCGTTCTCATATCCTTCCAGGACCGCTTCCAGCTCCTCTCTGGATAGACCAGTCATCTCGTCGACGAGTTCGACCACGTTGGGTAGGGCCCGGATGGCGTTGTCCACGATGGTCACCGTAGCGGTCTTTGCGGTCCTGGAAAGCGGGTTCAGGTCCACGGTGATCACTTTTTTCCCCATATTCACCAGGGCCTCACACCGGTCACCGTCCTCCAACGGGACGAGAACCACGTCTGCATCATAGACCCCGCCTCTGCAGGCCTTTGCCCTATCGTGATCCAGCCCCGGGACACGGGCGTTAGGATCTTCGCCGTAAACCGTCTTCGCCCCGGAACGGCGGAGCAGATCTGCTATCTTCTTCACCCGCTCTTCGGTCCGGTAGAATATGTTGACTTCCAGCGGTGCTCCTATCTTGTTGGCAAGGTCCACCATGCCCTGTGGCACCAGAGCGGCGGCGTTCCCGTTTACACTCAACACCGGGCGTTCGGCCAGCAGGAGCATGGCGGTAGCGGCCCGCTCTGCGTCATCTCCAGGAGGGGTCGTCCTCTCCCCGAGGAAGTAGTCAAAAGCCTCACCCCTCCCCTGAGCAACGAGTCCGGAAAGACCGGTGATACCCTCTTCCACCCCCGAGACCACCTTTTCCCTGGTGAGAAGAGAGACATACCTAGGATGAGACTGAGGGATCTCACTCAAGCCTGACCCCTCCCTGGCTGATCGTCGCCGACCCGACGGGACCGAACTCTGATAGAGCCTCCGCGCCGTTTAGGGCGAAGACCGCATCGCCCAGCATCACCATGCTCGCAGCCCCTCCTGACGCCTCCACTGCCTCGATCGCGTCTGTCCTCCAGCCACCGGCGAGACCCGTCTCATTCGCAAACCGTCGGGAGAGGCTCATGAAGTTGTCCAGGGTGGGCTTCTTGATCAGATCCTTCAAAGCCATCTCGCCTGCTTGGTTGACCCTGGTCATGGTTCCTGAGTCAGATAGAACCTCCTTCGTGGATAGGGGGCCCTTGACCACGTAGTCCACCCTCTGTGACGGGACCGGTATCCTGTCCACCGACCCCACGCCCGGCGCGCCAGGTTCCAGTCTCATCACCAGACCTCCAACGTTCTGGGCGATAACGTCACCCAACCCTGTACCGGAGACCACTTCGGCCACGTGGGCGACGGCGCCGATCTGGTTCGATGTTTTGCCCAGGTTGAAGAGAGAGTTCAAGGCGTAGGCGCACCCCAGGGCCCCGGCACCGCTGGCGCCGAACCCGGATCCAAGTAGCATCTCCAGTTCAGTTTCCACCCTCACCGGCGCGGGCGCCAAGTCCGCGATCACTCGCCGGCTTACCGGTGCCAATGACTCTTTCCCGTCCAGGAGCACCGACGTTTCTTCAGAAGGCCGGGCCCTGGTCACCGCCCAGACCTCGAGACCGAGACCGCATCCTACTGACCCAGCCTTCTTCGAGTCCCGATCATGCCTGGCCGCGAAGAAACCCGTGATGTGGGCAGGAACGAGAACCTTCAGCCCAATACCCCCTCCAAAGCGTCAACCACCTTTTTGGCTATGAGCCTCTTCTTGCCGGTCACCTCGGCCACGATCCCCTTTTGACCCAATATGATCACCCGGTTATCCTCGGTGCCCATGCCCTCCTCGCCCACGTCGTTGGCCACCACCAGGTCGAGCCGGTTCGCCTCCATCGACCTCTTTGCCCGGCCGAGCAGTTCTTCGTCGGATACGAAGGTTTCCGCCTTGAACCCAACGATTCGAAGGTCGGGGTAAAGGGACCTCACGGTCTTGAGGATCTTGGGCGTCCTCTTGAACCGGAGGGTCAAATCGCCGCCTGACTTGATCTTCTCCGCGCTGGGGTCCAGGGTGTAATCGCCCACCGCCGCAGCGCCGACCAGGGCATCGTACCCCGTCTCCAGCTCGGCGATGACGGCATCTAGCATATCTTCTGCACTCTCGGCGCCGACCTCTCTGAAGGGCAGGCCCAGCATTTCTCTATGAATTATCGTAACCTCCGCACCTCGCCGGTAGGCCTCCATACCTATCTCCTGCCCCGTCTTGCCCGAAGCCCTGTTCGTCAGTATCCTTATGGGGTCTACCCGCTCTACCGTGGCCCCGCTGGTGATCAGGATCTTTCGGCGGGCCAGGTCACCAGGACCGAGGAGCCTTTCCACCTCGGTCACTATCGTTGTAGGGTCGGCGATCTTGGCCTTCTCCTCTTCGATCCTGGGGTCGATCACGGTAACATTCATAGACCTCAGCGTCTCCAGGTTATTGACCACCGCTGGGTGGCGGTACATGGCCTCGTGCATCGCCGGAACCACCATCACGGGAACGCCGCTGCCTAGGGCCGTGGTGGCGTAGGTGGTAACTGGGGTATCGTCGATTCCCATGGCTATCTTGCCAAGAGTGTTCGCCGTGGTCGGGGCGATTAATAATAGGTCTGCCCGGCCACCGACGCCGCAGAACTCCACATGCTCCACCCGTCCGGTAATCTCGGTGATCACTCTGTTCTCGGTAGCATACTCTAAAGCCTGTGGGTGGATGATCTTGCAGGCCGCCTCGGTCATCACGGCATGGACCTCTGCACCTTGGCGGATCATATCTCGGATCAGGTCGACAACCCTGACCACGGCGATGCTGCCGGTCACCCCCACAACGATCGTCTTTCCTTGCAACGAGTCGCTGATCGTGCCTGATATGCTGGAATGCATAGATATATGGCAGTTTCTCGCCCGGGTTAAAAAAGATTATCCCATCAGGCGAGAGCATAAAACTTATGTAACAAAGACCCTTAGGAGGGCTGCCGTGCCGGGGTGGCCTAGTTGGTTAGGGCGCCAGACTCATAGGGAACTCGCAAGAGGCGCTCGTCCTGAGGCATCTGGAAGTCACGGGTTCGGATCCCGTCCCCGGCATGACCAATTTTAATAGATATCTCATGAACAGATCTATGTTTATCCGTGTCTGAACAATAAAGATGGATAATCTTATCTCTCTTCCACATCACGTTTCATCATGCTCTCCGCCGCGCTCCAGCTCGACGTCCGGCTCTGCAGTCGTGAAGAGAACATCTGCAGGGCCATTCAGCTCGCCGAGCTTGCCGTCGAAGGAGGTGCGGAGATCGTGGTGCTGCCCGAACTATTCTTGACAGGGTTCTGTTATCGAGAAGATGCATCGGACCGTCCACCTTACTCTTCCTTGTGTCCTCTCAGAGACTTCGTCGAGGAGCACCGGTGTATGCTGATCGGGTCTCTGATAGACGGCAGGCTCAACGTGGGATTCTGCCTGGAGCCCGGCCATATTGGGTTCCAGCCGAAGGTCCACCCATTCGGTCCGGAGAAGAAGTACTTCGACGGTGGTGATAGGATATCGCCACTGGAGACTGCATGGGGGAAAGTCGGACTCGAGATCTGCTACGACATCCGCTTCCCCGAGGTGGCGCGAAAGCTCACCCTCGATGGAGCCGACTATCTGGTCACCATAGCCCAGTTTCCTTCGCAGAGGCGAGATCCGTGGAGATACCTCTGTCTGGCCAGGGCAGTGGAGAACCAGATACCTCATATCGCCTGCAACTGTCCCGGGCCAAGGTTCTGCGGGAGTTCTATGATCGTGGACAGCGCCGGTGGGATCCTGGCCGAAGCCGGGTCTGATGAGGGCTTTATACTGGGTGAGATCGACCTCGACCACCGGGACCGTACCAGAGAGATGATCCCCTGTCTAGAAGACCGGAGACCAAAGCTCTACTGAGGTGACCCAAGTGGACCCACACACAAGAAACTTTATCGAGGCCAGGTTCAGGGAGTACTACCTCCAGGAATCGCTGGAGATGCCTCCCAACTTCCGGTCCAGAGAATGGGGTTTCATCCTCTTCGACTCCCGCCGGATGATGCACCGTCACAAGTCGTACCTTTCCCGGAGCGAGCTGGTGGATTACATCAGGACGGTGACCCCCGCCCACGCCTACCACTCGGCGGCCATCTACCAGCAACCCGGCGCCCCCACCATGAAAGAGAAGGAATGGATCGGCACCGACCTGATATTTGACCTAGACGCAGACCACCTCAGAAACGCGCCTTCGAGTTACGGCGATATGCTGGCCTTGGTCAAGAGAGAAACCCTCAAGCTCCTGGATTTCCTATTTTCCGACTTTGGTTTCTCTGACCAGGATATCGATGTGGTATTCTCCGGCGGCAGGGGATACCATATCCACGTTAGAGATCCCATGGTCCAGGATCTGGGCAGCGAGGAGAGGCGAGAGATCGTGGACTATCTGACCGGCAGGGGACTGGACATAAGGAGGGTCATCACCAATAGAATAATACGGGGTGATTTCGGTGTGGAAAAAGCAACCGTCCTCGCGATCCCTTCCCAGAACGCGCCCGGCTGGTTCGGCAGGATCAACCGGTCTGTTTTATCCTTCGTCAAACACCTCCGCGACTTGGACGAAGACGACGCGATCAGTAAACTGTCCTCCAGAAACGGGATCGGCAAAGACGGGGCGACCGAGTTTTATGAGAACCTGAAGCGAGAAGACGTTCTCGACCAGATCAAACGGGGAAACCTGAGCGGTTTCAAGGGCAGCGCCAAGGTCTGGAACCCCCTGATTAAGGACTATCTCGATGACGAGGGCGTGCACCTCCTGGGCTTCAGCCTGGTCGACGGGCGTGGCGAGACCGACGAGCCCGTCACCACAGATATCAAGAGGCTGATCAGGTTTCCCTTAAGCCTCCACGGCGGTACCGGTCTTCGGGTCACGCCCCTCTCCATCGACGCCCTCCATATCTTCGACCCCCTCTCCGATGCGGTGGTATTTGGCGACGATCCTGTGGAAGTGTGTCTGTCAGGTCCATTCGAGCTGGAGATGCGAGGCGAATACTATCGGTGGGAGGAGGGATCTGCCGAGGTCCCCCTATGTGTCGCCGTTTTTCTCATGGCCAAGGGGGTGGCAGAGCTGGGCAAAGCTTTAGAGGGGTAGTGCACAGTAATTCTGTCTGAACCATCTCCGGGACTTGTCGGAGATCATGGTGCAGGTGAATGACTTGGATATGGCCAATGCGTTGCGAAACGAACGGAGGACGGCCGACCTCCAACCGCTGGATGACGACTTCTACCGGCAGGTGGGTTCCTATTTGACCAACCTGGAAGACGATCTGTCGGGGGTCGAGGACAGCTTCTCCGTAGAGGCCCAGTTGATCGAGGAGGAGTATAAAAGCGCTCGCAGAAGTATGAACCGGCTTATCGATCTCCGGATGAAGAAGATCGCCCGAAAGGTACAGCGTGCCAGTTCGGCTTCCAAGGATGTGACCTTCGAAGGCATGACCCCCGAGGAGGAGCAGATATACCGCCAGATGCTGGCTGCCCTCATCCGGGGCAGAGAGTCGATCCTGGTGCAGATCAACCCATCGCGCACCGAAAGGCCTTTAACGGGCAAGAAGGATGTGGTCCAAGAATATACAGTTGTGAGGCTGATGGACAGCGTTCCAACGTTTATCGGCGTGAACGGGAGGCGTTATACTCTCCAGAAAGATGACCTGGTCATGCTTCCTGCCGTGCACGCAGCCAATCTGTGTAATAAAAATTTAGCGCGCGAAGTGAAGTAGGTGTGATATCAAATGAAAATGCCAAAACAGATCAAAGCTCATTGCCCTTTCTGTAATAAGCATACTCTCCACACGGTGGAGAAGGTACGAAAAGGACGGGCCACCTCGATGGCCCATATCGATAGGCAAAAAAAACGTGCCCAGGGCATAGGCAATTCCGGCAAGTTCTCCAAGGTTCCTGGCGGTGACAAGCCCACTAAGAGGGTCAACCTCAGGTACCGGTGCAACGTGTGTAATAAGGCCCACAACCGAAAGGGATTCAAAGTGTCAAAATTCGACCTGGTGGAGGGTTAAATCTGTCGAGATTTCTTAGAGTTAAATGCAATGATTGTGAAAACGAGCAGGTAATATTTGGTAAGGCTGCTACAGCGGTTAAGTGTCTAGTCTGCGGGAGGACCCTTGCAAGTTCCACCGGAGGAAAGTCACAGATAAAGACCGAGATCCTAGAAGTACTCGAGTGATTAGGATGGAACGTGTGGGTTGGCCCAGACCCGGTGATCTGGTGGTCTGTACTGTAGACCAGGTGGTGGACTTTGGTGCCTTTGTCATCCTCGATGAGTACTCTGAGAAGAAGGGTCTCATTCACATATCAGAGGTGGCCAGCGGATGGATAAAGTACATCAGGGACCATGTCCGTGAGGGTCAGAAGATCGTATGCAAGGTGCTCAGCGTCGACAGCTCTAGGCACCACATAGATCTCTCGCTCAAAGACGTTAACCAGCACCAGAGGCGAGAGAAGATCCAGGCCTGGAAGGCGGACCAGAAGGCCTGGAAGTGGTTCGAGATGGCCTATGATGGCCGCGAAGAGGATATGGAGCGTGTAGCAGGCACCCTTCTCCAGAACTACGACGGCCTCTACGGGGCCATGGAAGAGTCGATAATCGAAGGGATCAAGGTCCTCCACGAGGCAGGGCTCGGTGATGAAGACGCCGAGATCATATTCAAACTGGCCACGGAGAATATCAAGATACCCAATGTGGAGATTACCGGATATGTCGACATCACCACCCCAGCCCCAGACGGCATCGACCAGATCAAGAAGGCGCTGAAGAAAGCCACCAAGACCAAGAATAAAGACGTTGCCCTCAATGTGAAGTACGTCGGCGCGCCCCGGTACAGGATTCACGTAACCGCGCCCGATTACAAGCTGGCGGAGTCTGTGCTCCGGGATTCGGCTCAGAATGCGATAAAGTTCATCGAGAAGCAGGGCGGCAAAGGAACCTTCCACCGACAGGCATGAGATCGAAGATAAAGAAGTGTAAAGCCTGCAACCTCTACACTCTGAAGGAGACTTGCCCCACCTGTGAGGTGGCGACCAGTCCGACCAAGCCTGCAAGGTTCTCTCCCGAAGATCGCTACGGCCGGTATAGAAGAGCGTTGCGCCAGGAGACGAGATGAAGGAAACGATCATTCGCAGAATAACGGAGATACCGCTCGAAGACCCCATCCTGATCGAGGGCTTGCCGGGTGTGGGACACGTAGGAAAGCTGGTGGCCGAGCACCTTGTCGAGGAGCTGAAGGCGGAGAAGATCATTGAGGTGTACTCACCTCACTTCCCTCCCCAGGTTATCGTGCAGGACGATGGCACGGTGAAGCTGGTGACGAACGAGGTCTACGCCTACAAAGGTAACGGCCATGACCTGCTCCTCCTGGTGGGCGACTACCAGAGCGCCACCAACGAAGGCCACTACGAGCTGACGGGAATCTTTCTGGACTTGGCCGAGGAGTTAGGTGTGAGCCGAATCTACACCCTGGGCGGTTACGGCACGGGCCAGTTCTTGGACAAACCCCAGGTGATGGGTGCGACTAACAGCCTGGAGCTCGTAGAGGAGATGAAAGAATACGGCGTGGTTTTCCAGGAGAACGAACCCGGTGGAGGAATAATAGGGGTTAGCGGCCTGATGGTGGGACTGAGCAGACTCAGGAATATCGATGCTCTCTGCCTCATGGGGATGACCAGTGGATATCTGGTAGATCCCAAGAGCGCCCAGGCGGTTCTCATGGTTCTATGCAAGGCGTTGGATATCGAGATCGATATGCAGGCTCTGGAAGACCGGGCCAAGGAGATGGAGAAGATCGTGGGCAAGCTCAGGGAGATGGAAAAGTCTCAGATGGGGTACGAGTCTGCCAGCGATGATGACCTCCGATACATCAGATAAGGATGACCGAGAATATAGTCGAGGTAATCGAAGAGGCTGACCGTCTCTTGGTTCTGGCAAAAAGAGCCGGGGCCGAGGAAGCAGAGGTCTTCGGAGGGCTGGTCAGATCGATGGACGTCGATCTCCGCAAGGATAAGGTGGAGATGGCCAGCGAGGCATACCATAGCGGTCTCGGGCTCAGGGCGGTGATCAACGGCGCGGTGGGTTTCTCCAGTACCAACGACCTCTCGAAGCTGGAGGTGACGGCGAAAAGCGCGGTCAGGGCTGCCCGGGCTAGGGTGATGGACGAGAAGTGGCGCAGCCTTCCGGGAAAGGACCGATTCTCCCGCCCGGAAGACGTTTTCGATCCTCGCATGGAAGTGATTGGTTCTGATGTATGTATCGACCGGGCGATGAGCATGTTGGACGGTTGCTTGTCCGTACCCGGCGCCGAACCGTCTTCGGGCGGGGTGACTTGTGTCACCGCCGTGGATCTGATAGTGAACTCCAACGGCATCGAGGAGACGGAAAAAGGCACGTTCTTCCACGCCTCTCTCGATACCGTGGCCCGGAAGGGTGAGAGCCTCGTCACCGGTTATGAGTTTGATAACTCCAGGCAGCTCCAGGGAGGTCTCGAAGAGATCGGTCGGACGGCCGCCGAGCTGGCTAAGAGGTCTCTGGATGGTGAAAAAGGTGAGACGGGTGAGTTCGAGGTTATCTTAGCGCCGCTGGCTTTTTCCGAGCTGCTGGAGTATGCTTTAGTCCCATCCATATGCGCCGACAGCGTCCAGAAGGGGAGGTCTTCGCTGGCCGGCAGGATCGGCGAATCCGTTGCTGCAGTGGGGCTTAGCATCGTCGATGATGGCTTGCTGAGAGGTGGGATGGCATCTTCTGCCATCGACGGAGAGGGAGTCCCTTCCCAGAGGACGGCGGTGATCGAGGACGGCGTGCTCAAAAGCTTCCTATATGATTCCTATACGGCGGGCAAAGAGGGGATCAGAAGCACCGGGAACGGGATGAGGGGCGGTTATTCTGCGGTGCCCCACGTAGGGACTCGGAACTTGATCGTCTCAGGTGATACGTCTGATGTCTTGGAAGACACGAAACAAGGCTTCTTGGTCAACGGGTTGATCGGGGCTCATACCGCCAACCCGGTCTCCGGGGACTTCTCCGTAGAGGGCAAGAACGTATTTCGGGTGGAAGACGGCGAGGTCGGCAGACCTGTTCGTTCTCTGATGCTAGCAGGAAACATATTCGATCTGCTCTGTAGGGTCGAGCTGGGGGAGGACACCAGAGCCATAGGCTCCGTTGTTGCTCCGTCGGTCAAGGTGAATATGAAGGTCGTGGGATGAGAGGCGATATCTAGTGATCGTAGGCGGACCCGCTTCACAGCTTCTGGCGGGCAGGGTGGCAGGGATCTTGGATGCCGATCTGGCGCTCTGCGAGTACAGCCAGTTTCCCGACGGCGAGGCTTATACCCAGGTGCTCGATGATCCTGGAGACGATGTGGTGATCGTCCAGAGCACCTCATCGGATCGGGACATAATATGTCTGCTACAGCTGTTGGACATATTCCGGGGCAAGAGGGTTGACCTGGTGGTGCCCTACTTCGGGTACGCCCGCCAGGACAAGCAGTTCCAGCAGGGGGAACCTCTATCCGCAAGGGCGATGGCCTCCGCCGTAGATACCTTTTTGGAGGAGGGTTCCCGGGTATTCACGGTGAACATCCACGATCGGTCGGTGCTCTCTCATTTCGAGCATGATGCCCGAGATCTGGACGCCACGCCTCTTCTGGCCAGGGAGATCGAGAAGCTTGGTCTGAAGGATCTGGTGATCATCTCTCCGGACGAAGGCGCCCTGGAGATGGCCCGGGTCGCGGCGTCAAGACTGGGTGCAGATTATGATTATCTGAAGAAGACCCGGCTCAGTGGGGATAAAGTGGAGATGGCCCCCAAGAAGATCGCCGCCGCCGGGCGGGACGTGGTAGTCCTAGACGATATGATCGCCACCGGAGGGACGATGGCCCAGGCGATATCCATACTGAAAAAGCAGGGTGCCAGAAGGGTCTATCTGGCGTCGGTTCATCCGGTGCTCACGGGAAGCGCCGTTTTGAAGCTGTGCCGGGCAGGGGTGGAGGCGATAATCGCCACAGACACCCTGGAAAAGGCGGTGAGCACCGTATCGGTGGCCGGGCTCATAGCAGGGGCGGTAGGGCGAAGATAAGAGGTTTCTGGCTCTTCGCTATATTGTGTGGGCAGCGGCCGAAGGTTAACCATATACTTTGGC
>CAYQFP010000014.1:0-21026 GCA_964416865.1 uncultured Methanotrichaceae archaeon
TGCATCGGCTGCAGAGCCTGTTCTGCCGTCTGTCCCGTCGACCTGATCAGGCTCTCGGACGAGGACGGCGTGCGAAAAATCGACTTTCCGGGCATCTGCGACGAGGACTGCCAGGAGTGCGCCCGAGCCTGCCCCGAGGATGCCATCGTTCTGGTCTTTGGGGAGGTGCGGCCAGGTTTCGTCCTCTCCTTCGACCTTGTGCCCTGCCAACGGTGCGGCGCGCCCTTCGTAACCTATGGGGTGATGGATAGGCTGGGGAATACCATACCCAAAGAGCTGCAGACCGACGCCTTTGGCGCCTCCTGGATGACGCTCTGTCCACGATGCCGCCGTTCGGCGGAGAGGGATCGAGCGGCTAAGACCCTGCTAGTCTCTCGAAGGGGAACGCAGGTTTAGGCAGCAAGAGCGTTCTATCCCTCATCGTCCTTGCCCACGTCTCTCAGCCGATCGACGCCGTCGATCTCCTTGATCACCGCGGCAACAGGCTCCGGCACCAAGCACCCCCAGTTTGCGCCGGAGATCATCATCTCCCGGATCCTGGTGCCGGAGTAGATCTCTCGCTTGTACATGGGCGGCCTTTTGACCGCCACCCCGGCCTCGGTGAATAGCCGGACCACGAGGGGGTTGTTGGAGTATACCACCTCAAAGCTGGGGGTCATGGCCCTGACGTGTGAGACCCAGACGGCGTTGCGCGCCACGTCTTCTAGAGGTATGACGTAACAGGTCGCCTCCAGGTCTTTCAGAGCGCCGTCTATCATGGTGATCCGCTCCCCTGCGGTGAAGGGGTTTTCCGGGGTATGGCTCTCCTGAGCACTCCCGACCCCCACCACGATCTCGTCTACCTCCTGGGTGATCTTTTGGAGGACCGCCTGATGACCCAGATGGTAGGGCTGGAACCGCCCTATGTACAAACCCCTCATAGAAGTTCTTTTCCGATCAGCTTTATTGCCTTTTCTTTGTTAGGCCCGATGGGCGATCCCACCACTATCTGAGTCACTCCGGTATCCATCAGCGCTTGGATGCGAGCCTTGCAGTCGTCGGGAGTCCCACAGACGGAGAACGCCTCGATCATCTTATCGCTGACCGCGCCAAGGGCGCCGCCGAAGTCGCCCTTGCCTATGGCACCGGAGATCGCCTTGCCGTCTTTTGGATCGATGCCGTGCCTCTCGAGGACCGTATCCGGCGACCCGGCCACGATGAAGGCCACCACCATCTTTGCCTCGTTCACCGCCTTCTTTCGATCTTTGTCCATGCTGAAGCAGGTGTAGGCGCAGATCTCCAGATCTTTTGGGCTCCGTTTTGCGTCTGCCGCGCCCTTCTGCACCAGGGGCACGGCGTATTCGAAATCACTGGGATGACTGGCGTTCACCAATACCCCGTCCGCCACCCGGCCTGCCAGCTCCAGCATCTTCGGTCCCTGAGCTCCTATGTAGATTGGGATTTCTCCCGGCCTGAAGGCCAGCTGTGCCCCGTTCATCCCATGCTCGGTTATCCTCTTCTTGGCCAGCAGATCCCGGAGCGCAGATACCGACTCTTTGACCGTTGTCAGGGGCCTCTCCCACTCTATGCCCATGGCATCGAAGGTGGCCTTGTCCCCAGGACCCATCCCCAGTATGGCTCTTCCACCGGAGACCTCGTTGATGGAGGCGATGCAAGACGCGGTTATGGCCACGTTCCTGGTGTAGGGGTTAGTGACACCGGTTCCCAGCTTCACCTTGTTTGTGGCCAGGGACAGGACCGCCAGGGTGGAGTAGACGTCTCTGTTGTTGTAATGGTCTGTGATCCAGATGGTATCAAAACCCACATCTTCAGCCAGCTTTGCCATGTAACCTATCTTCAGGGCAGGCTCATTCGGCACGAACTCTATTCCAAACAATTTGATCTCTCCAGCACGATGCGGTCACCACCTGCGAGCCCGAATAGCTCCGCAGCGCTCCCTTGGTTTACCGCAACTTCTGCGTGGCCATGACCTCCAATGGTTATAAGGGGTTCGATGCCTCCGGCATCGGCATAGGTCCTGACCTTTCTGAGCACCCTGCCGGCGAGCCTCAGATCGCCAGAAGGTACCTGCTCCAGGTTGAGCACGAGGTTGCCGAAACGGTCCACGTATACGACCCTGGCCACTACCCTATCCTCAGAGACCAGCGCTGACCCGAAGTCCAGGTCCACCGGCACCACCCCTGGCCCGAACAGATCCGGGCTCTCGCCCCCGGCCAACAGGGCTGCCACGGGGGCAAATATGTCCCTGCCGTGGAAGGTAGGAGATGCATCGAACCGGCGGGCGATTGCGCGGGCCTCATACCTGCCTAGCGATCTTGCCGCCGGCATGAGGAGGCCGTTGTCCGGTCCAACGAATAGATGACCACCACTCTCAATCACGATCCCGAGTCGTTTAGTTCCCACCGTGGGGTCCACCACCGCCAGGTGGACCGTACCTGAAGGGAAGTGCCTGGCGGTGATCATCAGTGCGAAGGCTCCCGCCCTTATGTCTTGAGGGGGGATATCGTGGGCGATGTCCACCAGGACGGCGTCCGGTACCCTTTCCAGGATGACTCCCTTCATCTGGGCGGGGTAGACGGAGCCGAAGTCCGATAGAAGGGTGATTATTCGGGGCATGATTTATCTCATTCCTCTCTGAGGTTTTAAGTCCCTGATGGAAAAGTTCAACAGGGAGAAGGGTTCATGGTAGTGCCGGGAGATGAATTAGCATGGCAGATTGTGAGCTTTGCGGACTCGCCAAACCGACTCTTGTACCGGTTAAGGTCGATGTACATACCCTGGCAAACCCAGAGGGTGCCTACAAGGGCCTCTGTCTAGACTGCCTGGATGCATGCGAGAAGGCATATCAAGAAAACTTTGGGAAGACAGAGGAAAAAGGAAACAAGTAAGTCTCTCTGCCTCCTCGACGGCAGAGGTCTGTGGCTTAATTTTTAACGTCTATTCCATTCCTCTTTGGCGGACTGAGTTCATGAGGATGCAGAAAGAGGAGAAGATAGTCGTCGTCCTCTTATTCATGGCCCTGGGATCGCTTTCTGTGGCCTTCTGGGCCATGGGAGATCTCGATTCGTCGGAGGTCACGGTGGAGGGGTTCGTTGAGTCGATCCAGTCCACCATGAGCGGGGGGCACCTCATAATCCACCTCGACTCCACCGAGATGCCGATCTTCGTGAGCAGCCAGTGCGGAGCGGAGATGGTCAAAGATAAGGTGCAAAGGGGCGATCGAGTCGAGGTCGTTGGGGCGGTATCTGAGTATAACGGCCAGAACGAGATCGTGATCAAGGGTCCGATGGACGTGAGGGTGCGGTGATAGGACGCCGCCGAACGAACGGCTATACCTCGACCACATTTACTCGAGTCCGAAGACGATCACGATAAAGGTGATGATGATGGGAACTGGCAATATCCTGGAGCTGGACGGGAAGACGCTGTATGTGGAAGACGATAGTTGGCGGTGCGACCTTCCCGGTGGCAATGCCACGAAGCTGGGCATAGTCTTCGAGGCGGTCGATCTGGCCGGAACCGGCCGCATTCCCGAGGATGAAGAGTACTCCCTGATCGTGGAAGCCCAGATTGTGCCCCAGCCCGAGTATCTGGGCAAAGATATCGTCCTGGAAGCCTCGGATGAGGAGGTGCCCACACGAAAGGGGATCATTGGAGACGTCTACCGTTACTACGGCGGGGTCCCGGTGAACATCGACGCCGCGCAACCGGCCAGGGCATCTTGTGGGGTCTCTTCTTTTGTGACCGACCAGGTGGTCCACGGCGAGATGACGGAGTCCGGCATGGAGATCGAGGTGCGCCACTTCAAGAACGTCGAAGACGCCTTGAGCTTCACCAGGGAGTTCTACGCGCTGGCGGCGTCCACGGTATTCAAGTTCCTCGATTGGGTCCTCGATCAACCCCTTGGCAGGGAAAGCGGATGGGAGAAGATCGGACGGCTGACGACGGGCGAATGATGCCCACCGCCACCAATAATATCTGTTTTTGTATAATATGGGCCGCAATTTTCGGCTGTTTACGCCCTGGTGATCAGGTCGGGCCGGATAGCCGCCCGCTCGATCTTCGGCAGCTCGCCCCAGAGCGCCAGCTCTTTGCCCCTGATGACCAGCGCACCTTCTACGCCAGGCCTATCTACGGCCCGGAAGCAATCCTCCAGCGACGAGTCGTCGACAACGGCGTTTCCCAGAGCGGTGGCCGCGGCATCTGCCAGGGTGACGTCCTTTGAGATCACCAGGGCGGCATCTGCACACCCGAAGCTTATCGAGGGGCCCACGGTTCCGCTGCTGGTGCATATTCCTAGTGGCACGGCACGTGGTGGGATCTCCAGGGCAAGGTTGCTGATGGGCGAAGAGCCGGCATAGACGCCCATGTACACCGGTCGATCGTTCACCAGGGCTACGTCCCCGCCATTATCCACGATGGCGTAGGCAGCGCCTGATTCGATCATGGCATCCAGAGCAAAACCTGCGATGGTCCCGGCAACGGCACTCATGGGACCTATGCCGAAGGCAGCGGCGGCATCGACCATCGTCTTGACGATCTCCGGCGCGTTTTCTGCCAATAGATCGTAGGGCTCCAGGGTGAGCATGAAGAATGGATCGTTTGCGATGAAATCCTCCAGAAGCTTGCGCTGCTCCCTGATCGCCTCTTTGGCCGCCTCGGCGTGTTCCGCCTCCTGGGCGATGATGGAAACTATCGTTTGCTTAAGCTGGAATCCCTCTCTAATCAGGTCGGACATGGTTCCCATTCTCCAGAGCTTCTCTCGTACCGACGCGTTTCAGCGCCTTCGCCACCATGCTCCGCCGTCCTCTGAGCCTGACCGCGATCGTCTCGCCGTATTTCACCTCCAATATATCGACCACCTCGTACAGCCAGGAGAGCTGATTCATCCCCTCTTCGGTACCTGGCAGCTCGATCTCGAACTCCTCCATAGGTGGAAGAACCTCTAGCACACGGTCGATCAACTCCTCTTGCCCTCTACCCGTCGCGGCCGATATCACCACCGGGTTGGGAGCAAGATCCAAGATTTCCTGCTGCCTGGAACTTATCTCATCTTTCGTAAGCCTGTCTGCCTTGTTCAGCACGGTGATCATCGGCGCGTAAGATACGCAGTCCCACAGGGCGTCGTGACAGGAGACCAGCTTTCGGCGCAGGATCCCCAAAGGATCGCTTAGATCCACCACCAGCAACACCAGATCGGCCTGGACGATCTCCGCCAGCGTCGAACGAAAGGAGTTGATCATGAATAGAGGCAGATCGTCTATGAACCCCACCGTATCGGTGAGGAGGATTTTTCGTTCCTTCGTCTTGATCGCCCGGGTCGTGGGGGAGAGGGTGGTGAAAGGCTGGTCCTCGGCGGCCACGCTCTCGCTGGTGAGGGCGTTGAGGATGGTGCTCTTGCCGGCGTTGGTGTACCCGGCCAGCGCCACCAGGTCGAAGCCGAGATCTCTCAGGCGCAGTCTTCTCGAGTCTCCCCGCATCTCCACCCCCTTCAGATCTGCCCTGATCTTGGCCATCCTCCCACCGATGTCCTGGTACATGGCCTCCTCATAGCTGCCTGCGCCCCGATAGCCGGGCCGCTCGCTCAGCTTGCGGAGGGATATCATGGCCCGGACGAAGGGTGCCTCGTAGGTGAGGCTGGCCAGCTCTACCTGGAGCTTTGCCTCCCTGGTGGCGGCCCGGGACGCGAAGATCTCTAGTATGAGGTTGAACCTGTCTATCACCCTGATGCCGAACTCCTTTTTGATGTTGTATACCTGGCCAGGGGAGAGTGGGTTGTAGAATATCAGGGTATCGGGCTCGTGAGCTGTGGCCTGAATGATCTTGCCTCTGCCCAGCTGGAACCTGCGGTCTCTGCCTCTGATCTGGGTGATCTCGGCCAGGATCTTGTACCCCGCCGACCTGGCCAGGCCTCTCAGCTCGTCCATGCTCTCGGGCCGTTTCCTATGCGGGTCTTCGCGCATAAGCAGAACGGCGGTCTTCTCGTTGTACATAACGTATAATTTTATGTGTTCAAGTCTTAATAGCGAGATTCCAGCAACGCAACACGTTCCACCACATATATTATATATAATGTATGGCATTATATACTTGCTGTTTGATCGGGTGTGACTGTTCAGTTATGCGTGCCGGGTATGCTTGAGCATGTCCCTGGTCCCGTATCGAAGACGGCTTTTACCGATGCCCCATCATACCAGTCATAGAGGAACACATCGGTATAAAATTCGGCTACGTCTTCGTTTTCGATAATTATACCTGCTTCCCTGTTGTTTGTTGGACTGTACTCGTTCCAATTGATGCTTGAGATCAAAACTTCACGGCAATCAACAATCACACCCTTGTTGTGTGTTTTGTTAAGCCCGATTGCTTCGTTATTTATCAACTTCGCCTCAAGACTTAATTTTTCATACGCGGCAATATCGTTGACGTACTCGATCGTTTCCTCATTATGCTCCCTTCCGTACACGGAATCCAGCAATATCTTTACATCACAACCTCTCCTCGACGCGTTGATTAGAGCCTCTAAGAACGGATTCGGCTTTGGGTCTGCATACGTCCCCCAGTTCTTGTAGATATAAAGCTGCTCGACATAAACAGAATTTTTTGCTCCTTTTATCATCCCAATAATCGATACCATCTGCATTAGCGAGGTATCAGGAGCTAAGATAGGAGAGATATTAAACTCGCCAGAAATTGTTTTGCTTTCAAACGGATGAGAGTAACTACCCGTAGGGATCGTGCGGTTTGGCACAAAATCGGGTGGCGGACAGCCATATTTATTCCCATAGGTTGGATCGTTTGCAGTGAACGGAAAACTGTCCTTGCTTGTGGGCTTCCAGTCTTCAAAGAATACCTCGCTGAAATAATCTGTTACATCTGGACTATTTACCATAATGCCCCAGCCTCTGTTCCCAAAGGTATTATTGACCGGCACACCCGTATTTTTCCAGTTTTCGGAGGTTACCATCGTCGTTTCATCGTCGATAACTGCGTATTTCGCATGATTGAACGCATATCGGTCATGAATACCTCCATCTTTGTCGTTTATCATAAACCGTACCTCTCCGCCTGCGGCGACGGTTTGGTTCGCGATGTACCTCTCTTCATCGGCGATCCCATTTACCGGGTCGCCTTCGAGCATTATCTTAACGTCAACGCCCCGTTCTAACGCATCTATTATATAGTCCATCAAATAGAAATTATGAAATTGGTAAATGTTCAAATAGATCGAATCCTGCGCGTTATCAATTGCATTTACAACCTCGTTAAAGCTGCAATCCGGCGATGTAAATACCGTTACATTTCCGTCAAAATTGAAAGTTTCATAAGGAAAATGCGACTGCCCAAAGACGTATACTCGATAATCATCCCAATCAGCAGACGAGTTTTCATCATCATATTGTCCGGTTGTCTCATTTCTATCTCGCTCTAATATAACACCCTCTTTTATGCCTTTCACCGGGGTTTTGATCCATCCGGCACCGATATAATCCGAGTTGCCATAAATCACGACATCTATTATCTCGCCTTCGTCATCTTTCAGGATTACTTCGTCTCCCACATTGGCTAATTGTAACCTGCCTGATTTTATCATGTTTGGTGTCGAATCTGAATCCACGCCATATTCAAACTCCGCCTCTAAGAGCATCTCGTCATAAAATATTGTTGCGTTAGAGGCGAGATATAGGCCGGCCCCAGCATCTAAATTCGTCCATGCCGGGAACGTGATGACGCCCTCCCTATCGGTAATCTGCCAGTCGCCGACATTGATTGTACTTTCGGTGGGATTGTGTATCCTTATGAATTCACCAAGATCGTTTTTCAAATAAGTATCATAATATACTTCAGTAATAATGGGTGTACAACTCGTTGATGCGGAAGAGCACTCAAAGCACACAAATGCTGCTGCGAGTATAACGACGGCGACCACCAAACAATGCCCAATCCCGCCTCCAACACTTATCATTTTTTTATTGCACATGATGTCTAACATTGTGTACTCCGTGCGAATCCAACCGAATGGTAGATTTTTTTTGTTGCCTACGGTCTTTCATTTTTATCCATGCCTTGCCACCCTTCAAGTTCGAGCATCATCTTCCTGGCGGCAAAAGATATGTGGTGAGCCAGTTCGATGGCCCGTCTCTCGCCCAGGGACTCAGGGTACTTGAACTCTCGACCCAGGATGCTCTCGGCCTTCCACCTCTCTATATTGAAGAGGTCCCCCCTCTCGGCCACAAGGATCCCAAGGAGACCTCTGGAGTTCATCTCGATCAGATCGGCCACCACGTACAGATCGACATAACTCGCCACCAGGGGCGTCAGTTTCACACGATACGTCTTCTCGGTGCATCGCGGCGATATCCTGGCGGCCACCGCGGCGCAGACCATGATGTAGCGTCCCTCTACGGCGTGCCTGCCCGAGATGTCCACCGCCACGACGTCCAAGATATCACCAGTCACCTAATCGATGGTTATGGGATGGTGGGTTGTGATCTTCGTAGCATTCTCTTCCGTCATTCCCGCACCCATGGCGATCAAAACGGCACGCTTGCGATCGATCAGGTCGTCGGGGCCGTGGGCATCCGTGTTCACCACCAGCTTCGCGCCCGATGCCGCAGCCATTCTCACCACGTGACCGTTGGTGATATTGTGACCTGCGCGGGCGGTAACCTCCAGACAGACGTCGTTCTCTCTGGCCAGGTCGGCCTCTTCATGGGTGATGAAACCCGGGTGGGCCAGGATATCGACGCCCATCTCCAGGGCGGCCCGGTTGGTGCCCGGTGAGACAGGCTCTATTGGCGTCTCTCCGTGGACCACGATGATCTCGGCACCTAGCCTGCGGGCAAGAATGATCAATCGTTCAATCTTTGGAGGGGGAACGTGGGTAATCTCCACACCTACCAGGATCTTCATATCCAGGTCGTCCTCCAGCGTCTTGATCTTGGAGACGTTGGAGATGACGAACTCCACGTTGGAGAAATCTACGTGATCCGTGATCCCTATGGCCCGGTAGCCCTTGGCCTCGGCTCGCCGGATCAGCTCAGCAGGGAGTAGTTCACCGTCGCTGAAGACCGTATGCGTATGAAGATCGATCATGGTTGGGCGACGATCACAAACATTATTAAGTATTGCTACTAATCAAGACATGTTAGGTAACAATTTGATGGAGTGTCAGAGAACTAAGATGATCAGGCGATTGGTACTGGACGTATTGAAGCCGCATGTCCCCACTATTTTGGAGCTTGCCAGGACTATGGGCAGGCTCGACGGGATAGTCGGCGTCAACTTGAGTCTTTCTGAGGTTGATCAGCAGACGGAGACGATCAAGATCACCATCCAGGGTGACGATATCGACTACGTTGCCGTGGAGTCGGTGATCCAGGACTTTGGCGGCGTCGTTCACAGCATAGACGAGGTCGCCGCGGGAAATGAGATCGTGGAAGAGGTAGAGACCCTCCAGGAACGGTAGACCGCAGAGCCAATCAGCCTCTTATGCGTCTGATGGTTCTGGCGAGATCTCTCAACAGAACGGTCTTGGGTCCCCTCCGCCGGACCAGTATCCTTCCCATATTATCCCACCATAGGGATGGATAGCGTTTTTCTCGTTCTACAGTTGGTTCCAGGTTCAGTTCCATCGCAGCCACATGTACCTCGTCTACCGTGGGCTTGTGGACCGCGTCGCTCTTGGATACCGCCCTGCCTCCTGTCCGGGTCCTATCTGCATCGAAGTAGACCGGCCAGATGACTAATCGATCATCCTTCTTAGTCATGGTAGACCAAAACGCGACCAGAACGGATAAGGGTTTTGGATATCAGATATCCTTTTAGAGAATAAGATACTATTAGGAAACGGAGTTCGTGATCATGAGCGAGAATGAGTACCCCACCGTCAAAGTCATGGGCAAGGATATTCCCTGGGATCCTGAACAATTGAGGCGGATTCAGGAGCATCCCTGCTTCAGCGCCAAGGCCTGTCATCGCTTCGGCAGGATGCACCTGGCCGTGGCGCCGAGGTGCAACATCCAGTGCAACTACTGCATCAGGGATTTCGACTGCGTCAACGAGTGCAGGCCGGGGGTCACAAGCCAGGTCCTGACGCCAAAAGAGGCCCTGGCCAGGGTGGATGAAGTCATAGAGAAGGTTCATTACATCAAGGTGGTTGCAGTGGCTGGCCCGGGAGAGCCCCTATTCAACGAGCAGACCTTCGAGACCTTCAAACTGGTAGGAGAAAAATATCCTCATATCCTTCTATGCATCAGCACCAACGGGTTGCTTCTTCCCGAGAAGGTTGACCTGCTGGACGAGCTGGGCGTCGGGAACGTTACCGTCACTCTGAATGCCGTGGACCCCAATATCGGGAAGGATATCTACGAGTACGTGACCTATGAGGGCAAGAAGTACACCGGTTACGAAGCAGCCCAGATCATATTGGACCAACAGCTCAGGGGCATAGAAGAGGCGGTGAAGAGGAAGATGATCGTGAAGGTGAATACCGTTCTCATCCCCACCATAAACGACGATCACGTCATGGAGATCGCCAGGACGATCAAGAAGCTGGGGGTATACATCCAGAACGTGATGCCTCTCATCCCCCAATATCGGTTCTCTCACCTCACCCCACCGAGCCCGGCAGAGAAGAGGGCAGTTCAGGACGAGCTGAGCAAGGTCATGAAGCAGATGAGGCACTGCCGACAGTGCAGGTCCGACGCCATAGGCATCCTTGGAAAAGACATACAGGATCAGTTCGACAAGGTCACGAAGGAGAAAGTCGAGGAACAGCAAAAATCTAATTGAAGAGGACCTCGGCCTTGATCCCCTTCACAGCTTCTCTTTGGCATCCACAAGCTTCTCGGTGCACCGGTCCATCAGCTCTGCCGCCTCTCTCAGCCTGATCGCGGAACCAGAACTTATCTCTTTGATCTCCTCTGCCCGGTCCCGGAAACTCTTGGCGTGACCCTTGTTATGCTCGACCCAGTGTCCAAAGAGGTGCTCGGCCTCAGATTTATTCACATTTATCACCGATTAACTTGCGTTAAGCTCGTACTATTCAGTACCTTCGGCTGATCATGTAGTCGGCGAGCTCTAGCAGCAGATCCTTCGCCTCCGAATCTTCCAGGATATCCAAGGCTCTCTTCCCCTGCTCCACCAGCGACGCCGCCTTGATCCGGGCGTGGTCTATCGACCCGCTATCTTCCAGGACAGATAAGGCCGCTTCGATCTCTTCCGGTGTGGCGTTCTTCTTTCCCAAGACCTCTGGCACGACCCCCCTCTCCATGGCGTGGATCATTATCAGTGTCTTCTTCCCCTCCACAAGATCCCCGCCCCGGGGTTTGCCCAGCACCTCAGGTGGCGCGGTCAGGTCCAGGACGTCATCGTAGATCTGGAACCCCATACCCACCAACCTGCCGAACTCCTCTAGCCCTTTCACCTGCTCTTCCAAAGCGCCGGATAGGGTGGCCCCCACCCAGGACGCAAGGCCGTAGAGGACACCGGTCTTCTTCTCGATCATCTCCAGGTACTCGTCTTCCGATACCCGGTCCCTCATCTCGAACTCCATATCCAGCCACTGACCCTCGCAGATGGCGGTACAGGTTCTTGCCATCATCTCCATCGATGCTACCACGCATCCGGGATCGGTCTTCGTAGAGGCGAGGATCTGGAAGGCCTTGGAGTATAGGGTATCTCCTGCGAGGATGGCACCGGACTCGTCCCACTTCACATGAACCGCGGGCCAGCCTCTTCTGGTTTCTGCATGGTCCATTATGTCGTCGTGGATCAAGGTGAAGTTGTGAACCAGCTCAACGGAGACCGCGGCAGGAAGAACGACTTCCAGATCACCTTCCACGGTCTCCGCCGCCAGGATCAACATGCTCGGCCGGAGCCGCTTCCCGCCAGCATCCACAAGATGCCTGCCCGCCTTATACAGACCCTCTGGATGGACCACCGGCAGCAGCTTCTCGATAGCATCCGTCACCATGGAAGCACGTTTCTTGAGCTCCTCGTCAAGCATATTTCATCACCAACCTTCCGACCGGTTAAGCTTATCTCAGAGCGCCAGACCCTGCCCGTTCCTGAGGATGTGGACCGTATACCCCAGCTCGTACCCCGTACCTTCGGCCATGGTCAGGTACTTGCCGTGCGATTCGAAGTTACCGTGACTGGTTATCACGTTCTCCGGGTTTATCATCCTGAGCAGCTCCCAATGATCTTCTATGCAGGCATGTCCCGAGACGTGGACGTTGTCGTATATCCTGGCCCCTCTCATCTTCAGCTTCGTCTCCACCACGTAGCGGTTTGATCTGTTGAGAGGCTGGGGAATTATCCCTGCGCTGAATATCACCTTATCTCCCGATTCGATCTTATAGGGGGTCTCCCCATTGGCCACCCTGCCCAATATGGCTCCGGGTTCGCCTTGGTGGCCGGTCATTATGGGCAGATATTTGTCTTTACCATCCTGCATCATCTTCTTGAAGAACTTGTCTACGCCTCTCCGCCTGCCATAGATTGCGAGATTTTTGGCCTTCGTCGCGTACCCCGTCCTCTTAGCGGTTCCCCAGTACTTGTCCATCGATCTGCCCAGAAGAACTGGCTTGCGTCCCATCTCATGAGCAGCAGCGATTATGGCCCTGATCCGGGCGATGTGTGACGAGAAGGTGGTAACCAGCACGCCCGACTTGCTCTCCGCAGTTCCCAGTAAGGCATCCCAGACCAAGTCCTTAGCGATCTGCTCCGAGGGAGTCTTCCCAGATATCCCCGCGTTGGTAGTCTCGGTGATCAAGGCCAGGACACCCTCCTTATTTAGCTCCTTCATCCTGACGAAGTCAGGCGGCTGGCCTAGGGTGGGGTTCCGGTCCATCTTGAAGTCGTTGGCATAGAGGATCACACCGTATGGGGTGTGTATGGCTGCGAAGACGCAGTCCACTATGCTGTGCTGGACCCTTACAAACTCCAGCTCGATGTCCGGGGTGACTTGATAGCTCTCCCCGGCGTTCATGGTTATGACCTCGTTCGTGACGTCGAAGAGCTTCTCGTCCTGGATCTCCTGTTTTATGAGGTCTGTGGTGAAGGGGGTACCCAGAACGGGTGCCTTGTACTTGTATGCCAGCTTGGAAACGGCTCCGATGTGGTCCAGATGACCATGGGTGCAAGCTATCGCTCTTACCTTGCCATCGATGTTCTTCATTACGCTGTCATCAGGGATGGCGCCCATGTTGATCAGCTCCGAAGTGTGAAGCCGTTCAACATCCGTATCTTCGTGTATCTGAACTCTGTCCAACCGGAGACCCATATCCATGATGATGACATCCCGATCGACCCGGATCGCGGTCATGTTCCTTCCGACCTCTTCGTAACCACCGACCGCTTTGATTTCTATATTATTCATCTTGACATCTCTCTAATAATCGCGAAATTTTTCGTATCAAACCCTCTCTGATCTAGGATCTCTCGTACCCTTCCGCCCACTACGATGGGCGCAGACCCCAGCTCCGCCAGATCGGCGCAGGCGGTCAGGAACATCGAGGTTCTGAGTTCTCGTATATAGCGCCGGAGAACATTGGCCACCTCCTCGGCGCTCTTCGTAGCGGGTGCCAGCAAAGGCAACGCCGAGCCGGCGATAGTAGCTCCCAGGGCCAGGCTCTTGGCCACGTCGGCACCGCTCCTGATGCCTCCCGAGGATATCACATCGGCTCCTGCGGCGACGCATTCCACAACGCTTACCGGTGTGGGAATACCCCAGTTTCCAAAGGTTTGGCCCAGACTAAACGATCCTTGATCGCCTTTCTCCTCCGCCCGGCGAGCCTCGACGGCGGCCCAACAGGTTCCGCCCAACCCGCTCACATCGATGATCCGGACGCCCGCCTCGACGAGGGCGACAGCATCTTCATTGCAGATCCCGGCTCCCGTCTCCTTTACTATTATGGGCACCTTTCCCCGGGCGGCCGACCCGATGGCTTCGATCAGCCCTCTGCCCCAGGTCTCTCCCTCGGGCTGGACGCTTTCCTGGAGGAAGTTCAAGTGGATGGCCAGGGCGTCGGCATCGATCATCTCCGCCAGCCTATCCAAGATCTCTGGCCCCTCCCTCTTGAGCTGTACCGCTCCGATGTTGCCCACCACGGGCATGCTGGGGGCGGCATCTCTGACCACGGAGAATGTTTCTTCCATCATCGGATCCTCCAAGGCTGCCCTTTGCGAGCCCACGCCCAGAGCGACGCCCACCTCCTGGGCAGCCCGGGCCAGGTTCCGGTTAATTTCTTTGGTATCAGGATGCCCCCCCGTCATGCCGCAGATCATCAGGGGGGCAGCCAGTTCTTTGCCTAGGAACCGACATCTTGTGTTAACCTCGGAAGCATCGATGCCTGGCAGTGCCCTAGGCACCAGCATCAGATCATTGAAGGGTCTCCAGCCAGCCTCTATATCCTCCTCTAGACAGATCCTGATGTGATCCAGTTTTCTGCTGGATGTGGTCACGAGGATCCCTCCACAAGGGTTCCCACGAGCTCGCCGTCCAGGGCCTTTTCGATCATACCTTTCTTCCCGGCGTTGAATATAAGCGAGGGGATGCCATCGTCTGCCAGGTCCAGAAGCTCCATCACCTTCTTTCTCATGCCACCTGTGACGTCATCGACCCCTATGCTCTCGCCTAGCTCGGGCTCTATACGGTGATAGTTCTCTCTGGTCACTCTGGGAACGACCTCTCCACCATAGATGACGCCGTCCTCTCTCGTCCCCAACGCCACGACATCCGCCCCTAGGGATCTGGCCAGGTAGGTAACGATCTGGTCACCGGATAGTATATCCGCGCCTCGCAACCTGTCCATGACCACGTCGCCATGAAGCACGGGCAAAAGACCCCTCTCTATCATCTCCGTTAGGGGCCCGATATTCATATCTCTTATCCTACCATCCTGGAGAAGGGCACAGCTAAGCGGATGGACGGGGACTGGATGGGCTCCTGCCCGGCCCAGGGCATATACCACGATCTCGTTCAACCTCACCACAGATCGGTGCGTCTCCAGGATACCCTCAGGATCGAACCCCTTCCTCAGGTCGTACTTATTGGCGTGGATGTGTCCAAAAGAGCCTGCACCATGTACCAGTACCACTCCCGAGGAAGAACTTGCTACTTCTGCCGCGATCCGCTCGATCGCCTCCATACGCGGAGATTCCAGCTTCGTCTTATCGGTCAATACGCTGCCACCGATCTTCAGTATCCCGGCCATCTTTCTCAACCCAGCCACACGCCTTCACATCCTGTGGTCACGGGGAAGGCTTTGCCCCCTGCCTGGACGATAGCCGTCATCGCTCTCGACCGATCGAGATGTTCCGGGCCGGGCAACGCGATCATACATCCGCCTCCACCTGCACCGGTCAGCTTCGCACCGAGGGCTCTTCCCGCACCACGGGCCGCATAGACCAGCTCGGTCAGCTCCCGGGTCCCTACCCCTATTGACTCCAGTAGGCCGTGGTTCACGTTCATGAGAATGCCCAGTTCCGTCAGCTTTCGTTTTCTAAGATGGGTCAGGGCCCTCCTGGAGATCGCGCCCATCGCCTCGAAGACGGGATCCACAACGTCGGGGTACCTGGCACGTAACTTCTGGACCTTTTCCACCTCTAACCTGGTATCATGGGGCTTGCCTGTACAGCCCACGATCAGATCGAGCTTCGGCAGGTCAACCGGCTCGGCCTCTCCGGTGACAACCTGGTAGCCACCGAAGGTGGCCAGGGCGGTATCCATCCGGCTTCCCATGCCATTCTGTACATTTTTCTCTATCGAATAAGCCCTCTCGGCGATCTCGACAGGAGAGAGTCCCAGACCCATATGGTCGTTCAGCGCCGCCAGGGTGGCGACGACGACCGAAGCTGACGAGCCCAGACCGGATGAAGGAGGTATCTCGGATTCCACCACGACACGAAGATCTCGGGCTTCTACCTCGGCGAGAACCGCAGAGACGTACCTCGTGGCGTGAAGAGCCTTCCCGCTGATCGCCTTCATGTCGGCATTTCCAGATAGGGGGTCGACTGCTAGACCGTCCAGGACCAGGTCCAAGTTGCGAGCTTCTATTACGAGACCTGGAGCGTCCTCGACCCGGACCTGGACCCTCACATCGACAGCCGCACCCAGAGCGGGTGCCCCGGAGACCACGGCGTGCTCTCCGAAGAGGATCACCTTACCTGGTGCCGATGCTGTGGTCAGCAAGTAAATCCTCCCTTCGGTCGGATTTACTTGAGCACACAAAGTTATACTTTATGTACAATGAAAAACCTCCTAGGTGAAGACGAGCGCTCCGTACCCCACTACCTGGTTGTAATCGCCGGTGGTCTCGCCGCTGGTGGTGTAGCGGAGGAGCTTGCCGCTGCTTGCGCCCAATATCCGGGATGCGGTTATGGTAGCAGCGATGGGACCGAACCCACATGCTGTAATGTTCAGCCGGTAAACCAGGTCGTAGATATTCGTAATCTCCATCTGCAGGATGGACTCGATCAGCTTGATGTCTTTTCTCCTGGCGTCTTCGAAGGTCTCGTAATGGGTAAAATCGCTGCTTGCGATAACCGTACAGTCTCTGCCCAGATCGCGAGCCGCCTCTCCAACTGCTTCGCCAACATCTACTGCGGTCTCCTCGTCCTGGAGGCCCATGCATATCGAGACGATCCTGAAACCGGTGAACCTGTACTGAAGGAAGGGTATCTGGACCTCAAGCGAGTGCTCGTAGAGGTGAGCAGATTCGTCCACCTCGATTATGCTTCCACTCAGAGCGTCGGCAAACTCCAGATCACATTCGACTACGCCCAACGGTGTCATCCAGGAGTCCCTGGAGAGGGATACGGGTAGGCCTATACCGGTGTGGTTCGGCCCGATGAGAACGTATGTATCTCTTTGAGGAAGTCGGGAATAGACCTCCGCCGCCACAGGTCCCGAGAAGGGATAGCCTGCATGAGGTACGACCACTCCATGAGCGGGTATTACCTCGCCAGACGTGTTCACCCCCTGGAAGGCCTGCTCCAGCTCGCGTCGGAGGGCACCGGGATCTGCGGGGTAGAAACTGTCTGCTGCGGCGGGATGTCTCATGACGGATCAGAACTCCATCTCGAAGTCGGATACGGTGTACCGGAATCGTTCCTCCTCGTTCCTCTGCCTCAAAATCTCTCTGGCCAGGAGCCAGTAGATCAAGGTGAGGGCCTTCCTGCCTTTGTTGTTGGTCGGTATCACCAGATCCACGTTGGATGTTAAGTTGTTGGTATCGCAGAGTGCAACCACGGGAATCCCCACGTCGATCGCCTCGTTCACCGCTTGGCCATCACCGTTGGGATCTGTGACCATCAGTACGTCTGGCTCCAGATATCCGGAAAACGTGGGGTTGGTCAAGGTGTTGGGTATGAAACGCCCTACGATGGATTTGGCCCTCACAGACTTGGCGAACATGGAGGCCGGGCGCTGGCCGTACTGTCGGGCCGATATCACGAGGATATTCGACGGATCGTACTTTGCCAGGAACTTCGCAGCCTGCCTGATGCGCAAATCCGTGGCCTGGACGTCGAGCACGTAGAGCCCGTCCGTGCGCACCCTGTAAATGTAATCTTTCATGCTGCTCGTCTTCTGCTGTGTACCGATGTGTATGCCTGCCGCGAGGTATTCATCTATAGGGACAAGCATCTCATATTCTTCGACCGTTGTTTCTATCACATCTTCTTCCAAAATTTCACCTGCCTCTAGAGGTATCACGATCCCGTTTAACTGTAATGGGAATAACACCCATTTTCATCTCGTCAAGAGCTATTTTAAGAGGGTCTATCGAGTCGGTATTGATAAATACAGGAGCGCCCATCAAAACTTGTAAAGCTCGAGCCCCCACAATTCTGGCGCGCTCATATCGAGTATACTTCTCGGCTTTCAAATAGCCACCTCAAATGGATGGGCTGTGGTGGGGTTGCTGAGATTCGAACTCAGGTTACGGCGCCCCGAACGCCGAAGGATGTCCAGGCTACCCTACAACCCCTTAGCGTCTACTGATACCTTCGGAGCGTGTCCACGATCTCCACGTGGGCCAGGAGCATACGCCTGCAACAGTAGCCGTCTATGCCCAGGTCGTCCAGTACCTTTCCAGGTGGCTCGACCTTCGTACGCTCTTTGTATATCTCCCATACGTCAGAAATGACATTACCACAGGTAAAGCACCTAACTGGAATCAAGCAGACTCACCTGTAGGACTTCTGGTATTTAGCTCTAGCACCTGGGCCGCCGACCTTCTTTCTTTCCTTCTGTCGATGATCATTGACCAGGAGGTTCCTGTCATACTCTGCATAGGTATCTCTTAGAACGGTATCGCCCGTCCACTCTACAATCCCACGAGCGATCGCGGTGCGCACAGCTTCTGCCTGACCCATGAACCCGCCACCGCGAACATTTACCACTATGTCTATGCTGTTGGCACGATCCTGGGCCATTATGATCGGTTCCATGATCTTAAGCTTGGCCAAATGGGGTTCCATGATCTCCAAAGGCTTCTTGTTGATGCGGATCCGCCCATTACCCTCTCTCAGGGTAGCCCTGGCTATGGCAGTCTTCTTTTTACCTGATGTGTTGACTATCTTCATCGCGACTCACCTAGAAGCTAGATCCGAGCCTACGGCTCAGATTGCCCAGCTCTACATACTTACCCGTGCTCAGTCGTTTCATATCTGCCGAAGCCAGACGTTCTAGCTCCATGCCCCTGAACTCGGTGGGAACTCCGACGTAGACCTTCAGCCGCGACAAAGCATCGCGTCCGCGCTTCTTTTTGTGGGGGAGCATCCCTCTAACCGTCCTCTTCAGTATCCTTTCGGGTCTCCTGGGGAAGTAGGGACCTTTCTCCGTGGACCCTTTATTTCTCATCTCGGTATACTCTCGGTATACACTCACTTTCCGACCCGAGATTACCGCCTTCTCTGCGTTGACGATCCGAACCTCTTCTCCCGCAAGAAGGCACGTCGCAGCCACGCTGGCCAAACGTCCCAGGATCATCCCAGATGCATCAATAATCATCAGATCACCTTAAAATAATCACGCCAGAACATGTAGGGTCTCTTGCCATCAGCTCTTCTATCCTGAGGCACTCGCCACCAGCCGACTTTATCTTGGATCGGGCCTGATCGCTGAAGCTTAGCGCCGCAACGGTTACGTTGTGGTCCATCTCGCCGGCACCCAATACCTTTCCCACGACGAGAACCAGGCAATTGGTGCTGGTGTGTCTGTTGATCTTACTGACGTTCACAGCGGCGTAGTTGCGGGTGGGCTTCTCCAACCTGCGGGCCACGTCGCGCCAGACCTTTGCTCCACCATCGCGAGACGCTGCCTTTAGATCGTCTATGAGGCGGACTACCCTTGGATTCGTCTTTTTGATCTTCTTCATTACAGTCCTCCGCTGAACCTCCTTCAAGGAGACCGACTCACGCGCAACGGGCGCGTTCGGACACCGTAGTCCATATGCCGGGGGGAGCATTCACCGCGTCTGCTCGCCGCTGAAGCGATAGCAACGAGAACACTGCCCCCGCGCGGATTTGTAAGATCACCTGATTAAGACTATTTAAGCGTTTTCGCCCCGATCGCAAGACTTATCTAACACAAAATATACTAAATCTTCTAGAGATGTTGGATCTTGTTCTTCTCCTATCAATTGCCCTGGGCTTTATCCTTGGGGTCTGCAGCGGTCTGACACCCGGCCTGCATACCAACAACTTCGCAGCGTTGCTATTGGCGCTATCGCCAGCTATCCTTACCATGGGACTGGAGCCTTATCACCTGGCAGTGGTTATCCTGGCGGCCAGCATAGCCCATACTTTTCTGGACATCATTCCCTCGGTTTTCATCGGCGCACCAGATCCCGATACCGTCCTGGCGGTGCTTCCTGGCCATGTCATGATGTTGGATGGGAGGGGTCCGGAGGCGGTCAGGCTTTCTGCCCTAGGGAGTGCGTCTTCGATACTGGTGGCTCTGGTCTTGATATATCCTCTAACGCTCCTATTTCGTCACTTCTACGATGGGTTCATCGCCCATATCGGTCTGGTGATCCTGATCATCGTCGTTTTGATGATCGCCACCGAGAAAGGACTGGTGGTCGAAGGCCAGGGGTCTCTGGTCCATCTGAAGTACAAGGCTCTGGCCCTGGTGCTCTTCCTGACCAGCGGGTTTCTGGGGCTCTTCGCCTTCGAGCATCAGAACCTTGCAGTTTCACCCTTCGGCTCCGAGCCCCAGGTACTTCTCCCGCTCCTCAGCGGTCTTTTCGGAGCCTCGCTGCTGATTATAAGCCTCTCCTCAAACGCGAAGATGCCGCCCCAGAGGGAGACCTTCTTCCGCCTGCCCGCCAGAACGGTGATCAAGTCAGTCTTCTTGGGCGGGCTGGCCGGATCTCTGGTGGCCTGGATCCCGGGCGTGACTCCTGCGGTGGCCACGGTGGTCACCAGGCTGGGGTCGGCAGGCTCCGGTCGGGAGTTCTTGGTCTCGGTCTCCGGGGTCAACACCGCCAACGCTCTCTTCGCCCTGGTGGCGCTGGCGGTGATCGGCCGGCCCAGGAGCGGAGCCGTGGCCGCGGTGGAGAAGCTGGTCGTCCTGGACCAGAGCCTCTTGATGATGATGGTCCTGGTAGTCCTGACAACGGCGCTGGCTTCCTATATCGTTACGATATGGGCGGGACAGACCGCGGCCAGGATCGTGGAGAAACTGAACTACAGGCGGCTCTGTCTGGGGGTGATCTCGTTTTTGGTGGTGATGACTTTGATCTTCACCGGCCCCTTCGGCGGGTTCCTGTTCTTTGTCTCTACCACGATCGGGCTGATAGCGCCCCTGGCCGGGATACGGAAGACACATGCGATGGGGGTGCTGATGCTGCCGTTGATGATACGTTATTTGTAGGAGGGATTCTTCACCACGATCACAAAGATGTTCCAGTCAAAACATTTTTAGTGGAATAGGAGTTTTAGTTTGAGCTGGCATGAGAATAGATAAACAGAAGATCCCGGAGCTCGTATCTCTCGTCAGAAAGGAATTTCCC
>CAYQFP010000015.1:0-20324 GCA_964416865.1 uncultured Methanotrichaceae archaeon
ACGCGAATTAAAAGAAAATATTAGCGTTCATTAGCGTTCATTAGCGGTTGAAATATGGAGGTTGATTATTGCTCTGCACTTTTCGTGTGTATTTAACTCCCGTCTGTGTATTTCGTCAGGCAGGGATCTCCGCGGCTTGAAAATGCTCTTTACGATGACAGAGGTGTCTAAGACGACCCTATCCATAGTAAGTCCTTTCTCTCATCTCTTTCAAAACCGCGTCAACATCTTCCTGTGCTTCAACCATCCCAACTTCGTCGAGTAATCTGCTAAAGCTTTTTTTAATTTTGATCCGTACTTCAGAATTTTCTGGCAAGTCCAACTCCTCCAATGGTTTCAAAACATTGTTCTCGTATATCGCTTTTATTTGCATACTCCTCACCAGAGTATCGTTGGGGTACAACGACTAAAAGTATTGCTCTCTTTACCATTGTATATTTGTCCTCGTATATAATGTATAATCCGAGTACATCCGACCGAAGGGGGGATGTACTCGTTTGCAACCATTGTGACGAATAATATCATCTTATCGATAATAAATATTGTGGGGGGTAGGTGAGCAGTTATGAATTATGCATGAATGAACTTCGGTCATAGCGCCGAATCGATCTTCTCTGCGATATCCCCTGCCAGTTCGTCCCTGTTATCTTTCGTCACCGTCACCATCAGGAACGAGTCTCTGATCCTCATGGCCAGAGGATGCCTGGACTTCGCCTGGACCACCACCAGCATGGACTTCTCGGACCCGAGTGCCGTCTCCACAGCCTCCACGAACCTGGAAGATAAAAGCTCCATCGCGCCGACCTCATCGATCACCACGAGGTCTGCCCTGAGAATCGCATCCTCGATGGCCGCAGCCCCGATCTCTTCGAGGTCGTGGAGGTTGACATGGTACCTGCCAAGCCTGGGGCCGGCGCCTTCCAGAGACGCCAAGGTTCCCAGGGCGCCGCACCGCAGGTCCTGGAGCTCGAACCCCACTCGTCTTCCCCGTACCCGCACGTCCTTAGTCAGCATGCCACCGACAACACAGTCCAGCCGGTCGAGGACCGTCATCACCAGGGTGGACTTGCCCACACCCGGCTTCCCGGTCACAGCCATCCGGATGGACATGCCTCCGCCCTCATCCTCTGCACGTAGCGGCTCAGACCCTCCACGTCCTTGATCTCCCGCCGGACCATCTTCTTGAGCCTGTCCCTGGTCTGCAGATCGGCGTGGGCCCGGGTACACAAAAGGTGCTTCTCCATACGGCGGGCCGCCTCTTCACCGGCCCGGTCCCAGTCGGTGAGAACGATTATCTCATCGAAGTTTTGGGCCGCGTCTTCGGCCACCTCCAGGGCGGGCCTCATGGCCGCCGTCATAATCGTCCCTTCGATCCCCAGCTCTCGAAGGGACCGCCGATCCTTGATCCCCTCCACGATTATGGCTGCGCCGCCGTCCGAGGCCTCCCGGAGCTCCTCGATCAGCCTCTCCAGCGCCTCCAGATCGCAGGTCGCCCTGGCCGTGCCTGGAACCTTGCGCCTGCTGTGCCTCACCGAAGGCCACCTCTTTCTGCCAGGCATGCCATGACGTTCTCGACATCTGCGCCCTTCACCAGTACAGTCTTCCGGGAACTCTTCTGACCACCGATCACCACCACACGATCTCCAGGGATCTTGAGGATAGATGCCAGCTCCCGCGTCAGCTGAGCGTTGGCTTTTCCTCTGGTGGGCATCTCCGTGAGTTTTGCCTCCAAAGATTGGCGCCAGGGGTTGAAGCCTGAGGGGATCGACAGCTTGCTGGCGCCGGGCACCACCTCGAACCTTATGGTGACGCCTTCCGGGTGTTTCCCTACCGCCTCACCTATCTGGTTTTCCATCTGCAAAGGGACATTATCCCGACGACATAAAGCTTTACCCGGATGACAGGTTCCATCTCATAGGGCAATCTTAAAATAATCCAACGACGATGAGGGTTAAGGTTTTTATGCGGATCAGGCAAGTAGTCGTGCTGGCTGATGAGTCTCGCGTGGTGAATGATTTTCTCACCGACTTGGAGCAGCTCGGGTTGGAGATAATCAAGTCTTCTGTTGCCGATATGATGGACGAGATCGCCACGAGTTCACAGACGATGAACTCGGAACGTCTCATGGTATGCGATCCTGGTTTTGAATCAAGTCCTCCAGGCCTGGCTATCATCAGGCATGCCATAGGAGGGCACTGTGGCATCCTGGTCGGCTCTGCGCACTTCGAGAGGGTGCTAGAGGAGATCAAAGAAGGCAACCTCACGGAGGAGACGATAAATGAGCTGGCTGCCCAGGCCCTTTGCAGTGGTATAGCCCAGGAGGCCGAAGAGCTTGAGGCCCTTGGGAGGGACCGGTATAAGGTCCAGATATACGAGAAGGTCCAGGATCTAAGATACGGAGAGAACTGGCACCAGGCATCGGCCCTCTACCGGAGACTGGGATGTACGGGCTTTTATGAGGCGACCAAGATCCAGGGCAAGGAGATGTCCTACAACAACGTGGTCGACGCAGAGGCCACCTTGGAGATGTTGATGGACCTGGCCGAGTACGACGGGGTCAGAGACGATAGGAGACTGGCGGTGATAGTGAAGCATGCCAACCCCTGTGGCGTGGCTTACGGAAACGATCTCAGAGAGGCCTACCGGCGGGCCTTGTCTACCGATCCCAAGAGCGCCTTTGGAGGAGTGATCGGCTTCAGCGAGCCGGTGGATGAAGATATGGCCGAGGATATGCGCAACCATTTCATCGAGGTCTTGCTGGCACCTGGATACGAGCCTGGTGCCCTGGAGATCCTCAGCGAGAAGCCCAACCGGCGGATCCTGGACATCGGCGCCCTCCTGGAGAGGAAAGAAGATCTGTACACCGGATGGCACGGGAAAAGCATATTCGGCGGGATGCTTCTCCAGGATTACGACACTTCAGACATCAAGAGATGGAATGTGGTAACAGAACGGGAGCCCACGCCGGAAGAGACGAGGGCGCTGAGGTTTGCGTGGAAGGTGACCAAGTACGTGAAGTCCAACGCCTTGGTCTACGCCACCGAGAACCAGACGATAGGGATAGGCTCGGGCCAGGTTAGCCGGGTGGACTCGGCGCGTTTCGGCGCGGAGAAGGCCAACGAGCACGGCCTGGACACAAAGGGGACGGTCGCGGCCACGGACTCCTTCTTCCCCTTCCGCGACGGGCTGGACGAGACGTATCGGGCCGGAGCTGTTGCCGTGGTCCATCCGGGAGGATCCATCAGAGATGCAGAGGTGATAGATGCTGCCAACGAACATAAGATGGCCATGGTCTTCACCGAGATGCGCCACTTCAGACACTGAGGTTATGGTGCGGGAAAATATTCTATGTGGTCAGAGGGTCCGCAGGCTGACCGCAGTAGCCTTTGCCCTTTTTTTTCTCATAAGCACCTCTTGCGGTGTGCTGATACCAGTACCTGTGGACGGTGACGTCCAGGTGGCGGTAGACGGAGCAGACCCCGGTGATATCCTCGTGCTGAATGCGGGCCAGTACAAGCCCTTTACCGTAGACAAAAGCCTGACCGTCCTGGGGGTCGCCGGTCCTGTGGTCCGTGCCCGGATCCAGACCCCTGCCATAACCGTCAGGGCCGACCGGGTCACCATATCCGGGCTCAAAGTGGAGGGTATGCCCAAAGATGTGGATGCCAAATTCAGTTATTACATGGAGACCTCCGGCAGAAAATCCAGCTATGCACTGGACATGCCCAACGCAGCCATCCTGATATATGGCAACGACGTGACCATCGAGTACAGCAAGATCAATGGTGCGGAGGTAGGGGTACAGGCCGAGGGTGCGGCCAACATCACGCTCTGGAATGATACGTTCCAAAACTGTGATAGCGGAGCGAAGCTTCTGGACTGTCTTGGTGGCAGGATCGAGGCGTCTCGGTTCGGTGAGTGCAAAAAGTACGGCGTCTGTGTGGAACGTTCGAGCGAAATATCGCTGGTGGGCAACGAGGCGGCGAACATCTCCAACATAGGCATGATGCTCAAAGAGTCGTCTCGCTGTCTGGCGGAAGGTAACTACTTCTCAGGTAACTGGCAGGGGCTCGTTCTCTGGAACTCGTCCCTCTGCGAACTTCGAGGGAACGAGGCTTACAGGAACCTGTATTACGGCATACTGATCACCACAAGTTCCAACAATACCGTCATCGAGAACCTGGCCAGAGAGACCAGCCGTGACGAGCGCATGCAGTCGGGGATGGGGATCGCTCTTGTCGACAACAGCTCTCATAACCTGGTAGCGATGAACACCGTGGAAAAGAACCTCAACGGCCTGGACATCGCCCGCGGCTGCCAGTTCAACCTGATCTGCGGCAACGATGCATCGGACAACTGCAACGGGATCCGGCTGGACAAGAATCAGAACAACCTCGTATACAAGAACAACTTCTGGAGAAACAGCCACGCCAACGCCTACGACAACGCCAGCCACAACTTCTGGAACGCCACGGTGGGCAACTACTACGATGACTACCGCGGAAGGGACGACGACGGCGACGGTTTGGGAAACGATGCTTACTGGATACCAAAAGGCAGCTCCTGTGCCGTGGACTGGCATCCTCTGATCGAGCCAGCTGGAAAAGATATCGATCTGGTGGCGGCGAAGAACGACCTGTACGTCTATGCTGTCTATCGACCAGAGGAGAAGCTCCCCTATCGAACAGAGAACCGGACTATAGTAATAGGCTCCAGGCCACCTACCACATGGTGGCTCTACGTCCCGATCTTCACCGGATCGACTATGGATCGTAGGGTGGCGATGGCAGAAAGCGCTGCCAGGTAGCTGGTCTTGGGGTTGCTGGGTGAGGGGACGTTCTCCACCCTGGTGGTGATCCGACCGAAGTCGCCCACCGCGGTTATCTGGTGCATATTCACCGAGATCCCCGGGTCGGCCACTATCCTTACCATCACCCCGCCCTTGGCGATCAGGCTGAGGGTCGCGGCCACGTTGACGTTCGCCGGGAAGGCTTTGACAGCTTCTTCTGCAGGACCCTCGAAGAGGACCGTCGGACCGGATAGGGTCTCCAGGTCTATCCCTTTCACCTGGATATAAGGCACGCCGACGAACCCTGCCGGGTTCTTGGTGGTGGTGAGGGTGACCTTTCTGATCTTGCCGATGCCAGCAGACTTGAGCCCGTCCAGGCCGGAGATAGCTCCCGAGGGAATGTAGATCTTGCAGTCGTTCTCGCGAGCGAGCCGCTCCAGGTTATCGTAGAGATCCCGATCCAGAAGCGCACCGACGCTCATGATCATAAGGCTGCGGCCCTTTTTCAGAGCTGCTCTTGCCACAGTGGGAACGGCCCTTTGGGAGGCGGTCTCCACCACAAGATCTGCTAGGTCTACTAGCTCCTCTAGGTCTGCGATCTTCGGGCAGATGCTCAGACCATCTACCATCTCCTCCGCGTTTTCCTGGTTGTTATCGTAGACTGCCACAAGATCGGCCGAGATACCGCCTCGGTCTATCGCCTTTGCGATCTCGGCTCCGATTGCGCCGCAGCCGACTACACCGATCTTCAGAACCATCGCAGCCTATAAATCAATTGGAGAACAAAAACATTACGGTATGCTGCGGTCAACGCTGGAACGGTTGGTGATAGAAGATCTGGGTGAGTGGGACGATTCCAGCGCCATTGTTCCCGATACGGAGGCAGAAGCCCTGATATTCTCCAGGGAGCGGTGCGTGATCTCCGGTCTGGAAGAAGCTGGAGATATAATGGAATATTTCGGGCTGGTGCAGGAACCCTTCGTTTCGGAAGGTGACGAAGTAAGCGCAGATGCCGAGGTGATGAGGGCCAGGGGCAAGGCCAAAGCCATCCTCCAGGGAGAGAGACTTGCCCTGAACTTCTTGAGCAGGATGAGCGGGATTGCCACTCTCACCCACGACTGTGTACGAGATGCAGGGACTGTACGGGTAGCCTGCACCCGCAAGACCACTCCAGGCTTCAGGATATTCGAGAAGAAGGCGGTTGTCGCCGGCGGTGGCGATCCTCACAGGCTCAGCCTATCGGATGCGGTTATTATAAAAGATAACCATCTGAAGCTGATGGGCCTGGAGAACGCCATCCTCACCGCCAGGAGCAAGACCAGTTTCACCAAGAAGATCGAGGTGGAAGTGGAAAGACTAGAAGACCTGATCAAGGCGGCAGAGATGAATGCCGAGATCGTCATGTTCGACAACATGAAACCGGCCGAGATCCAGAAGGGGGTCGATCTCTTGGAGGTCAAAGGCCTCAGAGAAAATGTAATCTTGGAAGCCTCAGGAGGGATAAAACCTGAGAATATCGCCGAATACGCCGCCACCGGTGTAGACGTGATATCTCTGGGTGCCCTTACCAAGATGGCGAACTGGATAGACTTCAGCCTGGAGATCGAGAGATGTCTATGAGTAATATCCAAAAAAACATATATCTGATAAATAGCCTTGTTATTCTGACCAAACTATGGTGAAATGGCATGCGTCTGATCTATCTGGCTGTGCTTGTACTATTGATCGTGCCGGTGATGGCCGGTTCGGGCGACGGTAACGGAGAGACAACCTCTCGTGAGTTCTCATTGAGGGTGGACGAGGGGGTCAAGATCGGCGACTACAGGGTGGAGCTGGTCAGTGTTGTATCGGTCATGGATGGGCTGATAGAGGTGAAGGTCTGGAAGAGGGTCAGCGAGTTCGAGGACTGGAGGGTGATGGAGGATCATCGGGATTCCAACTTCGACGAGGGTGCTGATCGTGGGGGGCTAACCCTCACCGTGATCGAGATCTTCGATGATGAGACCGTCAGGATGAGAGCGGAGTACAGGGACGATTATGGATATCCGCGAAAATATACCACCGAAAGAGGCCTGGCACCCAAGAACCTGCCCGAGCTGACCGTGGAAAAGAGCTTCGATAGGACCGATATCAGTGTAAATGACGATGTGAAGGTTACCGTCACCGTGAAGAACGTGGGAAACGATACCGCTCATAACGTCCTGATCTTCGAAACGCCGCCGTTGTCCCAATTCAGGTACCTGGCCGGCTATCCGCCTAAGATCAAGAGCCAGCTAGCTCCGGTGGAGTCTGACGTCGCGGTCTATTCCATGGTGGCAGTAACCGAAGGGGATGTACTGGTACCTGCACTGGTGGTAAGCTATGCAGATGCCAAGGGGAACATCGCCTCAAAGAGCTCGTCTTCTTTTACCATAAATATCAAACCCAAGAGGAAACCGAACTTGGATCTGATCGTGGATCCCATGTCCCCGGTCGAGCACGGCGGAACGGGTGTCATAAGTATCACCGTTCTCAATAACGGCGAGGCTAGCGCCTACAGGGTGGAGATCAAAGGAGAGACGATCCCGGTCGGCGGAGGCATAGAGGTGATCGAGGGCAGCCTGGGAAATACTTACTTTGAGATCGCCCCAGGAGCTTCGGAAAACTACTTGGCGACGGTCAAAGGACGCCGGAGCGGGAACTACACCGCCACCATCAAGGCTAACTATCAGGGCGACGAAGTGATCATGCAAAAGGAGGTCTCTTTCGAGATCGTCGTCCTGGAGCGGCCGTATAAATACTTATACTTCATCCTCGTGTTGCCTGTATTATTAGTGGCATTTTGGATATTCAGAAGACATCAAGAATATAAATATTAAAATGAAGCCCGCGCACGAGGGGCAACTAAAAATATATGGTGAGACTATCTAGAGTTAGGGACATGCGGATCTGATGCTTTATGTTGAACGTACTCGTAATAGGGGTCGGCCAGTGTGGAAACCGGATACTGGATGCGATTAATAAGGAAGCCTTCGGCGGATCTACTAGGCTGTCCAAGTACTACTCAAGACAGAAGTTTCCCAGCCGGGTCGAGACCCTCGCCCTCAACACCGCCGTGAACGACCTGAAAGAACTTAGGTTCACCTCGGCCAATGACCGATTCCATGTCCCCAACCTCCACGGCGTTGGTGCCAACCGGACGGTGGGCAAGCAGGGGTTCTGGAATAACCAGGACATGATAATGGACGAGATCGAGAAGAGAGGCGACTTCGACATAGCCTTTGTGATCACCTCGGCCTCCGGCGGGACTGGTTCATCCTTTTCACCGTTATTGATCCACGAGCTGAAGAACCGGTACAAGAACATATCGGTGATCGGAATCGTGGTCTTGCCCTTCAGGGAAGAAGGGTCGATATACCTCCAGAACGCCGCCTTCAGCATGCGGGACATGACGGAGGTAGAAACAGACGGTCTGATATTGGTAGACAACCAGTACCTTAAGAGGGCGGAGGGGGATATTTCCACCGCCTATGACAAGATCAACAACATGGTGTCACAACGCATCCTATTTCTGATAGAGGCTCTCGACAACGAGATGCTCTCCGTGACCGACCTCGGCGATTTCAAGACGGTAATGTGTGGCGGCATTGGGATGGGGACCATGGGTTTCTATCAGGCCGACAAGAAGACGCCCTCGCTGGCCTTTGCGATAGACAACAGCCTGAAATCCAGCAACCTCCTCTACCCGTCGAACGTCTATGAGGAAGCTGCGAGGGCGATGATAGTCATCCAGGGGTCAAAGAAATACCTGGATGTAGACGTGATAACCACGGTCGTGGAAAAGTTATCCTCCAATATAGGTCATGTCTTCAAGGGGATCGTGGTAAAGAATGGTCTTCCCAAGGTTCTTTCGGTGTTCACGCTGGAGCAGGTTCCAGAGCTGGAGCAGATGTATGCTCTGGCGGCCCAGGCCATCCAAGAGGAGAGGAACCGGAAGAATAGAGCCAAGAAGCAGCTCGACGATGCCTTCGCATATATCGAGGACCTAGAAGAGATCTACTGATCGACATTCATAGTTTCGACCTTGTGTGCTCAAGTAAATCCGACCGAATGGTGGATTTACTTGTTTCCCTGGCCGTCATTCGACCTTGCGGATATAGTATATCACCACAAGAGAAAAAGGCAGTAAGAGCATCGCCGGAAAGTACGGTGGCGCACAACCCCCCAGAAAACCTTCCATGCTGTTGAACCAGCCTTCGTCACCCCCGGGTATCGACTCGGTGATCCTTGCAAGTATGTCACACCCGGCTATCAGCCAGATCAGGATGCTGCCCATCATCACCTTCGATAGCTGATGGATCTCATAGATGTTTCTGGCGCCGGAGATGTAGAAGAGGCCAGCGAAGAGGACGATAAGCCCTCCCCAGCCGCCTCTGAACATATCGCCGGGGACCTCTACGATCCACCATGAACAGTATTCGCCCGATATGCTTATCATCAGATCTGCAAAACCACATGCCAGCGTAACAGCACCCAGCAGGGCAAAGTATACGCTGCCCAACCTCATCTAGGCCACCCCCGCCAGTATTCCTACGAGGTGGACGAACCCGCCGTATACGGTGACCACGACGATGAGCACCGCTAGGCTTCCTAACAGTTCTGTCCAGCCCTCTCTGAGCAACATGACAAAGGTTGCAAGACAGGGGAAGTATATCGATACCAGCACCACGGCGGTTACCATCTGGTACCAGGTCATCTCGATCACGCTGAGCTGCGCCACCGCCAGGTCTTTCCTGAGAAATGCTGCGATCAGGGGGCCGACGGTCGCCTCCGGTACCCCGAACCAGTAGACGAATAGCGGCGAAAGCGTGCTGCTCAACCACTGGATGAAACCTGCGAGGTAAAGGACGTTCACCATCAGCACCCCCAGGAGTACAAAGGGGATCGCGTTGGTGAAGAACTCTCTCATCCTCATCCAGATCTTCAGCGCCACGTTTCTCAGCAACGGCTTCTGGTAAGGGGGGACGTCCATCAGGATCTCAGGAGACTTGCCCGGAATGATCCTGTTCAGAACGAAACCTGTGGCGAAGTATCCTATCACCAGATAGAGAAGTACCAGTCCCATGGTCTCCGGTATGACTTGCTGCATAATTCCGAGCTGCGCACCACAGGGCACGAAGATTGCGAGAAGCGTCATCATGACGAAGCGTTCCTTCCTCGTCTCTAAGATCCTGGTTGCCGCCACGCCGGGCACGTTGCAGCCCAGAGATAGGATCGTGGGCACGATCGCGTAGCCGTGCAGCCCTATCTTATGCAGGATCGTATCCATAAGCACCGCCAGTCTCGGCAGGTATCCTATATCTTCCAGCAAGGTGAGCATCAGATAGAATATGAATATCGCCGGCAGTACGATGCCGACGGCGACGAAGAGACCTGAGGTCAGCATGCCGAAGGCCTCGAGGCAATTATCTGCTAGAGGATCTCCCACAACGATGTAGTATAACCATTCCCAGGTGTTTGGAAAGTGCGATTGCCACCAGGGCAACCAGTATTGATCGAAGAACTTGACGAAGAAACCATCTGTGAAGAAACCTGCAAAGGATCCGAATATGCTCCAAAATAGGTAGAGAGAAGCGATGACGACGGGGATGCCGGTCATGGGCCTGATCGTGATCTCACCGATTACGTCGGTCAGCGTCTCTTTGTACTCTCCGGCGGTTACGGTCTCTCTTGAGATGCGATCTATCAGGTCCCAACGTTCATCGACGGTCAGGCTCACGTACGACCACCTGCCCGTTCGGAGATGGTCTCTACCTCGACCGGTTTTGCTCTCTTCAGCACAGACGCCAGCTTGTTGATCCCCTCACCGCTGACCGCCGTGGTCGGCACTACCGGTACCCCCAGGATCTCGCTCAGCCGGTTTACATCGATGTTGAGGCCTTTATGCTTCGCCATATCCCACATATTAAGAGCAAGAACGACCGGATAACCTCTCTCTATTATCTCCAACGTTAGGTAGAGCCCCCTCTCGATCTTGGACGCATCCACGACAGAGATCACAACCGCGTCTTTCTCTCTTTTGAGCATCTCTACCGCGACCTCCTCCGCCTTGTCCTTCGGTTCCAGGGAGAAGGTCCCTGGTACGTCTATGACCGTAACTTCTTCGCCCTCCGCCCGCATAGATCCCTCGGAATACTCGACGGTGGTTCCTGGATAGTTCGAAGTTATGACGTCCACTCCTGTAAAGCGGTTGAATACCACGCTCTTGCCGACGTTGGGATGGCCCATGAGCAGTACCTTCATCGGTCCGCCTCCACGAGGATCTTTTTTGCCATCTCCAGACCCAGAGACGTGTTGGCGCCGTCTATCTCCACTACCACCGGTCCTTTTATGGGCTGCTTGGTGATCATCCGGATAGTCTTTCCCTTCCTGATGCCCATGCCTGCCAGCCTATCTCTAAGATCGACGTCGATATATTTCACAGAACCCTTGTCGTCGTATTCCATCTCAGATAGCTTCTTCTCCGTAAGACCGCCTCACACTACTCTGATCTTTTTTGCTATCCCCCTGCCGAGGGCGATGGTGTTTCTATCGACCTCGATTACAACGGGTCCTTTTTTGCAGGATATCAGCCTAACAGCAGAACCCTCAGAGATTCCTCTCAGCGCCAGCATCTCTCTGACCCCGCAGCCGCCCTCTATGGCCACGACTCGTCCCCAGTTTCCAGGTTTCAGATCGGTTAGTATCATACAGATCCGCTTCGATAATCTGCCCATATTTACTCGTTGTACATCGGTCTGATCTCGGCCGATGCCGTTGGTGATCCAGATGATGATGTTAGGTACATAAAGCGGTGTCCCGAATAATGTTAGGGTTTCAAGAAAAATCCTAACTCTGCCTTATTGGCCTATCATACGACGGGCACGCCCATAATCGGGCGAAAATCTCCGAACCCAGCGCCCCCAGCAAAACGTTTATCCTCCTGGGGTTTCCCTCTTTCCATGCTATCGTTTGCGCTTTAAGATTGAAGGATGGTCTTTATATTGAGAGAATATCTGCTCGGAAACGTCGCCATCGCCAAGGGCATACTGGAGGCCGGTGCCGGTGTGGTTACCGGCTATCCAGGAACCCCCTCCTCGGAGATCGTGGAGGTCCTGGCACCCCAGGCCGAGGAACGTGGTCTCCATGTAGAGTGGTCGGTCAACGAGAAGGTGGCCGTAGAGGTGGCCATAGGTGCTTCCTGGACGGGGACGAGGGCGGTAGCCACCATGAAACATGTAGGCCTCAACGTCGCCGCAGATCCCTTCATGACCTTGGCCTACCTGGGTGTGAAAGGCGGTCTGGTGGTGGTATCTGCAGACGATCCTTACTGTCATTCCTCCCAGAACGAACAGGACTCCCGGAGATACGCCCAGTTCGCCCGCATACCGTGTCTGGATCCTGCAGACCCCCAGGAGGCAAAGGATATGGTCATCGAGGCCTTCGAGCTCTCCGAGAGGTTCGAGTTGCCTGTGATGCTCAGGCCCACCACCAGGGTATCCCACGCCAGGTCTGACGTTGGTGTGGGCCTGCCCCGTCCTTTGGCCATAGGTCATCGTTTCGAGAAGGATCCTGCTCGGCGGGTGGCCTTGCCTGCCCACGTCAGGCCACTTCATTCCGAGCTTTTGGCCAAGCAGGATAAGATCGCAGAGGCCCTGGCCAAAATGCCCTGGAACAGGCTCGACCTATCCGGAGATGTTGGGGTGATCGCCTCTGGGGTATCTGGTCTCTACGCCCAGGAGGCGATAGCGGAGATGGGTGCGGATGTGTCTCTCCTCAGGATCGGGACCTGCCCGCCGCCAAGAAACCTGATGGCCGAACTCCTGGACCACGTCCGAAAGGTGATGGTGATCGAAGAGATGGACCCGGTGATGGAAGAAGAGACGGAACGCCTGGCCCGAGTGCACAACCCTGAGGTGGAGATCTTGGGCAAGGCCAGCGGCCACGTCCCTGATGTGGGCGAGTTCGAACCCCTCCTGGTGAGGAACGCCATAGCAGGCATGATCGGCCTGCCTCCTCGTGTGCCCATATCGCTGGAGAATGCGGCAGAGATCCTCCCGCCCAGGCCGCCTGCGCTCTGTCCTGGATGCAGCCACCGGGCCACCTACTACGCCATGAAGAAGGCCTTCGGGAAGGACGCAATATTTCCCAACGACATCGGCTGCTACACCATGGGGGTCTGGATGGGAACCGTAGATACCTGCCTCTGCATGGGTGCAAGCATAACCGTCGCCAGTGGGATGAGGTTCGGTGGAGAGGATAAGGACATATGTTGCGTTCTTGGAGATTCCACATTCTTCCACTCCGGCATGACCGGTCTTCTCAACGCCGCTTACAACGACGCCAGGATCACGGTTGCGGTTTTGGACAACTCCACCACGGCCATGACCGGCCACCAGCCCCATCCTGGAACGGGGTTCACCGCCTGTGGCGATTCTGTCGTGCCGGCCGACATATCTGAGGTGGCCACGGCCCTGGGTGCAGGTTTCGTGGAGACCGTGGATCCCTATGACCTGGAGGCAACGATCGATGCCTTCCGGAGGGCCAGGGACCATCCAGGTCTATCTGTGGTCATATCCAGGCAGAACTGTGTGATCATGGCCAAGAAGGCCGGTATCCTGAAAGGATCGTTCAGGGTCGATGAGGACGTTTGCACCGGCTGCAAGAAATGCATAAGGTTCGGCTGTACCGCGATCGAGTTCGACGACGAGGCGGCAAAGATCAACGCCCTATGCACGGGATGCGGGGTCTGCGCCCAAGTCTGTCCCAGTGGTGCCATCGAGGAGGTGAGGGGATGAGAACCTCCGAGCTGGACGTAGTCGTGGTGGGAACCGGGGGTCAGGGTGTCGTCCTGATATCCGAGATCATCGGTCGGGCCGCTCTCAAGGCAGGTCTGCCTGTCAGGGGTGCGGAGACTCATGGGATGGCCCAGCGCGGGGGCAGCGTGGTCGACTATATCCGGGTTGGATGCAGCTTCAGCGCCATGGTGCCTCCGGGAGGGGCCGACGTCCTCTTGGCTCTAGAGCCGGCCGAGGCCCTGCGCTACGCTCACTACCTATCCCCGGAAGGGGTGGCCCTGGTGAACACCATGCCGTTACACCCGATCACGGTGACCACCGGGCTGGCGACCTACCCCGAGTTGGAAGAGATCCTTGATCTGCTGAGGGGTGTTTGCAAGGAGGTAAGGATCATGGACGCCACCAGGCTGGCGGCCGAGGCGGGTCACCCTCAAGCGGCGAACGTGGTGATGCTGGGCTCTCTCTCTCGGTATCTACCCATCGAAGAGGAGATGGTGATGGAGGCCATGGTGGAGACGGTGCCGCCAAGGTTCCTGGATATCAACAAGCGTGCATTCGAACTTGGAAAAACTGAAGTAGAATAGGGTCCTGTGGTTGATTTATGACCGAAGAAAAGAAAGAAGCAATACCTCTGGGTGAGACCGAGGCCATCGACGAGCTGACCAGGCCAAAGGTCCCTGAGAACCTGCCAGACGATACTTGGCCTCTAGAGAAGCTGATCGAGGCGGCCACCAAAGAGAGCAACATGCTGACCAGGGCGAATGCCGTTAATGTTCTGGCCAATATTGGTGGGGCTGAGGTGATCGAACCCCTGATCCAGGCGCTGAGAGACCTGGAAGATCCGGTCAAGACTAACGCCATGATGGGGCTGGCTCACCTGAGAAAGGAGCTGGTCCAGGATAGGATGATCAAGGCTCTGCTGGAGGGCGAGGTGGAAGAGGTGCGTGCAGGCGCGGCCTGGGTGCTGGGTGAGATGATGGACGAGAAGTCGATGGAGCCGCTCCAAAAAATCGCCGAAGATGACGAGAGCGTCATGGTCAGGGTTCAAGCCAAGGCGTCTCTATTGGCCTACAAGAATTCGAAGTCAGATAATAAAGAGTAGAGGGAAAAGAATAGGATCGGAGGATCTAAAAGGTGGACCTGATTGCCTCCAGTCCTGCCTCCAGGGCCTCATCCAGTTTCTCTGCATTGGGACCGCCGCCCTGGGCGATCTGGGGCTTGCCGCCTCCTCCACCACCGAGAACATTGGCCGCGGTTTTTATTATATCTCCGGCCTTCAGGCCTCTGGCCAGACCGGTTGCGCCCACGGTGGCCACAATTTTCTCGCCGCTTCCCAGGATGGCCACGTAGTCCTTCTCCGAGAGCATCGAAGCCGCCTTTATCAGCGCGTCCACGTCTGCGTTTTCCATCTTTTGTGCGACTACCTGGAGGCCGTCTAGGGATACTGCCGCGGAGATGAGATCCTCCAGCTGGTATCGGGCCACGTCTTCCTTGAGCCGGGCGGTCTCTTTTCTCAGATCCTTCCACTCCTCGAAGAAGCGGGCAGCGGTCTTGGGCAGCTGCTCAGGTGGGACCCGCAGGGCGTCGGCCGCCTCGAAGAGTAGGCCGTCTCGCTCCTGGCCTCGGAGGACGGCGGCCTCACCGGCGGCGAGCTCGATTCTCTCCACGCCGTCTTGGACCCGCTCTGTTCGGAGGACCTTGATTGGGCCGACCATTCCGGTGTTGATGCAATGGGTCCCGGCACAGGCCTCGACGTCATCTCCGACCTGCACCACCCTGATATCTTTTCCGGGGGGCACGCCGCCCTGGTAGAGCTCGAACCCGAACATCTTTTCCGCCTCGGTTCGTTCCATCCATCTCGTGGATACGGGAACGTTCTCCATCACCGTCCTGTTGGCCAAAAGCTCGATCTCTTTTAGCTCCTCGTAGGTGATGCGTTTGTAATGAGATATGTCAAGCCTGGCCCGGTCCACGAACTTCTGGGCACCTGCCTGCCAGATGTGGCGTCCCAGGATCTTTTTGGCCGAGTCATGGATGATGTGGACTGCGGTGTGATGTCTGGCTAACGCTAGACGGCGGTTAAGGTCGATCTTGCCCTCGACGCGATCCCCACGACCGAGACCGTCACAGGTCTCTGCTAGCTGGTGGAGGACTACCCCTCCGATGGAGCGTACGTCTACTACCTGGTAGGTCTGCGAGCCAGACTTGAGGGTGCCTTGGTCTGCGGGCTGGCCGCCACCTTCCGGATAGAATAGGGTTTTGTCCAGGACCACCGCGCTGCCGATCACGTCGAGCACCTTGGCTTCGAATGTGTCCTCGAAGGGTCTATCGTAATAGAGCTTGAGCGTATCAGGTCCGGGTATCGTCACCTCTTCGGCCTCTTTTTGCTTGGACCGGATATGGACGCTGGCCACCTGGGAGTAGAAGTTGTCAGGGAGGTCTACGGAGACGTTCACCTCCTCCGCCACCTCTTTGGCTATCTCCGGCGGTATGCCATGAGAATCGTATAGGGCGATCATCTCAGATAAGGGGACGGTCTTTCCTTCTTTCTTGTAGGTGTCCGCCACCCTTCTCACCAGGCGGCGCCCCTTCGTCAGCGTTTCGGCATACCTTTCTTCTTCGAGGTTGACGATCTCTTGGATGGTTTCCATCCACTCTTCTTGATCGGTATCTGTATAGTCGAGCCCGGCGAGCTGTACGGAGACGAGATCGCTGAGGGGCACATCGATCTTTAGATCATGCATCTGCCGTAGGGTCCTGCGTATGACCAGTCTGGCCAGGTAACCTGACTTGACGTTCGAGGGGATGATACCGTCGCCCAGCATGTAGGCCAGGCAGCGGGTGTGGTCGGCGACCGCGTAGATCCGTTCCAGGGGCGTTATGATCTCTTCCAAACGTTCCGGCAAGATTCCTATATTCGAGGCGATCTTGCCGCGCAGGTCGCGCAGGCTGGCGTCTTCCAGGTCGACCATGCCTGCCAGACGGGCGTTCTGGGCAAGTATCATGGAGCATTCCTCGTCTGATCGGAGGTCCTGGATGCCGGCCAGCCGGGTGAGGTGATCTACCATCTCCGGGAGAACGGCGTCGTAGATGGTAGGGGTGCCCTTAGATGCCCAGACGAAACGTTCCAGCCCGTAGCCGGTGTCCACGATGTAGTTCTCCATCTTGCGGTAGCGCTCGCCTTTGATATCGTATTCGCCACCGGGCGCGGTTTTGAGGTCCATGAATACGAGGGTGGCCAGCTCCAGGCCGCCCACCATAACTTCCAGGCTGGGTCCGGCGTTGCCACCACCTGCCCAGGGCGACTCTTTGTAGGTCACGGCAAGGGGATCCGCGCCCAGGCCCAACAAGAGTTCGTCGCAGAGGGCGACGGTTCTTTCTTTCCAGTAGATCTCCCGTTCGGTGGTGTTGAAGACGTGGTGGGCCATCATCTCGAAGGTTGTTAGGTGGCGGCCGCTCCTGCCCACCGAGTCGAGGTCGTCCAGCCGGATGCAGGGTTGGGAGATGGTCAATGGGTTGGCAGGCGGCGGCACCAGGCCGGAGGTTACGAAGGGCTGGAAGTCGGCTATGGAGGCGATGGTGAGGTAGATGTCGTCTCGCCATCGGGCTACCACTGGGTAACGACCGACCCTGGTATGGCTCCTGGACTCGAAGAACGAGAGGTAGTGTTCGCGCATCTCGCCCGGGTCGTACTCCCGGCCGAAGACTGGGTTGCCGATGAAGGTGTAGGGGTCACAGGGCGGGTCGCCGCAGGTGGTCCTGGACGGGTCTCTGGTCCAAAAATACCCGCCGCAATTCTCGCACCTCTTGCGAGAGAAGCCCTCTGCAACGAAGAAGTCCAGCTTGTATTCATCTTCGGAGAACATGTCGATCAAACCTGATTATAGTCGAGAACCAATCTGATTGGTTCTCGCCAGAATAGAGTTTAACGATACGAAGTCTGAAATGTATCGTTAAACTCTATATAGGGATGAGGGGCAAAGGGATCGATCTGCTAAAAGGCTTTCTCAGAGGAAGTCGATGACCATATCCAGGAGGATATTGTTTTGACCGAGTTTCGGCCGAAGGGCAGGCATCCCAGGGAGATCTTAAACGAGATCAAGTGGCGCGGTCTGCCCCTGGAAAAATGCGAGATCGATGTTCTGCACAGGGGCGCGCCAAAAGACATCATCACTTTGAAGGGAGACGAAGTCGAGCCGGGGAGGTCTTTTTTCTCCTGCGGCGGGACCCAGATACCTTATCATCGGATACAACGCATAAGGTACGAGGGGATAGAGGTGTTCGGGCGGGGATGATATCAAGATATGCTGGCTGTGGTCGGCTGGCCGGTCTCGGGGGATGAACCGGCCTTTTTTGTGGAGGTCGCTCTCGATGCACAATGTTCTGAGATGGTCCGGTCCAGTTCTACGAACTTCTTCACGATGGGGCTATCTTTGTTCAACCGGTACATCTTGGCCCGGCCCACCTCCCTGGTGGCAATCACCAGGCAGTTATCCTCTAGGTTGCTCCATATGTTGAACAGGGTCGATCTGCTTATGCCTGCTCCTTCTGCAATATCCGTCTTCGAGTAGTCGAAAGCCTGGTTGTCCATCAAGAAGTCCAGAACTTTCAGTACCGGGTTGTTCACCCCGAAGATATTTAGGAATAGGCTTGCATCCTCCTTTGGTCCCATTTCATCATTCACCAGCGCGGGAGTGGCGACGACAAGGTTTATATACTTATTCATTATTGTTTAAAAATATGGACGTTAATAAATTCCAGCCCAATATTCTTCGTGCAACCATATTACACAAACTTTACAGGAGGGGCAAGTGGGGAAGGTCGCATACCAGCATCGATCGTCTCGTTAAGGGCGTACCTAAACACCTGCGAGGTGAGGCGAAAGATGTCGCCTTGGACCTGATCAGGGAGGGTTTGCTGCTCTCCAAGCCGACATATTACGGCCTGGAGGTTTCCCTCAACCCGGATGAAAAGAGCGAGATCGAACGAATAATCAGAGAGCATTTTGATTAGTGGTTCCTCGTGTTTTGTCTTAACCGATGGCCACTGCAAAGCTGGTATATCTCATGCATGCATACACATGTACATGAGTACAAAGATAATTTCTATACGCAATAGTGTATACAAATTACTTAAGAACGCCAAGCAGGAGGGCGAGAGCTTCACCGACGTGATAGAACGGTTGCTGAAGACGAAGACGAAGACGAAGAGGGTGGACCTCTCTGACTACTTTGGTGCCCTGAAGGACCAGGATATCCTGGACGAGCTGGAGGAGGACGCTCGCAGAATCAGGGAGCTTTCGAGGTTCAGAGAATGATCATAATGGACACCAGCGCCCTCATCGACTTCTTCAGAGGGGCCGCGGAGGCCCGAAAGTTCCTGGACCATGAGCTGGCCACCACGGTCGTAACTTACAATGAGATCATGACCGGGGTAAAACACCACCGTGCCAGGCGGGAGGAGAGGTTCTTTCGGCGGTTCTTCTCATCGGTAGATGTTCTGGATATCGACCGGGAATCTGAGGAGGAGTCGAGCAGGATCATGGCCGACCTCCTGAAGTTGGGGGTCTCGGTAAACTCCATGGATGTCCTGATAGCGGGCATAGCCATCGCCAAGGGGGCAGAGGGGCTGGCTACCAGGGATAGAGACTTCCTGGAGATAGCCAAGGTCTCCGAGCTGGAAGTCCTGCTGTATTAGCGCGATTGCAATGCCGGAGTACATTGGTTTTGGGGTCGCGGGGGGTTATCGGCAAAAGTGTTGAGACTTGGTGTTGTTGGCGCGGAGGAGCATCTCAAAGAAGTCATCTGCTACAAGGCCAGTGTTTTCTTGGGCTGGGATCGTCTTGCGCATCGGATAAGTGTCAAACCTAGCGTTTAGGACTGTAAGCGACGCTAGTCATCATAGCCTATTCCACACATCCACTGTAATCTCACGGCCCATGATCTCTTCAACCTCCCGGATCATCATTCGGAGCGCTGCTGCCCGTAGATCATGAACTGGTGGCGAGTGCCAGAATACGGGCCATCAAACCCGAGTTTCCGTAGTCGCTGGATAAAATCTCGCCGCTTACACGGCGTCCACCGGCTCATAACTCGGCTCCTTGTTCAGATCAATCTCGGCAATCACTGGCAGAGGATGATCTAGCTTAAGGCCAACCCAGATCCAATCTTCAAGGGTAGAGCGTAGCTCATCTTCACATTCACGCAATGTGGTCTCAAACGCTACCACCCCTTTACACTGGGGAATTCGCCCGGCAAATGTACCATCTTCCAGTTTATCATAGACGGCATGCGCCATAAGCTGACTCACATATTCGGTGAGGATAAATCGAACTGCCATCATATACCTCCAATGCTAATTTATGTCGGTCTGACCGATGTCGCCTACCGTCCGACAGGTGGTCGAGGCACGTGTGCCGATTATGTTCGAAGACCTGCCGTGAATTCTGTTGTAGCCGTAGTTTTTTTTTACGTTCCAGGGGGTTTTCTTCGTAAAAGTGCCTGTATTACAATCCTCATCCCCTATGTGTCAATTCATTTGCAATCAATTCTGCCTGTTTGAGCACAGTTTCTGTTGCTAGTGCTTGCATATCTGGCGGATAGCCATATTGTCTCAATGTTCGTTTTACGATCACTCTCAGTTTTGCTCTAACGCTTTCTTTTATCGTCCAGTCTATGGATGCGTTTTGTTTCACCTTCTCAAATAATACAACAGCCAAT
>CAYQFP010000016.1:0-17543 GCA_964416865.1 uncultured Methanotrichaceae archaeon
CGTATATGAGAAGCTGGCGCCATCCAGGGCCCTCATACGGTTGGCAAAGCTGAGCGAAGCCGAGTACACCCGCCGGTACAACGAAGAAGTGCTCTCGAAACTCGACGCCGAGGAGGTATACGACGAGCTGGGCAAAGACGCGATCCTCCTCTGCAGGGAGATGCCAGGCACCTATCTGTCATCGGCGGTTGGTGGCACGATGGTTGGAAGAATAGCTGGGCATATCCGTCCATGAGAGAGGCTCCTACGACGGGACGCAGACGACCCTGGACCGATGGTAGCAGACAAGATATGCGATATTCTTCATATCACCTCCGGAATCGATCCTCCTCTTCGCAGGAGGGAGACGTGACCAAGCGCCGAAAATGTCTAAAGAGATCAGGTCGTAACGAAGACAGATGGACGTCTCCAACGCCGTATCTATCCTGACGAAGGCCTGCACCAAGGCCGCAGATGTCATATGCCGTCATCGAGAAGTGGTGGTGGTATCTCACATAGACGCAGACGGCCTGACCGCGGCAGGCATCATCTGCACGTCACTCAAAAGAGCAGGGATCGATTACCAGCCCCTCTTCTTCCGGCAGCTTGACCCTCCTGCCCTGGACCAGATAGCAGATCAAGGCCCCGACCTAGTGATCTTCACAGATCTCGGGAGCGGGGTGCAGACGGCGATCAAGGAGCGAGGGCTGAACGCCGTCATAGCAGACCACCACCGGCCCTCGGGTTCAGGCATCGATCTACACATCAACCCTCACCTGGCAGGCCTGGACGGAGCGACCCACCTGAGCGGGAGCGGCTCGGCCTTCCTTCTGGCCAGAGCCCTGGGGCAGAACGATGACCTGGCAGGCCTGGCCATAGTGGGCGCGGTGGGCGACCTTCAGGACATGGCAGGAGGCAGGCTGGTGGGGGTCAACCGAACCATCCTGGAGATCGGGGCCAAGGCAGGTGTCCTATCCTACCAGCGCGATCTGAAGCTTTTCGGTAAGCAGACCCGTCCAGTCTTCAAGATGATACTCTACTCCCAGGACCCCTACATACCAGGGCTCTCGGGAAACGAAGACGCCTGTATAGTCTTTCTTAAAGAGCTGGGGATCAGGTCAGGAGGCGAGCGCTGGAGGCGGTGGATCGACCTCACCCAAGAGGAGAAGAGCCGGACCGTCACCGCCCTGGTGAGAAAAGGCCTCAGGACGGGCATATCCAGCAGCCGCCTGGAACGACTGGTGGGCGAAGTATATACCCTTCTTTTGGAGCACGAAGGCACGGAGCTCAGAGACGCCAGCGAGTACTCCACGCTCCTGAACGCCACCGCTCGGTACGGTCACTCCGACGTGGGGCTGGGGGTCTGCATGGGCGACAGATCGACATCACTGGAAGAGGCCAGGGTCCTGCTAAAGGAGCATCGTCAGAACCTGGTCAACGGCCTCAAGCTGGTGAAAGAAGAGGGCCTAACACATCTGAATCATCTACAGTACTTCGACGCTGGCGACCGTATCCTGGATACCATCGTGGGGATCGTCGCCGGGATGAGCTTCCAGATGGCGGACCGGAGCAAACCCATACTGGCCTTCGCCAGGGATGGGGACGGAAACCTAAAGGTATCGGCCAGGGGCACCCAGGACCTGGTGCAGTCGGGTCTCAACCTGGCAGAAGCCCTATCGGAAGCGTCCGCGCAGGTCAACGGCGTTGGGGGCGGCCACAACGTCGCCGCCGGTGCCACCATACCCGTGGAGGCAAAAGAGGAGTTTCTGGACCTCATGGACTCTGCGGTAGGCCGCCAGCTCGGCTGAGGTCAGATGCCGCAGTGGCCCGACCCGAAGTATCCTGTCTCGTTCATATCGTTCTTGATGACCTTGATCTTCTCGTCCAGGGTGAAGTTCCCTATGAAGTAGTGGTTGACCAGAGCCATCTCTTCTTTCAGGTCCATAGTCATCGGATCCAGGACGCGATACCCCATCCGCCCTATGCCGCTGAAATTGGCTCCGATGGCGATGTCCACCCAGTCTGGGTTGCTCTTCAGATAGGTACTGGAGCTGAGACGGGTACATTCGTCGAAGTCCTTGTAGGCGGACATGCCAACATCGTAGTTCTGGAGACAGGTGGCCTCTCCAAACTTCTGGTCGTAGGAGAAAAGGGATGCGTTCGGATCGCTCTTGCTGCCTATGTGGATGACCGGCTGGGCAACGGCTGCACCCAGGACCGCTAGACAGAAGACCGCAACTAGGCACTTTCCCGCCATCATCGGTCCCACCGGATACCCTCGCTCAGCTTGCCACTGTACACCGAGACCGCCGGTCCGTCCAGATAGGTCCCCTCTTCCTGGAAAGAGACGATAAACAAACCGCCCAAGGTATCGACGAATACCTCATCCCCCACCAACCCTCGCCTCCGGGCCACGGCTGCGCTGGCTACGGCACCGGTCCCGCAAGACAGGGTCTCGGCCTCCACCCCTCTCTCGAAGGTCCTAATCTCCAGAGATCCCGCAGCCTTCACGAAGTTGACGTTGGCCCCTTGAGGAAACATCGAGCTGTGCCTGATGAAAGGCGCGACATCGGAGATAGACAGGTCCAGGTCCTCCACGAAGACTACCGCATGAGGAACTCCGGTGTTCACCGCCGAGACCTCGTACCCCCCTATATTTTCCACCAGGAACTCGCCACTGCCCTGAGCAGGGATCCCCTCCCGGTCGAAGGAGGGCACGCCCATGTCCACCCTGGCCCAGAAGTTGCCCTCGACATCTCTCACCTTGATGGGTACGATCCCCGCCAGGGTCTCAACCTCGAAGCACCTGTCCACATATCCGCCGTCCCAGGCGTACTTGGCCAGGCAGCGGACGCCGTTTCCACACATCTCGGCCTCGGAGCCGTCAGGCTGGAATAGTCGCATCTTCACGTCGGCGCGGATCGAGTCAGAGAAGAAGATGACACCGTCTCCGCCGATGCCGAAGTTGCGGTTGCAATAGTGCATCGCAAAGGAGCTCTTCAGGGTATCGGGCACCAGCTCCCGGGCATGTTCGTCCACCAGGACGAAGTCGTTCCCGTTCCCATGAAGTTTGGAAAAGACCAGCTCTTTGGGACCGGCGTCCAGCCTGATCTCGGTAATCTCTGCCAGCTTCATTTTATATACCATGATCTGTTCTAACTCAAGGCCATTATGGTGGTGATGTTATTAAACCTATTCTACAGGTCGCCCTGGATCTGCTTGAGATTGATAGAGCAGTCCAGATAGCCAAAGAGGCGGTTGAAGGCGGAGCCGACTGGATAGAGGCCGGGACACCCCTCATAAAGAGCGAAGGGATGAACGCCGTGCGCGAGCTAAAGAAAGCCCTGCCTGAAAAGAAGATCGTAGCCGATATGAAAACCGTGGATACAGGATCCATGGAGGTAGAGATGGCGGCCAAGGCCGGTGCCGGGATAGTAGTGATCCTTGCCGCTTCCGATAACGCCACCATCGAGGACGCCCTGAGAGCGGCGAGGCAGTTCGGCGTGGAGATCATGGTGGACCTCCTGGGCACTCCCGACCCGGTGGCACGATCCAAGGAGCTCGAAGCCCTCGGTGTGGACTATGTCTGCGTTCATGTGGGCATAGACCAGCAGATGATGGGACAAGATGCCATCGACTTTCTGAAAGGGATCGTCGATGAGGTGAAGCTACCCGTGGCCGTGGCAGGGGGGATTGACGCTGCCTCGGCCGCAGAGGCGGTGGCATCGGGTGCGTTTGCAGTGGTCGTGGGAGGCAACATCGTCAGGAGCGCCGAGGTCACAAACTCCGCCCTGGCGATCAGGAGATCGATGGACGACGCCCGGCCAAGCGCTAGAAAAAGGATGAGCATGGACGAAGAGCTTGTTTCCATCCTCCGAGAGGTCTCTACCCCAAACATATCCGACGCCATGCACCGGAAGGGCGCCATGCGCGATATAACGCCCATAAACATAGGCGTCAAGATTGTGGGAACCGCGGTCACCGTCCAGACCTTCGAGGGCGACTGGGCCAAGTCGGTGGAGGCGATCGACGTAGCCGGACCAGGTAACGTCATAGTGATCTACAACGGGTCCAGGTACATATCGCCCTGGGGCGGTCTGGCCACCCTCAGCAGCAAGAATAAGGGGGTCGAAGGGGTGGTGATAGACGGCGCGGTCAGAGACGTGGACGAGATCAGAGATCTGGAGTATCCCGTATTTGCCAGCGCCATCACCCCCAACGCAGGAGAACCCAAGGGCATGGGGGAGATGAACGCGGAGATCACCTGCGGCGGACAGACCGTCCGGCCCGGAGACTATATCGTAGGAGACGACTGTGGCGTGGTGGTAATACCGCGCGAACGGGCCTACGAGATAGCGAGACGGGCCAAAGAGGTAGAGAAGATGGAGAGCCGGCTCTACGAAGAGATCAAACGGGGGAAGACCTTATCCCAGGTGGCCAACCTGGAGAAGTGGGAGAAAAAATAACACGTTTGAACCCACCGGCGCGTGCGAGGATGCTTGTATGGACCCAGAGATATTAATTTCAAAATATGAACCAAGGCAGATGGTGGCCATTCCGCTTACCGTTCTGATGCTGGCGCTTCTCGTATTGGGAGCGACCTATCTGAGCACAGGCTCGCCTGTGAACCTGGGAGTCGAGTTCACGGGAGGCACCAGCATCACCATCCCTGCGGTCGAGACGGAAAAAGTGATAGCTGAGAAACTGGCCGACTACCCAGTGGTGGAGATAAGAGACGTCGGTAACAGCTACCGGATCCTGCTGGGATCGATGAGCGAAGAAGATTACAGAGATCTAGCCTCAGAGATAACCACAGAGTACGGGGATGCCGAGATAAGGTATACGGGGCCGGTGTATAGTGAAAGTCTCCAGAAGCAGGCGCTGAAATACATACCGGCATCCTTCATCCTAATGGCTTTGGTGGTGCTGATCATATTCAGGACGCCCTTCGTATCGTTTATTATAGCCCTGTCGGCATTATCTGATATTGTCATCGCCGTGGCCTGTATGAACCTGACTGGGGTCAAGCTATCCTTAGGAACGGTAGCGGCGCTCCTCATGTTGATAGGTTACTCGGTGGACAGCAATATCCTTCTGAACAACCGGGTCCTGAAGAGAAAGGGGGTGGTCGAAGAGAAGATAGGGGGTGCCATGAGGACGGGCATAGCCATGACCTCCACCACACTCTCGGCGATACTGGTGCTATTCATAGTATCTGCCTTCTCGTACCTGATCTCGGATTCCTTCACCAGGATCAACATACTCTTCGATATCTCTGTGGTGTTGATATTCGGTCTTCTCGCAGACGTGATGAACACATGGGTGATGAACGCGAACTCGCTTAGGTGGTACATGGCTCGCAACCAGAGAAAGGTGAAACGATGAGCGACCTTACCAGAGATCCCAGAGTGCTGATCTTCATCGTGGCGGTGACAGCGGCGTTAGTCCTCCTGGCACCGGTACCTTCCGATGAAGGTCTTCATACCAGGCTCAAGTACGGCCTCGATATGGAGGGTGGTTCCTGGCTCCAGCTCAGGCTCCAGGGAGTCATCGTCGAGCTCAATGCAGATCCAATCAAGATCCTGGAGAAGCAGTTTGGAGAAGCCCTGGACAGGCCCGTGGTCGTGGAGAAACGCACGGACCGCTACCAGATAACCGTCGATGGGAGGGTGCCAAAGACGGTGCCCGAGGACCTGGGTTATCCTGGTGCCAAGCTGACGCCCCGGGGCAACTCGACCAAGATCGACATTGAGACTTCGCCCGTGGGCATGATCGTGAACTACCTTGAATCTTCTCTGAACGCCGACGTGAGGCCGATAAGAGAAGACCCCGACACCCCTCTGAAATACGAAATCAGGGCCGAAGTGACCAGAGAATCTTTGAACGAGATCCTGGCAGAGGTGGACGGCGAGTTGGCTCCCGGCGATGAGGGCTTCGTCGAAGGGGTGACCGAGGAGACGGTGGACGAGACTAAGCAGGTTCTGGACAGGAAGCTGAACCGTCTGGGTCTCCAGGACATTAAGGTCAGGGTAGTGGACAACAAGTACATCCTCATCGATCTGGCTGGAGTGGACGTATCCACCGCTCAGGATATCGTGGGCAAGCCAGGGGTCTTTGAGATAAAGATCCAGACGAAGGGCAACGAGTCGATGCATGTACTCTACGGCGACGATGTGATCGATGTCTCGCCTCCCCTAGGCGAACGGAGCGGGGGATGGGGCGTGCCCTTCGGCCTGACCGATGAGGGTGCCAAGGCCCTGAGGAAGGCCGCCTTGGATATTGGCGCCACCACCAACCCGCTGGATCATGAGATCTCCATGCATCTGGATGATGATGAGATATTCAGCGGACCTCTTGCACCGGATCTTGCCGCCAGCATAGAACTTGTGCCCATCAAGAGGATGACAGCCACGGTGGGAAGCGGCGAAGACGCAACCCAGAGGGCTCGTGAACTCTACATCCACCTCCGCGAAGGCGCTCTGCCCGTCAACGTGGAAATTATCGGCTCCGGCCAGGTCACGGCCGCGCTGGGAAAGCAGTTCAAGAAGCAGGTAACCATCGCGGGGATACTGGCCCTCCTGGCGGTAGGCCTGATGGTATTCTTTAGGTACCGGGAACCCAAAATCGTGCTGACCATGGTAGGTACCTCATTCAGCGAGGTGATCATGATGCTGGGGTTCGCGGCACTCATCGGCTGGCAGCTCGATCTGCCCAGCATCGCGGGAGTGATCGCGGTTATCGGCACAGGCGTGGACCATCTGATAATCATCACCGATGAGCTCCTCTACGAAGGCAAGCTACCCAGCGGGAAGATCTATCTCGCCCGGCTGGCCAGCGCCTTCAGCATAATCATGGCCGCGGCCCTGACCACCATATTTGCCATGTTCCCCCTGCTCACCATGGGGTTCGGTGCGCTCAAGGGCTTCGCCCTGATAACCATAGTCGGTGTTCTCATAGGGGTGCTCATAGCCAGACCTGCCTACGGCAGGATAATCGGCTACATCATGAGAGGTGAGTAAAGAAAAAACCGGGGGTCTCTCCAAGGCCCCTCACTGCTAAGGAGGAATGGGACTGAGAACGAGGTTGTTATTAGCGTCGTTGCTTCTGCTTACCGCAGCGGTATCGGCTCATCCAGAGACGGTCATGCTTGGTCGGTACAACGTCTCGTTCGACCTGGGCAAGACGAGCTATACCACAGAGATCGAAGAGCTCGAAGAGGGCGGATGCATATCCCATCTATGCTGGCTGAAAGGCGAAGAGGTGATGCTGATCAGCCTGACCGATCATCTCCTGCCCATGGAGGTGAGTTATGGCATCATCCGGGAAAGCGTCCAGACCTTTCTCATCGAGGCCGATTGTCGGGAGATCCAAACCCACGAGGTGATAATCGACGAGAAGCCAGGGGTGCTGGGCCTGGGTGAGCGACCTTCCGGAGGGATTCTCTTCTGTGTGATCTACTGGCCGGATATGCACGAGGCCGACGATGGAACCGACCGTGGCCGAGTAGACTGCACCATCGCCTCGGAAGGGGCTCTGGCGGTGACGGAGAACCTCCTGAACACCATCCACGTGGAGATGCCACAGGAAGGCTGAGCCATGGAAATACGTTACCACCGCCCACCCATCTTCACCAGATACCCCACCATGGCGCCGTGTTCCACCATACAAGCCGCCACGTAGGCCTCTTCCAAGGTCGTCCCCTGGGTGAATACCCCGTGACCCCTGGCGATGCAGGCTTTGTGCTCCCGTAGGGCATTAGAAGCGTTCCTGGCCAGCTCATCCGTCCCGATCCCCCCTTCCACTATGGGCACCCGGTGCAGAAAGTAGGAGCCTTCGCTGTCGATGGGCTCGAAGGATACATTTTCCAGGAGCGATATGACCACCGCATAAGGAGAATGGGTGTGGATTATGGCCAGGGCGGAGGTCTCTCTATAGATGGCCCGGTGGACCACGGTCTCGCTGCTCGCCAGGATGTCCAGCGAAGAGGGCCGGCGAAGACCCACCTCCACCACCTGCAGCTCATCGATCTCATCCAGCATGGACCCCGACCTGGTAATCACCATCCTATCTGCATCCCGCATGCTGATGTTGCCGAAATGGGAATGGGTGAGACCTGTGCTCACCAGCTTCTTGCCGAACCTGGATATCTCTCGCCACATCTTTGCACCACACCCTAAACCAAGTTGAAAGGAACCGAACAGGTCGCAGTATCACCGAACCCATCTCTGGCAACCACCCGCAAAGAATAGTCTCCAGGCACCCAGAACTCGGTCTCCCACTCGGCTGAGTAAGTCCCGTCACGGTCGAGGTCGTACATAGGTATCTGGATATCCTTCTCAGATCCCATCACCAGGACCTCCGCGCCGCACCCATATCCAAATACATCTGCCTCGATGATCACCCGATCGCCTGGGCTGGCCTCGGCGCATGCCAGGCGGACGTTGCTCACTAGGGGACCACCCACCACAGGATCCTCCATCATCTCCAGGGACCGGCTGAGGTTCAGCTCGCCCCATCCGTAGGTGTTGTCGGGACCCGGGTCGCCCAGATCGTCCGCCGACCTGAGCAGCGCCCTCTTTATATCTGCCGGACCGAAACCCGGCTCTTTTTCTAGGAGAACCGCGATCGCTCCCGCCACCTGGGGTGCGGCCATCGAGGTCCCGTCCATGGCGCTCCGACCCTGGAGAGTTCCTGCCCTGGCAGAGCCTACATCCACACCTACCGCCACCAGGTCGGGCTTGATCCTGCCGTCCGAGGCCGGACCACGGGAAGATCTCCGGTAGATCACCCCTTTTGCATCAACCGCCCCCACGGTTATCACCTTCTCTGCACTGCCGGGGATCACGATCGATCTGGAGGATGGTCCGGAGTTGCCCGCAGCCACGCAGACCACCATCCCATCGTCCACTATCCGGTCGCAGGTCCTGTCCAGGAGCGATATCCCATCGCGAGAAGCTTCTCCTCCAACGCTGAAGGATATTACATCTATCCCCAGCTCGTCTTGCACCTCCATGCACCATTCGAGAGCCTTGAGGGCGTCTGATAGGTAGCAAGCACCCTTATCGTCCATCACCTTGACCACCACCAGTCTCGCCCCGGGCGCGACCCCGCCATCGGTGCCCGCTATAAGCCCGGCACAATGGGTCCCGTGACCATGATCGTCATAGGGCTCGCTGCGGTCGTTCACGAAGTCCTTGAAGGCGACGATCTTGGGATCGTTGGTGGATAGATCGTCGTCCATGTCGTCTAAAGACCGATGCCTCGGATCGATACCCGTGTCCAGCACGGCCACCGTCACCCCCTTGCCGGTGGCGTTGGGCACCCTCATCCGGGGATCTTCATGGGGGATGTATTCATTTTCCAGATCGCCCAGGATCTGGAGCTTCTGGTCTCTATATATCCCCTCAACACCCCCAAGCCTGGCCAGGTCTTCTAACCGATTGCCCGGGATCACCACGGAGAAACCCGACAAGATCCCCGGCTCAACCCTGAACCGTCCTAGGACCACCTCCTCCAGGGTAACGTTCTTGTCGTGTATGACGATTACCCTCAGCTCATCCGGCCCCAGGCACTCCAGGCTGTCCTCGATCCGATTAAAGTTCAGGTCCCGTGGATCGAAGACGGCAACGGTCTGGTTCCCGTCCTTGGCGGCGTTGCCGCATCTGTCCACCGCAACGATGGTGATCGTGTAGTTTCCCGGAGAAATGTTGGGACTCCAATAGCCCACATAGCTCCCGTTCCTCTGAATATCTATCATGGGAATGAAACGCCCGCCCACCTCGGCATGTACCGAACCGATGCCAGTCTCGTCTCGGACCAGGGCGTTGATCTCGGTCAGGTTCCCGTATGTCACAGTATCCGGCGCCTCGATGCCGAGGATGACGGGCGGTGTCTGGTCACAGGTGAACCAACCAGTCGGCCCTTCTGCGCCAGGATATGAGGCCCCCGGACCAAGAGCATAGGTCAGCACAAGAAAAGATAGAAAAAATAAGGGTGTTGAGCGCTTCATCTCATATAGAACCTCTGCCAAGCTCCTTGTATCTTGTCGAGGTGCTCTTCGAGATCGGCGCGGTACCGGAGATCTCCACGATCAGCGCTTCCTCGAAGCTGGTGGTAATGCCCCCCGATGGCGCAGCGACTAGTGTTACCGAGTACAGTCCATCGGGTTTACCGGTGGCATCCCAGATGCCCACGTATAGGTCGTCAGAGGCGAGCGTCAGGAGTATACTGTCAACCTCAACGCCTGCCGGGTCGTAGATGATGGCCCCCGCGTTGATGGGTGCGCTGCCAGCAGCGCCCAGCCTTATGCCGCCCGTCCCCGAATCGCTCTCAGGAGATCGGCCGATATTGCCACCTGTGTAGAAGGTGAGCGGCATGCAGGAGACGCAACCCATAGTTCTGAGCACGGTATCGTTCTCGGAGACGTTCGTCGTCTCTTCGATGGTCTCTTTCTCAGCGATCGGCTCTTCGATCATCCGGAAGGCGGCGTAGATGTCCACGAGCCCGGGTCTGGCCGGGTTGGGATCGGCATGAGCCTCCACCAGCTCGACCGTGGTGGATGACTGGTGAACAGTCCAGTCGTTCAAGGTGTAGATGCCAGCGTCGTACCCCATGAGCTGGAGGGCGTACCAGACCATCGATGCCTTGGCTCCCGCCTTCGAGTAGACTACAACATGCTCGCTCTTGTCCAGCCCGACGAAGAGGGCCGTCAGATCTTCGCCGTCCCTGATGCGGCCCTGATCCAATACATCTTCGTAAGATATGTGGACTGCGTTTCCTATCTTTCCAAAGGCGAAGTCCTGGAAGTCCCTGGCATCTACCAGCTGAGAACCGCCGGCCACCTCATCATAGTCTGCCAGATACCCATGTCGGGGACTGGACGAATAGTTGGCAGGCGCTCTGCTATTGGGCGTGGTCTCTACGGACAAACCGGCCTCTCTCCAGGCGTCTATGCCCCCGTTGAGGTACTTAACATCGTCATGACCGAGATCGCGCATCGCCCAGTAGACGAAGGTGGCCACAGACCTGCCGCCGCAGTTCGGGCAGTTTCCGTATACGATCACCTGATCTCCAGGAGAGACGCCTGCATCGCCCAGCACCTTGCTCATCTCGGACGCCGACTTTATGTTGTCATCTTCGTCCAGGAACTCCTCCCAGAATAGAGGCACAGCGCCCTCGATGTGGGATTCGGAGTATTCGGTCCCCACGTCGAGTATTACTTCCGAGCCGGTGACGTCCCCGACAGAGATAAGGTAATCAGGATGAACGAGATCTTCATAGCCCCCTGCCTCTTTTTCCATCTCCGCCCTGAGATCCTTGGGACCTGCGGATGTGGCGTTGGGATCATTTGGCGTGAACCAGGGAGCATCGATGGTGGTGGTATCATTTGTGAGATCAAAATTAATGAAATTGAGTCCGTCCCAAACCGCGCCTTCACCCCTGCAGGCGGGACAGTCATAATCCGGGTTAGTAGCGCTGACCCCGCTCATCAGTGTCGCACTGATCACCAGTACTCCGAGGGCGCAGAGCCAAAGACCCTTGATATCGCGCCCGAACCTGCGGCCGGGTAGATCGGTTGAAGTATGATTTGAACAAAATTTTCTAGCTTCTAACATAAACCCACTCCTTTTAGGAAAGAATCTAATCTATGCTCCAGCCCGATCTGGGCAGGAGCTCCACTTCCCCTATAGGTTCTTCGAACTTGTTTCCTTTAATGTCTTTTGCGGTCAGCACGACCTCGTACCGGCCGGCGTTCATCAGGGCGGTCATCAAGGTGCCCTCATAAACGTCGTCTCCTACCCGGCTCATGGAGACGTGCCTGGGACGTTCCGAGAGGTCCACGACGTTGTGAGCACGAGCAGATACCCAAGCCACCCCGTACTTCGATTCCAGGGTCACCCGGACCTTTACCTGCTCGCCGATACGGGCACGGGCGGGGATTATAGTCCGCTCCACCATCTTGAGAGGCAAGACCGACCGGCCCATTATGGGGTACCTGTCCCGGGCGTACTCGTTGATCCAGTAGGGCTCGTCCCCGAAGCCGTCGCTTCCCGAGACGTTCTGGTCGGTCCCGCCCATCAGGTCCTGACCCTGATAGTCTCCCCAGAAGTTACCGCCTAATGGGTAGGCGTACCATTTATTTGTCCCTCGGTCCAGGGCTTGGATCACGTTTTCGAATACGCGGTTGTTGTAGATGTGGTTGCCGTCCGTGTCCAGATAGATGCCTTTCTGGCTGCCGGATATGTTGTTCTGGACGATGGTGTTGTTGCCGGGTCCTTCCTGTATTTGGACACCGTACATGACGTTATTGGCGATATCGTTGCCCCTTATGAGGTTGCTGCCCGAGCCTTCGTAGAGGGATATCCCCATCACATCATTATCCGATATGGTGTTGTTCAGGATCCTGTTCTCGACGCAGCCGTGGATCATCTTGAGGCCGGAGTTGCGGTTATAGACGAGCCGGTTCGATTCGATCAGGTTGCCGGAACAGTCGGTGAACATGTAGATCCCATAATCGTTCCTCTCTGCAACGTTCCCCCTGATGACGTTATCGCAACAAGAGGGGAAGAGGCATATGCCGTACTCGCCGTTGTCGTTGGCGGTGTTATTCTCGATATGGTTCCGGTTCGAGTTGGATAGGTATATGCCGTACCAGCCTTCCACCCCCAGGCCGTTGAAGCTGGCGACGTTGTCTTTGATCACGTTCTCATCCGAGTATACCAGGGTGATGCCGGGTTGCACACAATGGACGACTGTGTTGTTGGAGATCAGGCAGCCTCGTACATGATCCAGCTTTATGCCATAGAACCCGTCTCTGACCACGAATCCGGATATGTTGACGTTGTTCGCCCTCACCTCGATGCAGGCATCTCTGCTGCTTGCCCGGATCAAGGCACCGTTGCCGACCAGGTCCAGGCTCTTGGTGATCACGATCTTACCGTAGTTATCAGGACTCACGATGAGCGTATCACCAGGAGCCGCTGCATCTATCGCCGCCTGGAGATCGGTGCCGACCTGGTGCGTGGCAGCCAATGCTCCCGTGACAAGCAAAAAGACGATACACAGGATTGCGCCCGCCGAGCGGCGCCCATATGCTGACTTCCTCAAGCAACCCACAGGTTCAAAGAGCGATCGCCGGTTAATAAACCTAACGTGGACCTCTCGATACGATGAGGGCAAATCCGGGAAAAATACATCCAGAAGACCACCTCATGAGGTCTACAAGAGACTCATATGGGTCAAAGATGAACACAAGTTTCTTTATCTGGACCAACATTATGGGCGGTAGAGGTGTTTAGCTTGAGATCTTTATTTGTAACGGGCTGTGTGCTGATGTGCGCGGTCCTGTCGATGGGTGCGGCGTCTGCGGGGTCTGCGGGTTTCACAACGAAGCTGGGAGAAGATGTCTACGTGAACGCCAGTATGGTGGATACCAACTATGGATTGGGTACTACCCTATGGGTATCATCCAACGATGGTGACCCGGAGAATATAACTTACCTGAAATTCATGAACAACCTCGAGAACGTTGGCGTCGAGTCGGGCGACGATATAGAGTCTGCCAGCCTGAAGATCTATGTCACCGATGTTGAGACCAAGGGTGACATCATCGCTTACTTTTCCGAAGAAAACTTCTTCGAGGAGACGGTGACCTGGTCTGACAAACTCGAATATCTCGAAGATGCCACCGCCACGCTGTCCATCGACGAAGAAGGATGGTGCACCTTCGACGCCACTGAGATCATGAAGATGGCAGCCGAGGAGTGTTTAACCTGTCCATTTGCCATAGTGTTGATAGCAGAGGACGATGCATCCATCTGTTTTGCTTCCAAGGAAGAATCTGACGGAAATGAAGCCGTACTGGATTACACGACATCCGGGTAGACTCTAGGCACATCCCCCTCGCGCGGTGACGATTGAGGTGCGACCTTGTCGCCCCCGCGTAAATTAAGTTTTTATATTCTTTTGTATAGGTTAGTGATGATGCTATCGTCTTCCTGTCACAGAACTCTGATATCTCTTCTGGTGGTCACGGCGCTGGTCCTATCGGTTGCATCGGCAGAGGTGATCCTAATAACATCACCAGGCTGCGTCAAGTGCGCCGCGGCCGAAGAGGTGATCGAAAAGGTGCTGGCCGAGCACGTAGGCCAAGAGCTGGTGGTCCACGACATCTATTCCGAAGAAGGCCGGCAGGCGATCAGGGATTACAACCTGAAGGGCGGGGTGCCCGCCATGGTAGTCGAAGGCACGATCATCGGCCACAAGGACTACGACGGCAACCTGGATCTACTGGAGACTATGATCGAGGAGGCGCTGGTATCGGGAAAAGGTCACTCCGACGTTCAGGAGGGCGCCTGGGATCTCGGGTCTCTTTCCATGACGACCGTCTTCCTGGCGGGGCTCCTGGCCGGTTTCAACCCCTGCCTCCTGGGGATACTGGCCTTCCTCTCCACGGCGGTGATCTCCAGCACCGGCAGGCGGCGAGACCTTCTGGCGATGGTGGTCTGCTTCGCCTTCGGGATATTCGCCATGTACTACCTCTTCGGCATTGGGATGCTTCACACCCTTCGCGCGGAGGCCATCGAGGAGAGTTTCCGGTTGGGACTCGTCTTGATCCTATTGGTTCTAGGCGCGGTCCACGTAGAGGACGCCAGGAGGCTGAGCAACAACTCCAAGTCTCTATTCAGGGCCGGGTGGGCAGACAGATACATCGAGAAACTCATCACCAGGGGCAGGTACGTATCTTACTTTCTTTTAGGAGCCCTATTCTCCCTGGTCAAGGCGCCCTGTGTTGGCGCGGTTTATATCGCCATCCTGGGTATGATCTCTGAGCAGGGTTACTCAGACGGCGCGGTTTACCTGCTATTCTACAACCTGGGTGTGATTCTTCCGGTGATCCTTTTGGGGGGTTTCATCACCCTGGGGATGAGCCCAGCCAAGGTGGACGAGTTTAGAAAGAACCACAGAGCAGGGATCAGGCTGGCCACCGGCCTGACCCTTTTGGCTCTGGCGCCCCTTATCTACTGGCAGATCATATAGGGCTTGGCTATGGCAAAAAGATTAATACCCTTATAATGCCCTCCCCTTCAAGAGGTGAAGACTTGTTTTTAGTAGGAGAAGCACTTATCGGCGAGGGGCCCGAACTCGCCCACATCGATCTAATTATAGGAGATAAAGAGGGGCCAGTGGGCACGGCCTTTGCAAACGGACTATCGCAGCTTTCCGCAGGCCATACCCCGCTGCTTTCAGTGATAAGACCAAATCTGCCGGCCAAGCCTGCGACCCTGATCGTGCCCAAGGTTACCGTGAAGAACATGGAACAAGCGGGCAAGATATTCGGGCCGGCACAGACCGCGGTGGCCAAGGCGGTGGCAGATTCCGTGGCGGAAGGCGTCCTTCCTGTGGAAGATATCGAAAAGATGGTGATAATCGCCAGCGTCTTCATACATCCAGAGGCGCGCGACTACGATGCCATATACAGGTACAACTACAGCGCCACCAAGCTATCGATCCAAAGAGCCGTAGACAAGTTCCCCGATGCTGAGACTATGCTCTACGAGAAGGACCGTTCCACCCATCCCGTGATGGGTTTCCGGGTGACCAGGTTGTGGGACCCTCCCTATCTCCAGGTGGCTCTGGACCTGGTGGACCTCGCAGAGGTCAAGAGGGTGCTCTCTCTACTTCCTGACAGCGACCATGTCCTGATCGAGGCTGGAACGCCCCTGGTGAAGAAGTTCGGCGTCAATGTGGTCAAGGATATAAGGGCGGCAAGACCGGGGTCCTTCGTGGTCCTGGACCTGAAGATCCTGGATACCGGCAACCTGGAAGTCAGACTGGCCGCCGACGCTACCGCAGATGCCGTGGTGATGTCGGGTCTTGCGCCCCACAAGACGCTGGAGCTGGCCATCAAGGAGGCCAAAAAAACCGGACTGTATTCGATTATCGATATGCTGAACGTCTCCGATCCCCTGGAGGTCTTGAAAGGGCTCTCGATGCTGCCCGACGTCGTCGAGATGCACAGGGCCATAGATATGGAGGCGGAGAAGCACAACTGGAAGACCATAACGGAGATCAAGAAGCTGGCCGAGTCTTCACCTCGCAGGCTATTGGTGGCGGTGGCAGGAGGTATCAGGGTGGATACCGTGGCCGAGGCCCTAGGATCTGGTGCGGATATAATCGTGACTGGGCGGGCCATCACCAGGTCGAAGGATATCAACGATGCCGCAGATCGGTTCCTGGCCCAGCTCAAGCAGACGGAGATCGATCAGTACCGGGTAATGACCGACTTCTGAGATGCGCCTACAAATCCTCCTTTTTTTTCTGCTTCTGGGCTCTGCTCAGTCTCTGACCGAGGTTTGGGTAGGGCAACCACCAGACCATCCCCAGGGAGCGGTGGTACTGGTGATCGACGGGATGGTTTCGTCCAACGTCTATCCCGAGTACGATGGTGGGGTCATGGGAAAAGCGGCGCTCTTCAGCCTCGCCGGTGGTGCCAGGGTGCTGGACGTCAGGGTTCCGGTGCCGGGTTCCGGTCACAACGTATTGGTCACCGGGTGTTCCTGGGCAGGCGAGCCTCTGGAGGGGACGACGGTGTTCGACCTGGCCCGGGAGGATAACTTCACCTGTGTGGCCCTGCTCCAAAAGGGCTCCCTGTCTCTGGCGCTGGAGCAAGACGCCTTCCTCCTCTTCGGCAAAGGTGTCGCTGTCGCCTTGGACGCGAAGCCTGTGGTGGGAACGAGAACCGGTATATCTCCCGATCTGGTATCGCGGCTCTGTGGATGGCGAGACCAGTTTCCCGCGTATGCTGCAGGGCGCGGGATCGAGGGCTGCATCGGCTCCAATTCCTGGGGTCTGGACGCCGCCGTCGATCTGGTAAAGACCCTGGATCCGCCTTTCGTCCTCCTGGTGGACCTGAGCGGGGTGGAAGATGCAGGCAGTCTCCTGGAGCCTGAAGCGTACCTGGAAGCGATCGCCTCGCTGGACGAACCCCTGGCGAGGCTGGTCCGGGCCTGTGAGGAGCAGGAACTTCTGCTCCTGGTGACCGCCGATGGGGGCCAAATAGACCCCGGCCGGATGGAGAGCCTCAGGATCCCTGCGGTCTTTATGGGGCCCGGCGTCGACGATATTATCTTGACCGGGGCCTGGTCCCAGACCGATATAGCGCCGACGATCGTAGGGATGCTGGGCCTGGATGGGAGACTCTCCCGGTCTGAGGGAGTTGACATGCCGGTGCGGAAGCGCTACGATCTGGTGGTCAGGGGAATAGAGCCTGCAGATGTGGTGAGGGTGCACCGGGATGGCGGCCTGGTGGCCGAAGTTGCCGGTGATTCCGGGTACATCTTCAGAGGGATGGATCGGGGTGCCTATACTGTGGGAGTGGGCAGACGGTCGGTCCCGGTATGTCTGAACGGCGACGGGCTCTTGGACCTGGCCACCACGGACAGGACATCGGGCGTCGTCGTCGCCTGGCCTGCGCTTCCCCATGTAGAGAGGAGGACGCTTTTGGGCGCGTTTCTCATACTGATGATAAACCTGGCCGGGGTGGCGATGATCGTTAGGATCGT
>CAYQFP010000016.1:17643-20065 GCA_964416865.1 uncultured Methanotrichaceae archaeon
CGTTTCTCATACTGATGATAAACCTGGCCGGGGTGGCGATGATCGTTAGGATCGTTCGAGGGGGATGAGAAAACTGGTGGGCTGCGGTCTAAAGGATACTTTTATCAGAATGTATACGAAAGAGTTCCATACTATAGCATCTTCTCTGCGAAGGCGTTATACTGCTTATATAGCATGTTAATTATATTTACCATCATGGCCAGACGTATATATACACGTCGTTGCTCCAGTCTCTGCAATAGTAACGAAGAACATGCCACCCAGGTATATAGCTACTAAACCAAGAGGGATACCATCCGCCAGTTTTAATCTTAAAATTCCTGGCCTCTGGTGAGTAATACGAATCTATCATCGTCCACTCGTAGGAGAAGTAGATCCCAGTGCTTTCTATCTTAGACCACAAGGGAATTCGTTCACCGCGTCTGACACTCGCTGAAGTTCCCATTACGTTAGGCGCCGTTTGAACGTAGTACTCATTGCGCTTCGATACTTCATTACTACGAATCAAAAAAGGCCCATAGTAATAATTATAATATTGATTGTGATTCGGGTAATAGTTGGGTTGGTATGATTGCCCATATGTTGGATCCTGAGATATTTGTGAAGAGGCGCTAGATCCGCCAATATCCAGATTAAGGGTAAAAGAGGGCTCAAACATCAAAACAGAAGAATTATTGTGCGTAAGTTCTTTCGTACGTTTTTCTTCAAGTTCATAAAGGCGTTTACAACAATCATTACAATCTACCGTCAGATTGTGCAGGACTTCACAACAAGTGTTATAGTCAGTAGTCGGATTGATTTGGGGACGGTCATCCTGTGTTGAGGGACGGCCATCCACTCCTGGAAAAGGATCTACCTTCCCATCAGGGAGGGACACATTCGGCGGACCACTTGCAGCTAAAATGCTTAAACTAGATCTTGCTTTTGCGGAATGCCCAATGTTTTTTCCTGTGTGTTTATAGAAATAATCCAATTCTGATGGATTTACATATAAGCTATCAACATTAATAAATTCTATAAATGGATCGGGTGGCTCTGGATAATTAGTAATAATCTCTCCGGATGAATATGGGCCACTTACAACACCAAAAGTAGACGGCACGACCAAAAAAAACACCAACGAAAGACAAACAAGAGATTTCATATTTTTTTCCACGGAGCCCAGTTGCCCTAAGTTGCTTTTAAAGCTTTTTCTATTTAACTATTTCCCACAACGCCATCATATTTTTTTAATATACATAAATTAATTATTATATTCGAATGATCTGCATGCACAAAAAGGTTTATCTATACGTTATAACAATTAGGGATTTATGGTAGCATTTTTTCAAACGGTTGGTGTTTTTTGGAAATACTGTACCAAGGTAGGTTTTAGGGAGAAATACGTTCAATCAGGATTATCAACAAAAACGCCATCGTTAGCTCTCTTTAATGATTATCTCATACACCATCAACCAAACTCAATCTACCGGACTTATCATCAATGGATACAATTACGAGGACGGAATTATGAAATACTGTGATTTTGTACTAATAATATCGCTTTTCAGAGCTTTAGTGTTGCCCATTGATTCTTACGGCGATGATTACGAAAATAATATTCCTGATCCCGAACCTAAGGTAGTTCTAAGACATGATATAAACCCAAAAGAAATTTGGACTAATGATTCTTGTATAATGCCAAACGAAAGTAAAATAATTCTGAATATATCTGGTATAGGGTCACCGATAAAAGGCCCTATTGATGTAGTTTTGTCAATCGACAACTCTGTAAGCATGAGTGAAACCGATCCCGATAATAAACGGGTAGACGCTGCAATAAAATTCGTCAACATACTCAAATCAAATAGAGCTAATAGTAGAGTAGCAATAATAGTCTGGGACTCAGAAGTGACTCCAAATTATAGTACAGGATTGACTGACAATTTAGATGATATAATTGATGAACTTGACAAACTGCGAACAAGAGCTCCGGTTAACGATAGTACAAATTTATGTGAAGGACTAAAGGGTTCCATTGATGTATTTAAACCGGATACCCCTTCTAAAAAAGTAATTGTTTTTTTAAATGATGCACGTTATATAGACAATAATAGATGCCTTGACTACCAAGCGAAAAGTGCAGCTGAATGTAAAATCACCATATATACAATAGGATTAGGAGAGATAACTTGGGAGAGTAGTACTTATCTTGAACGTATAGCGAGGATGACTGGAGGTAAATACAAACAAATTATAGATGATATTACTCCTTTAGTACCTCTTTTCGAAGACATAGCTAAGGAAGTAATCAATATGACTGGCAGTAATTGCCATTTAGTTTATTATACACCGAAAAATTTTGTGATTGAGTCTATATCACCGCCACAAGACGATAAAAGTGATTATAATAAAGATTATAATATACTTTATTGGTACTTAG
>CAYQFP010000017.1:0-19564 GCA_964416865.1 uncultured Methanotrichaceae archaeon
GCAGCGCAGAAGGCCTCGAAAATTTCGGCCTGAACGAGCTCCTGGACGCCTTTGCCAACGTATTCGGCCACGAGTTCCGCACCTCGCCCATAGATGCCAAGCGAGATATCGTCCTGGGTCGACTGCGAGACCTGGAAACGCCGTGCCTCATCGTGGTGGACAACGCCGAGACGATAAAAGATCCCGCGCTCTGGAGGTTCCTGGAGGGAATCCCACAACCGAGCGCCGCCCTCGTAACATCCCGAGAGTCGCTGGAACGCGATGGCAGGCACATCGACGTGGAGCAGATGGAACCCCTGGAAGCGATTACCCTATTCGTCACCGAAGCGCGACAACGCGCCCCTGAAGGGGGCGCGCGCCTTGCATCGCTTGACGAAAAGATGCTGGGCAAGATCCTGGTCCATCTGGAAGGGCATCCGCTAGGGATCAAGCTGGCGGCGGCGCTGGTGTGGGATTACTCTCTAGGGATGATACTGGATATGCTGAGAAGAGCGCCGCCCAAAGAAGTCTCCCAGCGCTTCGACTTCTCCTATAACACCCTGGGCGAGAGCGAGCGCGAGCTGCTACACAGGATGGCCGCCTTTGCCAGCTGGGTGACTGAAGAAAGTATCCGGCTCGCCTGTGCGGAGCCCTATTTTGTGGGCGAAAATCCCTTGCCAGGATGGCAAGAGGACCTGAGCGAGCTGGTGCGCAAGTCCTTCGTGGACGTGCAGGTCCTTCGTGGCTTGGACGAATCCGGAAAAGAGATCGTCCTGCAGCGCTACCGGCTCCACCCGCTCATGCGCCAGTATGCTTCCGGCAAAGCCGGGAAGGAGACAATGGCCGCCCACCACCGCCGTGCCGCCAATCTCTTCATGGCGTATGCTCTGCAGTTCAACGAGAACTACGACGCTCTGGAAGCCGAAAGAGAGAACATCCTGGCGGGGATGGACTGGGCATACGCGGCAGAAGAGTGGGAGATGGTCAAAGGATTTGTTCCGGCGATGAACTCTTATCTTGATACAAGAGGCTATTGGAACGAGCGAAGAAAACGGCTAGAAGAAGCGGTTAGAGCCGGTAAAGAGCTGGGAGACCGAAGCTTCGAGGCTCAGTCGCTGCTCATCCTGGGGGCCCTGGCGCAGGACACTGGTGACACCACTGAAGCGCAACGGCTATCCGAGGAAAGCCTGAAGACGTTTCGGGAGCTGGGAGACAAGAGCAGCGTCACCTGGTCGCTGCATCACTTGGGAATCCTTGCACAGGTCACTGGTGACACCACCAAAGCACGACGACTATGCGAGGAGAGCCTGAAGACGTTCCAAGGGCTGAGAGACGATAGCAACGTCGCCAAATCACTGCATAACCTTGGACGCATGGCCCAGGATACCGGCGATCTCGACGAAGCGCGCCGCCTCTACGAAGAAAGCTTGAAGATGTCCCGAGAGCTGGGAGACAAGAGCGGCGTTGCCAAATCGCTGCTCAACCTGGGAAACCTGGTGGGGATCACCGGCAACCCCACCGAAGCACGCCGTCTATGCGAAGAGAGCCTGAAAATGTTCCAAGATCTGGGGGGCAAGAGTGGCGTTGCCAATACGTTGCTCAGTCTGGGAATACTGGCGCGGGACACAGGTAACCTCGACGAAGCGCACCGCCTCTACGAAGAAAGCCTGAAGATTTTTCAAGAGCTGGGAGACAAGTGCAGCGTTGCCAAATCGCTGCAGAACTTGGGAAACCTGGCGCAGGTCACCGACAACCTTGCCGAAGCACGCCGTTTATGCGAAGAAAGCCTGAAGATATTCCGAAAGCTGGGGGACAAGAGTGGCGTTGCCAAATCGCGGCTCAACTTGGGAAACCTGGTGGGGATCACCGGCAACCCCGCCGAAGCATGCCGCCTATGTGAAGAAAGCCTGAAAGTATTCCAAGATCTGGGGGACAAGAGTGGCGTTGCCAAATCGCTGCAGAACTTGGGAATATTGGCGCGGGACACCGGTGACCTCGACGAAGCGCACCGCCTCTACGAAGAAAGCCTGAAGATTTTTCAAGCGCTGGGAGACAAGAGTGGCATCGCCAAATTGCTGGCCGTGACAGCCTTCCTGGAGGAAACAGAGGGCAACTTAGAGCGAGCGCTGGACCTAATCCGGCAGGCAGAGACGTTGTTCATAGAACTGGGCAGCAGCCCATTGGCGGCAGACGCCCAAAAGGTTCGGGAACGTCTGGAGAAGAGCATCCAAGACGGATGAACGCCAACTTTCAGGACGGGAAACGATAAGAGGAAAATCATGATTCGCATCAAGTGCGTCAACCCCCGCTGCACCGCCCCGGAGGGCAAGTTCCTCTGGGACGAGCGCGCCCACGTGGAAACCGGCGGCGGGCCGGCAGAGCCCGGCGACCCGGGCGCGGTTGCCTTCGTCGCAGAGTGTCCGTACTGCGGGACGGAGAACAAGATATGGCTGAGCCAGGGAAAGAAGGATGACCTGGTGAAAAAGATCTTCATGTGATGGGCGATGAGCGACAACGATGAGGTCATCGAAGTCGATGGCCTACCGCTTAATGATAGCGATCTCGCCTTGCTGGGTACTGCGCAAGACATGATCGAAAAAGGGATCGATAGTCAAGAGTGTGGCGCCAAGCAGGTCATCAGCACGGCGGGTCTGCTATTGGGCATCTAACTTTGTTGCCATCTCCCTCAGCGATCTCAAGAAGGGGCTTGTAGCGCAGCAACTAGAGCCGTGTGAGCAGGCTGTATTGGTCGTGGTGTTTGTTGCTCCCATCATATTCTGGCTCATCAGCATGGTCCTTGCCCTGCGTGTCTTTGTACCGGTCTCACATTACGACGATATTTATTCACACGAGAAGGCGCTCGGAACTTATACGCGTATCCTCAACCTCAAGTACAAGCGGTTGAAGTACGCCATCATGATGCTGGTCCTGGGATTTATCCTGCCTGTGATCTGCATCATCGTTTACCTGGTCCGGTCACCATAAAACACCAACCAAATACTAGACCACTGCCGAGTAAGTCATAAAAGAGAAGATCCGAAACGAAAAAAAAAAGCTCGAGCGGGGATAACCCCGCTCTTCCAGATATGCCAGATCCGGAGCTTTCGCCCTCAAATCAGCGGTATCATATCTACGGCTTCTGGGTTGGCGAGAGCCGATGTGTCGCCGGTGGGGTTGCCCAGGGCCTTGGCCTTGATTACACGGCGCATGATCTTGCCGCTTCGAGTCTTGGGCACGTCGGCAACGAAGAGGACCGCTGCGGGTATGGCCAGCGGGCCGAGCGTGGTCCTGACGTGAGTCCTCAGCGCCTTTGCAAGTTCGTCGGTCTCTTCAATACCCTTGTTCAGGGTGACGAAGGCGACGATTGCCTCGCCCTTGATCTCGTCGGGCTTGCCGATGACCGCAGCCTCGGCGACGTCCTTGTGAGCGACCAGAGATGACTCGACCTCGGCGTTGGCGATCCTGTGACCGGCTATGCTGAGAACGTCATCGATACGGCCCTGTATGAACCAATATCCGTCCTTGTCCCTGGTGGCCTTGTCGCCTGCCAGATAGGTGCCGGGTTTGGCCTCCCAGTACATGGACCAGTATTCCTTCTGGTACCTCTCGGTGTCCTTGTAGAAGGCTCTGAGCATGGATGGCCAGGGCGTGGGGTTCACGATGTTGCCGCCCTCGCCCAATGGGACCTCGTTTGCTTCCTCGTCATAGATCGTTGTGTTGAACCCGGGCAACGGGTACGCGACAGATCCTGGCTTGCAGGGCGTCATCGGCATAGGCGATATGATGAAGCAGCCAGTCTCAGTCTGCCACCAGGTGTCCATGATGGGACATTTATCGTTGCCGAAGTTCTTGCGGTACCAGACGTACGCCTCTGGGTTCAGGGGCTCACCGACAGATCCCAGCAGCCTTATGCTGGAGAGGTCGTACTTCTCGGGCCACTCCGAGCCCTGCTTCATGAGCATCCTGACCGCGGTGGGTGCGGTGTAGTATACCGAGACCTTGTGTTCCTGTATGATCTCGTACCACCTTCCGAAGTCGGGGTAGTCTGGTGATCCCTCGTAGATGATGCTGGTTACGCCCAGACAGAGTGGTCCGTATGCAACATACGAGTGACCGGTGATCCATCCGACATCGGCAGTACACCACCAGACGTCATCTTCCTGCAGGTCGAATACCCAGTGAAGGGTCTGAGCAGGTGCAACACAGTACCCGCCGTGGACGTGCTCGATACCCTTGGGCTTTCCTGTGGTCCCTGAGGTGTACAGGATGAACAGCCTGTCCTCGGCGTCCAGAACTTCGGTCTCGCAGTCTGCAGACTGGCTCTCCACTAGCTCGTCGAACCAGACGTCACGGCCCTCGGTCCAGGGGGTGTCTATGCCGGTCCTCTTGAGGACGATCATGTGCTCGACGCTCGGTGCGTCCGATACAGCCTCATCGGCCTGGGGCTTCAGTGGCAGGGGCTTGCCGCGCCTGTAGAATCCGTCCGCGGTGAAGACCAGTTTTGCCTCACAGTCCTTGACCCGATCTCCGAACCCCTTGGAGCTGAAACCGGAGAATACCAGGCTGTGAATAGCACCGATCTTGGCGCAGGCCAGCATGGCCATGACGGTCTCGGGAAGCATGGGCATGTAGATGGAGATCCTGTCGCCCTTCACAACACCCAGGCTCTTCATACCGTTGGCCAGCTTGTTGACCTGCTCGTACAGATCGCCGTAGGTGTACTTCTTGACCTCCTGGTCGGTGGGCTCGGGCACAAATATATATGCGACCTTGTCCGCCTTGCCGTTCTTCACGTGCCTCTCGATGGCGTTGTAGAATACGTTGATCTTGCCACCGGTGAACCACTTGAAGTAGGGCATGCCGGAGTCGTCGAGCGTCTGGGTGTAGGGCTCGTACCAGTCGGCGTAGGTCTTGGCCATCTCGTCCCAGAACTCTACGTAATTCTCACCGCACCAGGCACGCATCTCCTTCTCGGTCGCGAAGCCCTTATCCTTCATCCACTTCGCGGCGTTGCAGTTCTCGGCGAGTTCCTTGGGTGGCTCAAAAATTCTGGTTTCTTCCATCAGAGCCTTGGTGGTTCCTGTTTTTTCTTCAGCCAAGTATGTATCCTCCTTTTAAACCTTAATTTGAAGCGTTTCCGGCCTTTTTCTAACCGTATTCTAAATGCTATGACCCATCCATAGACAGATGCATATTTTTCATCATCTGCTACGATAGATCATCTCGCTTCTGGAGCCGACTCGGAAACACTGACGCAATTTCCGTTTTATTGCTTATAAATCTGTCGAAAACACATTTTATAACGATTGATCACAGTACATCATGTTCAATATGCTGAAAATTGTGGTGATTTGAGTTCAAAATGTAGATTTACCGCCCAGGTGGTTTCAAACACGAAGGAAAAAAAATGTAACCCGGTGTGTAGGGTATAGCCTGATCGTGGCCGGCCAGATTAATGGCAGAATATTAATGGTAGGATAAATATGTATACGACGAAAAAAAATAGAGGAAAGAGGATCCGCTCACTTCTATACGATGAGCGGTATAGCCTCTACTGCTTCTGGGTTGGCCAGAGCCGATACGTCACCAGTGGGCTTGCCCTGGGACTTGGCCTTGATCACACGGCGCATGATCTTGCCGCTTCGTGTCTTGGGCAGATCGGGGACGAAGTGGACCTCCGAAGGCATGGCCACCGGGCCGAGCGACGTTCTCACGAAGGCCCTTATGTCCTTCTTGAGATCGTCGGTCTCCTCGACGCCCTTGATCGTGGCGACGAAGGCGACGATTATCTCGCCCTTGATCTCGTCGGGCTTTCCGACAACTGCCGACTCTGCGACACTGGGATGAGCCACGATCGCAGACTCGACCTCTGCGTTGGCGATCCTGTGACCGGCCACGCTCAGCACGTCGTCGATACGACCCTGGATCCAGAAGTAGCCGTCCTTGTCCCTGGTGGCCTTGTCGCCTGCCAGGTAGGTGCCACGCTTGGGGGTATCCCAGTACATGGACCAGTATTCCTTCTGGTACCTCTCGGTGTCCTTGTAGAAGGCCCTGAGCATCGACGGCCAGGGGGTGGGCATCACGATGTTGCCGCCCTCGCCCAGGGGTACCTCGTTTCCGAGCTCGTCGTATACGGTGGCGTTGTATCCCGGTAGCGGGAAACAACAGGATCCCGGCTTCAGCGGGGTGATGGGCAGCGGAGAGTTGATGAAGGTTCCCGTCTCGGTCTGCCACCAGGTATCCATGATCTGAAGCTTATCCGCACCGAAGTTCTTGCGGTACCAGATCCACGCCTCGGGATTTATGGGCTCGCCCACGCTTCCAAGGAGTCTGAGGCTGGTCAGGTCGTACTTCTCGGGCCATTCCGAGCCCTGCTTCATGAGCATCCTGATCGCGGTGGGGGCGGTGTAGATAATAGTGACCTTGTTGTCTTCTATGATCTTGTACCACCTTCCGAAGTCGGGGTAGTCTGGAGATCCCTCGTACATCATGCTTGTACAGCCCAGGACAAGCGGGCCGTAGACGATGTAGGAGTGGCCTGTAATCCATCCGATATCGGCGGTGCACCACCAGACGTCATCCTCTTTGATGTCGAAGACCCAGTCGAGGGTCTGCGCCGGTCCGACAATGTATCCGCCCTGCGCGTGCTCGATACCCTTGGGCTTTCCTGTAGTCCCGGAGGTGTAAAGGATGAACAGCCTGTCTTCGGGATCCAGCTTTTCCGCCTCACACTCATCAGACTTGCCCTCAACCAGGTCATCCCACCAGAGGTCTCGTCCTTCTTTCCAGTCTACGTCTATGCCTGTTCGCTTGTAGACTATCAGGTGCTCAACGCTTGGCGCATCCGCGATGGCTTCGTCTGCTTGTGACTTCAGCGGCATGGGCTTGCCGCGTCTGTAGAACCCGTCGGTGGTAATGGCCACCTTCGCCTCGCAGTCTTTCACTCGATCTCCGAAGCCCTTGGCGCTGAACCCTGAGAATACGATGCTGTGAATGGCGCCGAGCTTGGCGCAGGCCAGCATGGCGATGGGCAGCTGGGGGATCATGGGCATGTAGAGGCTTACCCTGTCGCCCTTCTCCACACCCAGGCTCTTCAGGCCGTTGGCGAACTTGTTTACCTCTTTGGCCAGCTCGCCGTAGGTGATCTTCTGAGTCTCCTCGTCGGTGGGCTCGGGGACAAATATGTAAGCAAGTTTGTCTTTCTTGTCCGACGCGGCATGCCTGTCCACGGCGTTGTAGGTCATGTTGACCTTGCCGCCGGTGAACCACTTGAAGTAGGGCATGTCGGAATTATCCATCACCGTGGTGTAAGGTTCAAACCAGTCGACGTACTCCTTGGCCATCTCGTCCCAGAACTCGACGTAATTCTCGGAACACCATGAACGCATCTCCTTCTCGGTCTTGAACCCCTTCTTCTTCATCCACTGCATGACGTTGGAATTGTCCACCAAGTCCGCGGGTGGCTCAAAAATCCTCGTTTCTGTCTGCAGAACAGCAGTCTTTGCGGTTGCTTTTTCAGCCAAGTTTATATCCTCCTTTCATATCATCAAGTGTTTCCGCACACCCACCTAAATGATGAGATTGATCCGGCGAAGAATCTACATTTATGAAGTACGGCTTCCGATCTTCTACACCCTCTGACTAATCTCCTCACATAACCTGCCAAGATCGACCTCCATGCATCCGGGGCCGTTTCAGAAACACTGCTGCTGTTTTTACCTTTACGTTTATAAATCTGTCGAGAATAGTGATTGATAACTATTAATCGTGCCAAAATTTTTGGAGTATGTGGTGCAAAATGTGGTTTTTGTATAACGATTAATCGTGCTAAAATGCGTGAGATACCCTGTCGATAAGATGTATGCACACACCTGCATTTGCCATGGAAATGACGACCCAGACTGCTGGTGCCTACCGATTTTCGTTATTCAGGCATGAGACTGGATATCATGAACGTTTACTTCATGGATACCCCTGCCCCAAAACTTCCTAGAACATGCATGCCAAAAATTTCTTATTAATTTGTATTTTACGTTTTAATAGGTTAATACTCAAATAACTTTAGGGTCAACTCTTGTTTTTAATTGTACATAAAGTATAACTTTATGAGTTCATTTAAACAATTTCAGAAGATAGATATTTATGCAGTATGAAAAGACGCAACCTGACGGAGAGGCGAAGCTCGTCCGGATGAAGCTGCTGAATATGAAACGACATGCAATAAAAGCGAGAAAAAAATAGATGTGGATCACCCACATCTACACGATTGTCGGGATGTGGTCCACCGCCTCCGGGTTGGCAAGGGTAGAGGTGTCACCAACATCCTGGCCCATCGCCTTCGACTTGATGATGCGGCGCATGATCTTTCCGCTGCGGGTCTTGGGCACGTCAGCAACGAAGTATATCTCCGATGGCGCAGCGATCTTGCCGAGGTTTTTACCCACATGCTTGTAGATTGCCGTCTTGAGCTCGTCGGTCCCCTCAACGCCTGCATTCAGAGCACAGAAGGCGACTATGACCTCACCCTTCACCTCGTCCGGCTTTCCGATGCATGCTGCCTCTGCAACGTCCGGATAGCTCACACACGCAGACTCCACCTCGGAGTTGCCTATCCTGTGACCTGCCACGTTGAGAACGTCATCGATACGACCCTGGACCCAGAAGTAGCCATCCTTATCCCTTCTCCCCTTGTCACCTGCCAGGTAGTAGCCAGGATGTGTATCCCAGTAGAACTCCCAGTAGGTACTCATGTACCTCTCGGGATCCTTCCAGAAGGCCCTCAGCATCGATGGCCATGGGGTGGTCTGTACTATATTGCCGCCACCACCCAGCGGAACTGGCTCTCCCTTCTCGTCCAGAACTTCAACGCCATAGCCCGGGAGCGGTAATGTAGCCGAGCCTGGCTTCAGCGGCGTGATCGGCAGCGGCGACACGGCAAAGGTGCCAGTCTCGGTCTGCCACCAGGTGTCCATGATCTGGAGCTTATCCGCGCCGATGTTCTTTCGGTACCAGATCCACGCCTCCGGGTTTATCGGTTCGCCGACGCTCCCGAGAAGTCTCAGGCTACTCAGGTCATACTTTGCAGGCCATTCATCTCCTGCGCGCATGAACATCCGAATAGCGGTCGGAGACGTGTATAGCACAGTCACGCCGTAGTCCTCTATGATCTTCCACCATCTTCCGATGTCCGGGAAGTCTGGAGATCCCTCGTACATGACACCGGTTGCGCCCAGCTGGAGCGGAGCATATACAATATAGCTGTGACCTGTGACCCATCCTACGTCTGCTGCACACCACCAGACGTCATCCTCCTTGAGGTCGAAGACCCAGCTGAGGGTCTGTGGTGGTCCAACACAGTATCCGCCAACCGCATGCTCGATGCCCTTCGGCTTCCCTGTGGTACCGGATGTGTAGAGGATGTACAGCCTGTGCTCGGAATCCACCGGAAGCGATTCACACTCTCTCGACTGGTCCTTTACGAGATCATGCCACCAGATGTCTTTTCCTTCATTCCAGGGGACATCCTGGCCGGTTCGCTTGTAGATGATCTGATTCCTGATGCTGGGCGCATCCGCGATCCCCTCATCGGCCTGTGCCTTCAGGGGCACAGTCTTTCCGCGCCTCCAGAATCCATCGCAGGTGATGCTCACCACCGACTCGCCGTCCTTCACCCTGTCGCCGTAGGCCTTCGCGCTGAAGCCTGAGAAAACGACGCTGTGAATCGCGCCTATCTTGGCGCACGCCATCATGGCGATGGGAAGCTCGGGAATCATTGGGAGATAAATGCTGACCCTGTCGCCGTCCTTGACGCCCAGGCTCTTCAGACCGTTGGCAAGCTTGTTGACCTCCCTGTACAGGTCCCAGTATGTAAACAGCCTGACGTCATCAACCGGCTCTCCCACGGCGATGTAGGCGACCTTGTTCCGCCTCCAGGTCTTCACATGCCTGTCGAGACAGTTGTAAGTCATGCTGATCTTGCCGTCCGGGAACCACTTTGCGTATGGTGGCTGCCAGTCGAGGACCGTTTTGAAGGGCACATCCCAATCGGCATATTCATTTGCCATCTCGCCCCAGAACTCTTCTAAATTATCTTGGGTCCACTTGCGCATCTCCCTCTCGTCGGTGAAACCCTTCTTCTGCATCCATTGCCAGACATTGGACTGCTCTACCAGCTCTTTGGGTGGCTCAAAAACCCTCGTCTCCTCCATCAGAACAGTAGTTTTAGCCTCTTCCCCTTTTTTATATGTTACCGACTTGTATTTTTTCTCCTCGGCCAAGTTTCTGACCTCCTATATTTCTGCATATGTTTCCACACACTCCGCCGGGGAGGCTCTGAGATATCGTTATTCTTCAGGTACCTCCATGATCATAGGGAGCGTCGTAAACATCACGGTTAATTATGTTCATGATTAATAAGGCTTGTTGTACCGATCATTGCAGTATTAAGATGCTATACATGATTAAATAACTGGGGCGAATAAATTTTTGCCATTTTCGCGGAATTATAGGCAAATATCCCTACTTTTTAACGATTAAAATTTAAAATTTCATCAATTTGCCGTAATATCTTGAAGTCGTTATCAGCGTTGGACAGCGCCTACGAGGTAAAAGGGATTGACCTTCACAATCCTAACCCTATTAAGGCTTCCCAGAGCCGGTGTACCCCTTACCACAATCTCCCTGTAGTTGTCGGACCTGGCCTTCATGGTCATTCCTCTGCCGGTTTCGGTCACCAGAACCGGGAGCACCCTCCCCAGATAGGACCTATTACGGTTCATGGCCATTTCCTGCCAGAGTTTGGTCAGCCTCCTGGACCTTGCTTTTTTTACATGCTGCGGCATATCCACCATTCTCCAGGCAGGAGTATGTGGTCGCCTGGAAAACCTCGTCACGTTGACCTTATCAGGCTCGATCTGCCGGAGCAGGTTCTCGGTGGCATCGAAATCCTCCCCCTTCTCGCCGGGGAACCCCACAATAACATCCGTCGCGAGGGTCAGATCCGGGAAAGCTCCACGAAAGCTACCAACGATCTCCGCGAAGTCCTCAACGGCATAACTGCGGTTCATGGACTCAAGAACCCTGTCAGAGCCCGACTGCACCGGAAGGTGGAGAAATCTGTAGATCTTCTCATCTCCGAAGGTATTGACCAGATCGCCGAGGATAGGTTTTGCAGAGGAGGGGTTCATCATCCCCACCCTGACCATGTACCTCCCGGGGATCTTGGTGATCGCCTTCAGCAAAATTGGAAGACTCGATCCGATGTCCTTACCGTAGGCTGCTGTGTCCTGGGAGGCGAGCTGAATCTCGGCGATACCGGACCGGATAAGCAGACGAAGGGAGGCCGTTATATCCTCTGGAGACCTGCTGACAAGCCTGCCTCTTGCCTTCCGCACTATGCAGTAGCTACAACTCCCTGTGCAGCCCTCCGAGATATTGATAATGCCACAGAGATGATCTCTCTGTTCCGCGCCGAACCGTGCCTGCCTTGGGCCATGATCGTGAGAAAAGATCGCCCCAATTTCAAGGGCAACAGACCGGGAGAGGATCCCGAGCCTCCTGCAGCAACGAATATCCACGCAGGCCCCAGGTATGGCCTTGGGAAGGCAACCAGCGATCACCAGCCTGTCCCCCTGGAGCTGGCGCAGCCTCTTGATCATGTTACGCTCCGTGCGCTCGGTGACCACGCAGGTGTTAACAATCACCAAGTCGGCGTCTTCCAGCGCAGATGGTTGGTGTCCTTCTTCCATCAGAGCCGCACTGGCCTCTTCCGAGTTGCCCTGGTTGGCGGTGCATCCGTAGGTCTCTATGTAAAACCTCATCTGCCTACGGCTTGAGATCTCCAATAATATGAACTATCCCTCGCCGTCCTCACCGTGCTCCAAATTCTCCTTGCGGATCTGGTAGGCACCCACGACCATCCCCATCAGGGCTGGTGCCAAGAACAAACCGCCGATCCCCGCCACCAGAGCGCCCCCCACAAAGGATAACATCACCAGAAGCGGATGAATCGTCGATTTCGTGGAGACGATATAGGGCCTGATGATCATCTCCGAAGGCAGGTAGATCAAGACGGAGGCCACCGTGAAGAAGAAAATTGCATCAAACAGACCCAGGGCGAGGTACCTGTAGATAGCTATGGGAACTATCACTAGCCATGCGGTAAGCACGGGAACCATGCCGGCGATGAATACGAAGCAGGCCAGGGCGAAGGGTTTGGGTATACCGAAGGCATAGAAAACGACCACCGATATGATCCCGCCCAGGATGGCGGTGTAGATGCTGCCGATGAAGATCCCACTAAGGATACTGTCTACCCGCTCACAGTACCTGGTAAAGATCCCCATCATCTCCGGAGGTATAACGAAGCTGCAACCCCCAATCAGACGCCCCCCGTCCAGCAAGAGAAAGTAGCAGACGAATATGGATCCCACGAAGTTGAGCAACATGAGCACTATGGACATCCCGTAGCTGAATACCGGAACGCTGGCCACTATCCTGGCCAGAACCTCGATCACGGTCTTCAGGCTTCCCGTAAGATCGTCATAGATATTCTCCGCCAGATCGTCGTATATGGTGGTGGGTATCTCCACACCCCTGATGAAGACGCTGGCCTTGTTGAGGATCAGGCCCTGATGGGTCACCACCCAGTTGAGCTGAGACACGATCTCCACCGTGCCCAGGGTAACTATCAGGGCGACAGGCAGGATTATTATGGTGGTGGCAACCAGCGACCCAATACGGCGGCGATCTCCGAAGAGCTTCTGTATGGGCCTGCCCACGTAGGCGAAGACCACGCCCAGAACTATGCCATCTAATAGGGGGAAGAGAAAATAGAAGACGAGAAGGAGCACCAGGGCGATGGGCACGATCATCCAGGCGTCTTCTGAAAACCTCGATCTAAGGCCAGAGTCCAATGAATTTTCACCAACTGGCCCTTGTATGCCGCAAAGATAAATAGCTTTTCAGAGATCTGGATAGCACCTATCTCTACTTCGGCAGCTCTACGGTCAGTAGAACGTTATCGGTTTCCTCCACGATCTGCTGCTGAGTAATGCCCCGGAGGCTGGCCGCCAGGATCGCGCCGCCTGCGCCCACACCCTCCTTGGCGCTGCCCTCGGCGTAGCACCGTATCGCAGGCATGGCAGACCTCTCCAGGCCCGGATCGACCACATAGCAGGTCTGGCCCACCTCTTCCACGATCGTCCTGAAGCTGGCGCTCTTGTCCTCCACGACATACTTCGTAGTGGCGATGCTGACGTCTCCGTCCATATCCAGGGCGTCTGCAACGGTCAGGATCGCGGCCATCTGGGTCCCGCCAGCCAAGACCACCTTGGTGTCCTGGAGCCCTTTCATCAGTCCCAGTGCGCAGGGCATCATGGGATCGCCTAGCTCTGCCAAGGCCCCTATAGGATCGGACCTCATGCTCCCGAAAGAGGCTCCGCACCGTTCCAGGGCCTGGTCGACTATCTCCTGTTTCAGGCCCAGGGGGTTCTCGGACAGACTGCTGCTCACCATCCCCATATATCCCAACGCCTGCATCACCGCCATCGCGGTGGTGGTGCCTCCGGCGATCGACTCGCCGATGAAGACGCAGTCCGAGAGGGTGGCGAGCTTGCTGCCCAAAAGCGCGGCCCGCTCCATGATCTCCGCGGCCTCGGGCACCGCGGCCTCTATTCTTATGTCACCTCCGGCAGACCCGCCCGCGTCGACGTAGGGCACGGCCGGCTTCATTCTCAAGCCGCTTGTCACGAAGAGCGAAGGTATCCCTGAGAGGGTAAGCGCCGCCCTAGTCATCGTGGCAGGCGTGGTTGCACCCTCCGGCGAGCTTGGTACTTTTGGGATCGTTATGATCTTATTCAGCTCCACCAGCTCGGCGTCGGCGCCTGGGGTGTAGTCGGTCAGATCCGGGGACGATCCTGCGGCGCTGATGCCGGGGATCTTGCCGGTCTCTGTATTGGAGATGACACAGAGGAAGAGAGGTCGTTTTGGTCTGTAATCAAAATGGGGATGAATCCAGTCTGACATAGGCGAAAGAGAGGTGACGTCGTATAAAAACCCAACGCCAAGAAATTTAAAATAAATCAAATTTGCTTGATTGGCGGTTAAGCCTGCTTGGTCACTCGATCAGGGTCAGCTCGACCTCATCGCCAGCCTCTATCCCCTCCACCTCCTCGGGGACCAGCACGTATCCCTGAGCCCTGGAAACAGAGCTTAGGATCCCGGCGCCGGAGGTCATAACGGGAACGGCAACATCTCCTTCGAGAGTGACCCTGGTGAAGCTTAGATATCCTGGCCGAGAGACGATCTTCCTGGAGAGCCGGGCCTTGACCCTGCAAAGATCGTCCCCGCGGTGGGCCAGCTTCATGATCAGAGGCCTGGCGAACAGATATAGTGCGGCCAGTGCGGCTACTGGATAGCCAGGCAGACAGACGACCGAAGCATTCCCGACGAACCCTGCTGCAGTGGGCTTGCCGGGTGTGATCCTGACCCCGTGGACCACCAGCTCGCCCAGATCCGAAAGGACCCGGGGAACGTAGTCCATCTCCCCCACCGAGGTACCGCCGATGAGGAGGATCAAGTCGGCATCCAGGTTGGACCTGATAGCCTCCTCGATCAAAACGGGATCGTCCCCCACTATGGCCGATCTCACGGGGCCACAACCCCATGCGCGAGCGTAGAGCTCGGCCATCAGCCCGTTAATCTCGTAGGCCTGACCAGGCTCGAGGCTCCTACCCGAACAGCTGGGAACCAGCTCACCCCCCGTCGGTATTATGGCCACCCGGGGCACCTGGTAAACCTCCACATCACATAACCCCAGCGCTGCCAAGAGAGCGATGTCGGGCGGCCTGAGCCTGTGCCCTTCCCAAAAGACCGGCTCGCCCAGGGCCACGTCTTCTCCCACCCGGGCCAGGTTCCTGTTGGGATGGACCTCCGCTGTGATCTCTACATGGTCGCCCCGGAGAATGACATCTTCCTTCATGACCACGGCATCTGCACCGTCGGGGATGGGGGCACCGGTCCTGACGGGGACGCATGTATTTTCCCCCACAACGTTGCCAACCCCCATGTAAACCGGGGCCAAGGGACCTGCCCCTCGTGTTTCCTCCGCCCGGACCGCGTAACCGTCCATGGCCGCACGGCTGAACCCAGGCAGGTCGACGGGAGAGACGACGTCTTTTGATATGACCCGCCCCCGGGCCTCTGCGATGGGGATCGATTCCTTGCGCCCGACCGGCTCGCACCTATCGAGCAGGGTACGGACGACCTCCGATGCGCTGGCGAGCTGTCTGAACATGATACCATCTACCCTATTTATGGAAAACTGATATATACGTATCACCCGATCATCCCCGCAACAATCTCACTCTGAATAACAACCTATTGCTGGAGGGTGGATATCGAATGACTACTGTTGTTTGGCTGAATGAAGTCGGCAAGGATGATGTTTCGATCGTCGGCGGAAAAGGCGCAAGCCTAGGAGAGATGATCAACGTTGGTGCGCCTGTCCCCGGTGGTTTTGCGGTTACTGCACCGGCGTTCAGAGATTTCATCGATCGATCGGGGATCGCGGATGATCTGTTCTCATCGCTGAAAGTGGACGTGAACGACCCCGACGCCCTGAACAGAGCTGAGAGGGATGCGAAACGCATAATATTCAACGCCGAGGTGCCGCCAAATATCGAGAAGGCGGTCAAAGACAGGTACCTGGAGCTCTGTGAACGCGAGGGGGAAGAGGTCTTCGTGGCGGTCAGGTCCAGCGCCACCGCAGAAGACCTGCCCGACGCCAGCTTCGCTGGCCAGCAGGATACCTTCCTGAACATGAGAGGTGCGGACCAGGTCTTCGAAGCGGTGGTGAAGTGTTGGGCATCTCTATACGGGGCGAGGGCCATATTCTACCGCGTGGAGCAGGGGTTCGATCATGAGAAGGTCAACATCTCCGTCACCATCCAGAAGATGGTCAACTCCGAGAAGTCAGGAGTGATGTTCAGTTCCCATCCCAGCACCGGCGAGCCTGAGGTGATGATCGAGGCCGCGTGGGGACTGGGGGAGACGGTGGTCAGCGGGAGCGTATCTCCCGACAACTACGTGGTGGAGATAGAAGATATGAAGATCGTGAGCAAGATCATCGCCACCAAGGAGATCATGGCCATCCGGGATCCCAAGACCGGAAAGACGATCGACGCTAAGCCCGTGCCCCCGGAGATGAGAGATAAACAGGTCCTCTCCGAGAACGAGATGCTGGAGCTGGCCGAGCAGGCAGCTGTTCTGGAGAAACATTACGGCATACCTCAAGATATCGAGTGGGCCTTCGAGAACGATGAGATGTTCATCCTCCAATCCCGGCCCATCACCACCATAAGTTCCGGAACGAAGGCCGAAGAGACCGGAGGCGACGGCAAGATCCTGGTAACCGGTCTCGGTGCATCGCCAGGGCTGGTGTCCGGCGAGGTGAAGGTGATCTCGGGATCCAATGAGCTGAATAAGATCAAAGAGGGGGATATCATGGTCACGGTGATGACCACGCCCGACATGGTACCCGCCATGACGAGGGCGGCGGCAATCGTCACCGACGAGGGCGGCATGACCTGTCACGCGGCGATAGTTAGCAGAGAGCTGAGCTGCCCGGCGGTGATAGGAACCAAGATCGGGACAGAGAAGCTCTCTGACGGCATGCTGATCACCGTGGACGGCAGAAAAGGTCTGGTCTACGAAGGCAGGCTGGATGCAGCCAAGGAGAAAGCCTCTGCCACAGCAGCGGTAAGCGTTATGGCCCAGAAGATAATAACCGCCACCGAGGTGAAGGTCAACGTCAGCATACCCGAGGCGGCTGAACAGGCTGCGGCGACCATGGCCGATGGCGTGGGCCTCCTACGGGTCGAGCACATGATCTTGGGGCTGGGTGAGCACCCCCACAAGTTCATCGAGGAAGGAAGAGAGGAGGAATATATCGGCGAGCTTGTCAAGGGGATCAGGACCGTAGCAGACGCCTTTTACCCAAAACCCGTCTGGGTCAGGACCCTGGACGCTCCTACCGACGAGTTCAGAGGAATGGAGGGGGGCGAGATCGAGCCTCATGAACACAACCCCATGCTGGGCTGGCGCGGGATCCGCCGGGACCTGGAAGAGATCGATCACTTCCGGATGGAACTAAGGGCGTTCAAGAAGCTTCACGAGCTGGGACTGACCAATGTGGGCATAATGCTGCCCCTGGTCCAGCACGTCAGCGAGCTGGTACGGGCGAAGGAGATCATGTGCGAGGAGGGCATTGACCTGGAGAAGATCGATCTGGGCATAATGGTCGAGACCCCAGGCGCTGCCCTATCCATCGAGGATTTCATCGCCGAGGGCATCAACTTCGCATCGTTCGGAACCAATGACCTGACCCAGTACACCCTGGCCGTCGACAGGAACAACGAGAACGTGGCCAGCCTATTCAGCGAACTCCATCCTGCGGTCCTGAAGCAGATCGAGTACGTGGTAGATAAGTGCAACGAGGCAGGGGTTACCACCTCCATCTGCGGCCAGGCAGGATCTTACCCGGAGATGGTAAAGCGACTGGTGGAAATAGGAATAACCAGCATCTCTGCCAACATCGATGCTGTGGAAGTGGTGAGGGAGACGGTGGCCAGAGCCGAGCGCATCATCATGCTCCAGGCCCTCAGGAAGTGATAAGAGTTGAAGGTCCATGGTATTTCCGAAGACGATGTGCGGAGGATCCTCCAAGAGAAGAGGGAGCAGGACCTGATATACGATAGAATCTTCTCCTCCATGTGCACCCCAGCCCACCCCATAGCCCTGGAGGCCCACCAGCTATTCCAGGAGACGAACCTGGGAGATCCTGGCCTCTTTCCCGGTGCTGCCAAACTGGAGCAAAGTGCGGTGAAGATGATCGCCGATCTGCTGGGATATCCGGATGCAGTCGGCTACCTCTCCACCGGCGGTACCGAGTCCAACATCCAGGCCATCAGGGCGGCCAGGAACGCCACAGGGATCAGGGGCGGAAACGTGGTGGTCCCCAGGTCGGCCCACTTCTCCTTCGACAAGATCGGAGACATTCTCCGGCTGGAGGTGAGAAAAGCCGACCTGGACGAAGAGCTGAAGGTGGACCCAAACTCGGTGGAGAGCCTCATCGACGAGAAGACCGTGGCCCTGGTAGGTATCGCCGGGACCACCGAGTTCGGCCAGGTAGATCCCATCGACCGGCTGGGAGATCTTGCCATGGATCGGGGGCTTTACCTTCATGTGGATGCCGCCTTCGGCGGGTTCGTCCTGCCTTTTATGGAAAAAAAATGGAAGTGGGACTTCGGGGTCGAGGCCGTATCGTCCATCACCATAGATCCTCACAAGATGGGGATGAGCACCGTCCCTGGTGGCGGTCTCCTCTTCAGAGACGGCCGACACCTGGATATGCTGGCCGCCTTTGCACCGTATCTCACGGACAACAAACCGACAACCCTGACCGGCACGAGAAGTGGTGGATCTGCCGCGGCCACCTGGGCGGTGATGACCCATCTGGGCAAAGAGGGATTCACCAGGATCGTTAGGCGGTGTATGGTCCTCACAGACCAACTCGTCGCCGGGGCCAGGGCACTCGGGGTGGAGCCGGTCCTAGAGCCGATAATGAACGTGGTGGCTCTGAAGACGGAACCGTCGCCCGAAACGGTGAGATCCGAACTCATGAAACTGGGCTGGCTCGTCTCCATAACACAAGATCCCAGTGCCCTCAGGCTGATCCTGATGCCCCATGCCACCAGAGATAACATAGACCTTCTGCTCGACGATCTGGCTGCTGTGATAAGACGACTCTAAGGTAGCGCCCGAACATTTACTTGTAGAGGGTTTCGTACCCACATATTCGAGCACAAGCAAAATTACAATGGTAGAAAAGGGTAGGACTCGGTTCTAGACCGAGCGTTTCTAGGATGTGATATCACACCTTATGACCCATCGCAAACCTTCGCATGACCTTGTCAACGGAGATCTTGACATGGTCACCGACCTTCGTATCAGGCACGAATACTACAAAACCTTCAATACGAGCGATGCCGTCACCTTCTCTTGCGAGATCCTCGATCTCGACATCGTATTCCGTCCCAACTTCTACCGGTGCCGAATAGCTAGACCCGCCACCACCATACGAACTATCATCACTTCTGTACAAATAATTCACCATCCTTCGCGAGAAAACATAAAATTCCAGATTGAAACTTAGACCTTATGACCCATCGCAAACCTTCGCATGACCTTGTCGACGGAGATCTTGATCTTATCTCCTACTTTCGTATCAGGCACGAATACTACAAAACCTTCAATACGGGCGATGCCGTCACCTTCTCTTGCGATGTCCTCGATCTCGACATCGTATTCCGTCCCAACTTCTACCGGTGCCGAATAGCTAGACCCGCCACCACCATACGAACTATCATCACTTCTGTACAAACAATTCACCATCCTTCGCGAGAAACCATAAAACAGCTCAACGCATCTGCTGACTCAGCGTCGGACTATTAAATCTTTGTGCTCAGGGAGGGAACTATAGTCGAGAACCAATTGTTAGAGATTTATCCGAAAGGTATCGTTAAAC
>CAYQFP010000018.1:0-18625 GCA_964416865.1 uncultured Methanotrichaceae archaeon
ATATCAGGGCCGCCAGTGATTATCACCGGGATCTCTATGTTCCGATAGAGGTGCTCTTTCTTCAAGATGCATTTCTTGAAGTTCCCAAATGTGAAGACAACAACATCGTGTTCGTTGATCAAGGCGGTCTCGTACCCGGCTATCTGGGCGGTATCCCGGCCCACGCCCCTTGCCATCCCGATCATGTTGCTCTTCGATCCGTGCCTGCGCAGGTACTCTGCCACATCGCAGGCGGGGTGGGGTAGATGGTGGATGGCCAGGGTAGGGGTCACCACGGCGGTCTCCGTCCCGGCGAGGGGTGCACGGTCGAGCTTGCCCCTCAATGCCTTGGTCAGATCCTCCATGATCTGCAGATCCTCGCGGGGGATCAACATCAGGAGTATGACCTCGCTCTGGGTTATGTTCTTCTGGAGCAAATACCCGCCCAGATCTTCCACCAGCTCGATCACCAGGTCGTGTTTGTACACCCCACCCGTAAACATCACCGGCTCAAGCATTCTGCATACTCCTGAGTTTCTCCTCGACCTCGGCGATCATCTCCGGGTCTATCGTCTCCTCGGCGGCCAGGAAGAAGAAGTAATCTTTCTTCATTATGTTCCTCCTGTTCCTGAAGCCTTCTGGAACTATCCTGATAAGGGCATCCACAAGATCGCGTCTAAACTCCATCTCCAGGTCGGCGACCACCAGATCTTCGGGAGACGTGCTCGATTCTACGATCAGCACATCCCTGTCGGGCTGCTCCACATTGTCGCGCCCATAGGCATCCCAGAGAACTTTGAGCAGGTCGGACATGTGCTCCTCGTCCTCCACGACTATCTGGTATCCACTCTCCACCTGGATCAGATCTCCCACGTCTCTCACCCTGAGCGGTGGTAGCTTGCCCCGGATCAGACCAAAAACGGCGAAGAAAGGTATCTCCATATCGGCGTAGACGTAAAGCTTGCCTATGGTGCGGATCAAGCCGAGATCTTGGAGTATGTCGGTGATTATCTCTTTGTACTTATTTCCCCCGTACTCCTCATTGAGGACTTCGATCTCGAAGACCTCCAGGGGCTTCATCTCCATCTTAGTCCTCCACCAGACCCGATACTAGAAGGCTCGCACCCACGCATCCGATGTATTGGGCGTACTCGGGGACGATGATCTTGAGACCAAGGAGCTCTTCCATGGCCTTGGGAAGACCTTCGATTAGAGCGGTTCCGCCTACCATGACCACCGGTTCCTTCACATCGAGCTCCTGGAGCTGCTGATCGAAGACCTGTTCAGCAACGCTATGACAGGCGGCCATGGCCACGTCTTCGCGACTCTTTCCCGCCGAGAGGCTATTCACCAGGCTCTGGGTCCCGAAGACTATGCAGTAGCTATTCATGGGAACCTTGGTATGATCTCCTTTCATGGCCAGCTTGCCCAGCTCGGTGATCTCCACACCCAGCCGCCTGGCGGTTAGCTCCAGGAACCTACCGGAAGCCCCCGCACAGATTCCTCCCATGGTAAACGTCCCCGGGATCCCATCTTGGACAGATATGGCCTTGTTATCCATCCCACCGATATCGATCACCGTGGCGTTACCCTTCTGGGCATCGGCCAAGAAGACCGCTCCTTTGGAGTTGACCGTAATCTCTTCTTGGATGAGCCTGGCGTTGAAATGCTCTCCTACCAGGAACCTCCCGTACCCGGTCGTTCCCAACCCTTCGATCTCTTCTCTCTTCACCCCGGCAGCTTCCAGAGCCGCATCGTAGGCCTTCTCGGCGCTCTCTATGACGTTGTGAGTGGGAACCCAGCCGGTCCCAATGACCTTGTTATCCCGCATCACCACAGACTTGGTGGTGGTAGAACCAGAATCTATGCCCGCGGTCAGTCCTGTCTGTCGTTCTCTGGATAGGAGACCCTTGTACTTGGCAGTGGTGACAAGGGCTTCCATCCTGGTGAGGAGCGTGTCTGCACCGGTTCTCTCCGTGAACGAATAGCTCAAAACGGGCAGGCGGGAGTTCTCGTGGATGTACTTCCGAATCTCGCTCCTGACGATGGCCCCTTCGGCGCACCGGAAGCAGGTAGTTACGAAGACCGCGTCCGCCATATCCGGGTTATCCACTATCCTGGTGGCCCTGGCCATCGCCAGGTTGAGGTCCCCGCTGGCAACCTCGAACCCGAACCTTTTCTCCACCTCCATGATATCTTCCAGATCGACCTCGGGAAATATCAGCTTCGCGCCCACGGTCTCTGCTGCCTTCTCCAGCTCTCCCTGGATGCCGCTGTACTCCGGACCGCAGGAGAGTTGTGCTATCTTGATCACCCCAACCCCTCCAGAAACTCGCGTATCTTCCGGACGAACCACTTCGCTTCGGTCTCGTCCTCTGGATATCTCAGCTCTAGGATAGGGATGCCCTTCGTCCTGAGCAGAAACCCGGCGAGCTCGTTGGTTCTTCCGCAGCCGGTGCATCCGATGTTGCATCCGCCCTCTTGCACCATTATGGCCGCGTCTGCCGTCTCGATCATGGGCCCGATGAGCGCCATCCTGCCCCTCACCCCGGAGGGCACATCGACTGCGGCGTACCTCAGTCCTCTCTTGGCGTCTTCTGGTGTTATGTTCAGAGGCGGTGAATCTAGACCTGGGGTGTTGATCTTCTTTCTGACCTCTTTTGAGATCACAAGCGCCTCATGCCCCATCCTCTCAACAAGGTCTGACAAGATCATGCTGGTTGGAGGATATACCATGACTTTAACCATGAACCAACCTCAAGAAAACTCCTTCTTTATAATCGCTTCAAGCTTATCCGGACTCAGCCATTCCGCCTTCTTGGTGGGGGGTACGGGCTCTTCGTCGTCTCCCTCGGCGTCGGCGATCAGTCCTTTGGAGATGAGGGGCAGGATCTTGGACTCGTACTCGATCATGTAGAACCCCGGCCTGGCTCCGCCACCACGATGGCCGCGGCATCTTCTTGGGTCTCCGGGGGGAAAACCACGATCTTTGATGAATATCCCCGGCGGGTCCATAGCCCTGATCTCTTTCACCACCTCGTCGATCTCTTTCTCCTCTCCGTCTATCATGACGCCGAAACAGGTCTCTTTCACGTCGACGTCATGGCTGGAACCGTATATCATCTGGGCGATGTCGGAGGGCAGAACCTCAGAGTTCTGAGAGGTCACCACGAACTTGGTAACTCTCAAGACCGCACCTCCAGAAGGTAGATGGTCTCGTCTTCCTTGACGTCCCGGAGCTTATCCAGATCGATGACCCGCCCGATTATGTTGGTCGCCGTGAACTTCTCTCCGGAGGGACCATACTTCTTGTCATCCACCAGCTTCACGCCCACCAGTCCTGCTCTCTTGGCAGCCTGGTTCGTCACCCCGATCTCCCCTGCAAGGACCTTATCTGTCGGCTTGTTCTCGGGCATGAGTTCTTTGTAGCTGGTGGCCGAGATCACCGGTTTGAATAGAACGGTGTTCTCGTAGACGAAGTATATTGGCAGAGGGCCCACCGGCTTCTCTTTAAGCCCTACCACGTGTCTGAAGTAATCGAGCGACCTGGGCGCGAGATCGTCGTATAGCTCGATGGCCACCAGCCTATCGGAAGGAACGGTGGTTAGCTTGACCTTGCCCTCCTTGACCACCTTCATGGTGGTGGCGGGATCTTGGCCTACCACGACGGCGTCTTCGTCCTCGTGTCCCTCGACGACGGCATCGAGCTTTCTATCGGAAGCTATATCGAGGGCCTCTTTGAGCGGTAGGCCCATGAGCATGACCCTCGAAGGGTTGACCTTCACCGCGATCCTCTGACCAGGCCCCACCAGCTTCGCCAGGTCCATGCCCGACGTAACCCTGCCCACCAGGGAGTGGCTGGGCAGCGAGGTGCGATCTGACTTGTAGATGAAGATCCGTCCTGCGCCTCTCCCTGTCGTCCTAACGGTTACAGCGCCCTCGGACCGGGGCTCGCGGTGTTCGAACTGGATAGGTTCGGTTAGGAGGATATCGGACGAAATATAAGAGCTGGTAACCGCATCGATGGAGAAGATGTCGTCTCTGGTCGCCGCCAAGACGAACTCGGAGCCATAAGGTGCCGCTTCGACCAGATCGATGCGGAGGGTTGTGTAGATCTCCATGCCCTCGGAGATGAGGAGGGTCCTGTCTTTCGTGACCGTCTTCTCGGTAAGGTCTTCCCACTCCACGATAGGGTCCACGCTTAGGATCATGTCCCCCTTCTCCAGTTCGTCCAGGATGTCTTTGCCCCCCACTATGGCGGCGAAGACGCCCCTATTCTCGTCAGGCACACCATAGGCGGCGGTATGTCTCCTCTTGACGAAGACGAACTGCACCCTATCCGCCTCAAAACCGCTGGCACCCAGTACTACCTCCCACCGGTCGTACTCGTGCTCCTGGCGGGTGGGCGTTAACGAGGCAAAAAGCGGCCCGAAGGCCACCGCTCTGGAATCCGCCCACCTGGCCTCCAGATCGACTATCTCGTCCACGCACCGATGCCAGACATTCTGCATTCCTGTCTCTAGGAGCTCGATCCTGATCTTTCCCTTGGCGGTGCTCAACCAGTAGGAGTTCGTCTTTTTGGCCTTCTCGCCCCGGCCCTTGACTACCCCTATGATGACATCTTCTGGCGGAGATACACCAGCGGCATCGAGAGCATCTCCCAGAGTTGCGTCGTCACCAAGAGTGATGCTCTCTCCATCCACAGAAACTCTCAAGTTAACTCCCCGATAACATCTCCTTCTCTTCTTCTGCAGTGACCAAGGAAAGCACTTCATCGGGCGATCCGACATACACGATCTTACCGTTGCGCATGAGCGCTGCCCGGTCACAGACGTTCTGCACGAAATCCATGTCGTGGCTCACGATGAGGAATGTCTCGCCGAGCTCGTCTCTGGCGTTGAGTATCGACTTGGAGACGTCTATTTTGGTTATCAGATCCATGGTTCCGGTAGGCTCGTCCAGGACCACTATCCTGGGTTCCTTGATCAGGACCTGAGCCATCGCCACCCGGTGACGTTCACCCTCGCTCAGCTCATTGGGGTTCTTGATGAGAACTGCCTCCGCTCCTTCCGCTGTGAAGCCCACCGTGATGAGGGTGGCTATGGCCTTCCTCTCGGCCAGCTCGGAGGGAAGGGCCAGGCCGATCGACTCGGTTAGGTTGTCGATCACGCTTCTGTAGGGGTACAGCGTATACTCCTGGTGGAGCATGCCCATGTACTTGGTGGCCCTGCCACGGTTATCTGCACCGGGCGAGATCATATCCACCCAGTCGTCGCCCACTCTGCACCAGATATTCCCGTTGGTAGGGGTGGTGATCCCGCTGAGCATCTTGGAGAAGGTAGTCTTTCCCGCACCGCTGGTGCCTACCAGTCCGAATATCTCGCCCTCGTAGACCTCCAAACTGGCGTTCTCTACGGCTCTCACCACGCCGCGTTCGATGCTTATGTAGCGCTTGCAGACCTCCCGGGCTCTGATTATGGGTGCGCCTACGTCGGCCACCTCTCGCTCGCCCATCTTGCCGGCCATGGCAACAAACTCGGCGGCAACATCTGTTGGTTTGCCGATGCTTTTGATCTCACCGTCATCCAGCAGAACAGCACGATCTGTAAGATCCACCATCACATCAGGCCAGTGGCTTGTGATGATCATCGTCATATTGAAGGCCTTGACCGCATGCATGATGCTGTCGTGGACCACCTTAGCTGTGAGGGGATCTAAGGTCCCAGAAGGCTCGTCTGCGATGAGCGTCATGGGTGATTTGGCCAGCTGACGTGCCAAGACCACGCGTTGCTTCTCACCGCCGCTCAGCTCCCTGGCCACGTGCATCATCCTGTGAGAAAGGTTGACCTCGTCTAAGAGATCTGCAGCACGGTGGACGCTTATGGAGCCACCACTGGCCTCCTCGACCGCACGCATCACGTTGACTATGACCCGCTCGTCACCGTAGAGGGCAAAGGTCCTCTGGAGCATTATGGCTATCCTGCGTGACACATCGCGTCTCAGAGGATCATTTATGTCCAGGGTTACAAAGTCGGCACTGAAGGCCTCCAGGGTGCCACCGCAGTTGCACTTGTTTCCCACCTGGCTAGGTGGCTCTACATGGCCACATTCTTTGCACCTTGCAATGTGGTAGATCACGATCCCGCTGATGTTCTCGAAGACCTCGACGCCACGAAGAACGTGCATCAAGACGCTTTTTCCTGCGCCGCTCCGTCCCAGGATGCCGATAGATTCGCCTTCTTCGATATCCAGATTGATATTGCGCAGCACTTCAATATCGCCAAACCGCACCGCCAAGTCCCGGATCTCGATAAATGGTGTCAAATTATCATGCCTCTATTTGGTATTGTGTATAAGTCACACGAAACCTTCTACTTAAGCCTATCCGAGAAGGTCAGGCTGTCCAACCACAGGTTTGGAGCAGCCAAGCGCTCCGTATTTTTTTTATCCTGCACCACCCTTTTTCAATAGGAATTCCTTGTCCCGGTATGCCTGATGTGTTACCTCCATACACTCCTTACAGATGTTAAACACAGTATCTTCCGGGCCGTGAATGGTGGCCTGTTTGGCCTTCACAGGCAACGTCTCCTTGTCCACACCACACAGTTGACATCTCATCTAGGTCACCTCTTATCAATTCGATATCTGATTTCCGTCATTATAAGCATTTCTACCTGGAACTCCACACCATCTCCGGTACAAACTATGATCCAGCCCCAATAGGTCCAGGATCCGTCCCACTACCACGTCCACCAGATCCTCCAAGCTTCTGGGTCGCGAGTAAAATCCAGGGCACGCCGGAAGGACTACCGCACCCGCCTCTGCAACCACGACCATGTTTCTCAGATGGATCAGACTGAGTGGCGATTCCCGTGGCACTAGGATCAGCCTCCGCCGTTCCTTGAGACCGACGTCTGCCACCCTGGAGATCAAAGTGTCGGTAACCCCATTTGCGATCCCGGCCAGGGTTCTCATGCTACAGGGGACCACCACCATAGCGTCGAAGGGGTGTGATCCGCTGGCGATGGGTGCGGTGAAGTCCCCGGGCAGATAGACATGATCTGCCATCGTCTCTATCTCCCGGACGTTCTTATCGGTTTCGATCTCGATTATCTTGCGTGCCGCCTCGCTCATCACAAGGTGAGTCGTACATCCAACCTCGCCCAAAACTTCCAGAAGCCTTATCCCGTAGCATGCTCCAGAGGCGCCGCTTATCCCTATCACCGTCTCCATCTCTGCCGTGGTCCGAATTTTCATCACCTCACTTCTGGAGCCTGGAAAGTGCGGCGGCTACCATTATTGGTAAGGTAATGGTTGCGTCGCTGTAGACCGTTACGTGCTTGGCATTAGATGAGATCTTTCCCCAGGATACCGCCTCAGATAACGTAGCTCCGGAGAGGCCGCCGGATTCTGGTCTGTCGGTGGTGAGCTGGATCGCCAGATCGAAGCTCTTCGGGGTGACCAGCATCGACTGGAGGGCGAAGTTTTTGGGAACGCCACCCCCTATCATGACGATCCCCGACTTCTCCACACCGTAGCAGAGATCTACGATCTCGTCAACGTCGCCGAAGGCATCCACAAATAGGTCCTTAGTCTGCCGGTGCAGCCAGGCCTGGAGCCCTATCATAGAGTCGGATAGGGCCGGACAAAATATGGGTATCTTGCGATCGTATGCAGATCTGAGGATCGAGCTCTCATCGGTAAGCCGTGATCCCAGCAGCTCCAATAGCTTCGATCCTGTGATTGTCTCGGACCGTTCCGGCAAGATCTCCTGGAGCAGATCTTCCAACCTGACGAACTCCTCATCCCCCAGGTAGACATCATATATTCGGGATATACCATCCCCTCTGAGACTCGCGTCCGATGCTTCCGGGTCGCCCAGACAGTGGTGTCCGAAGCATTCTATGATGTCGTGGACGAGATTTGCCCCCGTGGTAACGAGAACGTCGATATGGCCTTCTCTGATCAGACCCGATATTATGTTTCTCATGCCGGCAGGAACCATGGCCCCGGCCAGGGTGAAAAATCTGGTGTATTCTCCACCCAGCATCTCTTCGTATATGCTTACCGCTTTGGCCAGCCTCCCGGCACCGAAACCACAGTGCTTCATCGTGCTGACCAGCTGGTTGACATCCATCCCGGGCACGATCTCCATCTGCTCTACAGATTCTATCGAATCACCCCAACGCGCACAACTGTCTGAAAACCATCAACATGAGCTGCCGTGATGCGATTTGATTTTTCATAAACCTTTTATATCAGTACCTTGTGTTTAGTTCTTACGGCTAAAGGAGGTAAAAGATGAGCAGCGAAATGATGGCAGTGGATTATTACATCCCGCTTATTATGTTTTTAATAGTAGGTGCCCTGACGCCTATCGGCGCTATGGCTGTCGTGAAGATCATATCGCCTCTAAGACCAACCTTCCGGAAGGGTGCGACCTACGAGGGTGGTATAAGTCCGATTCGGGACGCCCTGATACAATACAACGTACAGTATTACCTCTTTGCGATTGTCTTTGTGATCTTCGACGTTGAGGTTTTATTTTTGTATCCGTGGATTTATATATACACATCTGAGGTCATACCGAAACTGGGTGGTGTGAACATAGCAATCTTCGACATGGCGATCTTCATTATCGTTTTGTTGATCGGTTTGCTTTATGCCATTAAGAAGGAGGCGTTGCGTTGGGTATAAGCGATGTTGTACCTATTCCCGTTGTGATCGACGAAGAGCTGGAGAAGTGGACCGTCTGGGGTCGTCCGCTGACCAACATCTGGCTCACCACCACGGAGAAGATCCATGAGATCATCGATATGGGTCCCATCAAGAACATCCTGAACTGGGGCAGGAAGAACTCTCTGTGGTTCCTCATGCAGCCCATGGGATGTTGTGGTGTGGAGATGCTGGTCTTCGGTTGTCCCCACTACGACTGTGACAGGTTCGGCATCATTCCCCGTGCTACTCCCAGGCAGGCAGATGTCCTGATCATCAGCGGCTATATAACCAGAAAATATATGTCGGCGATCAAGAACCTGTGGGAGCAGATGTTGGAACCCAAGTGGGTTATCGCAATTGGCGAGTGTGCCATATCCGGTGGACCTTTTTACGACTCTTACAACATCATAAACAATACCAGCGACTTTTTCCCCATCGACGTCTACGTCCCTGGCTGCCCGCCGAGGCCGGAGCAGTTCATCAGGGGTTTTAGAGAGCTTCAAGAGAAGATCAAGCGACGTGAGGACAAGAGGGGCTACTAGGAGGATTCATCGTTGACAACTGCAAATGATGTTCTGAGCGCTCTCCAGTCGGCTTTTCCAGGAGCGATCCAGGAGTTTCGGGTGGAGGCTGATAACAGGCTCTGGGCCACGGTCGACCCGAATAAGATAGTGGCGATCTGCGAGTTTCTCAGAGACAAGCAAGACTTTGACCACTACTCCGGTGCGGCGGGCGCGGACAAGATAGGTGAGGATCTATTCGAGGTCACAGAAATACTCGCCAGCCACGGCGCCCATCCGGTAGTGGCGCTCTTGAAGGTGAAGACTCCCAGAGACGCACCTTCTGTCATGTCCCTGACCGATCTCTTCTGGAACGCTAACTGGTACGAGCGTGAGATATGGGAGATGTTCGGGATCAACTTCGAAGATCATCCTGGCCTCTATCCGCTTCTACTCGTGGACGATCTGGTGGGATCCTGGCCCTGGAGAAAGGACTTCAAGGGCTACCCAGACTACAACACGAACGAAAGGGTGCTGGAGATTATCAACCCCGACGGTTATGCCGAGTACAAGATATCGCCAACCGAGGCGGAGATCGAGGCAGGGACCGTTCCCGAGACGAGGCCGGAGTATCCCACCTTCAGAGAGAGAGAGGTAATGGAGCTGGAGACCGAGTCGGAGATGATCCTTCACTTGGGACCCCAGCACGCCATCGTGCCTGGACCGTTCATGTTGGACTTGAGGGTAGACGGCGAGAGGGTGAAGAAAGCCTATCTCGACGTGGGATACATCCATAAGGGCATAGAGAAGATCTTGGAGAACAGGACCTACATCCAGGGCATCCCCATCACCGATAGGATGTGCTACCTGGCCGCCCTATCCAACAACGAGGCATTCTGTGGTGCCATAGAAAGGCTCATGGGGATCGAGGCCCCGGAGAGAGCCCAGTACATCAGGGTAATCTTGGAAGAGCTATCCAGGATACAGAGCCACCTTCTGGGTACGGGCGAGTTCCTGAGCCTGTTGGGTGGAGCTACATTTTCTCCGTTTCAGTGGATGATCATCGATCGAGAGGAGACGGTCTCCTGCATAGAGAGCGTTACCGGTGCCAGGATTACTCACAGTTTCATACGACCGGGCGGCGTACGCAACGACCTGCCCGATGGCTTCGCAGAGATGACGAGGTCTGCATTGAAGACCGTGGTCGATAAGACGAACGAGTACAAGGAGCTCTTCCTCTCCGACAGCATGTACGAGATGAGGATGGTGGGGATCGGAGTTTTGTCTCCCGAAGAAGCGAGACGACTCGGCGTATCTGGCCCACCGCTGAGAGCATCAGACACGCCTTACGACATGAGAAAGGAAGACCCCATACTGGTCTATCCAGACCTGGACTTCAACGTAATCAGCAGGAAGGAGGGAGATTCCAAGGCGAGGGTCGAGGTGAGGCTGGACGAGATTATTGAGAGCTGCCACATCGTAGAGCAGTGTCTGGATCAGATCCCTGGTGGACCAATACAGGAGAAGGTGCCCAAGAAGATCAAACCCGATCCGGGCGAGGCCTACTACCGTGTGGAAGATCCGCGGGGTGAAATGGGAATATTCCTCGTGAGCGACGGTACCGACAAGCCTGTCAAGGTGAAGGTCAGAGGGCCCGTCTACGCCTACTTCCAGGCGCTTCCACCGTTGTTGGAGGGAGCCTACGTGGCAGATGTGGTCGCAATTGCAGGCAGCATGGACGCCTGCACCAGCGAAGTGGATAGATAAGGAGGGAATATAGTTTGGTATTATCCACGATAGTAGAGCCCATCACCGATTTTGTAGCCCAGGAGCCCAAGATATCCGGCCTGATAATCGGCCTGATAGCAGCAGCTATCATATCTTCGGTCACCAACGTGGGCGCGATGGGTATCGTCTGGCTGGAGAGGAAGGTTCTCGGCGACATGACCAACAGGTTCGGTCCTTGCCGAGTCGGTACTCGATGGGGGATCCTCCAACTGGTTGCCGACGCCATCAAGCTCTTCACCAAGGAAGATAGCATCCCCCGGGGAGCAGACAAACCGGTCTACGTATGGGCGCCCATAGTAGCCTGCATGACCACAATGCTGGTCGCAGCCGCGCTGCCCTGGGGTGCGCTGAACATAGGCGGCGTGGTTTACCCGCTTGTGGCGGTCAACATGGACATCAGCGCCTTCTTCGTAGAAGCCGCCCTGAGTCTCATGGCGATCGGTGCCTTCATGGCCGGCTGGGGTTCGAACAACAAGTACTCCATGCTGGGAGCGTTCCGAGGCGTGGCCAGGATGGTCAGCTACGAGGTTCCGATGGGCATCTGCGTGATCAGTGTAGCGATAATGGCCCACAGCCTGAACATTGTAGAGATCGTAGAGGCGCAGAGCATCTGGTACATCATCGCCCAGCCCTTGGGGTTCGTGATATTCATGATCGCCCTGATCACCGATCTGGGAAGGGTCCCCTTCGACCAGAGTGAGGCCGAAGAAGAGATCATAGCCGGTTATGTTACCGAGTACGGTGGGATCCGGTGGGGGCTTCTCTACTTCCAAGAATATATCACCATGCTTCTGGGTTCTGTTCTGTTGGTGCACCTCTATCTGGGTGGCTGGAACGGTCCGATCATCCCCGTGATATCGGTCTTATCGCCCATGCTCTGGTTCTTGATGAAGGTGATCCTGGTGCTTGTCTTCTTGATATGGGTCAGAGGATCTCTGGTTAGGTTCAGGATCGACCAGGTGACCGACCTGGGCTGGAAGTGGCTGCTTCCGCTTTCCGTGGTGAACTTGGCATGGGCCGTGGCCGTAGGTATGTACTTCGCATGAGGTGGTGAATAATGGTAGTGAAGAACTTCCAATTGACTCTCAAGCACGCTATTCATGGCACCGAGGTCACCCGCCTTTATCCTGAAGTGCTCATGGATCTTCCGTCGGCAGAAAGGGGGCTTCATCAACTGGACGTCAGGAAGTGTATCGGCTGTGGCGCCTGTGCCAGGATCTGTCCCAACGACTGCATCGAGATGGTTCCTTACAAATATGGGAACCCGCTCAAGAACAAGAAGATGAAGTTTCCGCAGATCGACTACGGCAGATGCATGTTTTGTGGTTTATGTGTCGACGACTGCCCGCCTGGATGCCTGACTATGACCAAGGACTTCCAGATCGCTGGCTGGAACAGAGACGACATAATCCGCGGGCCTGATGATATCGCTGTCGGCAAGTATTCCGATGAAGAAGCGGCGAAGCTGGCCGAGGAGGCCAGGATAGCTGCCGAAGAAAAGAAGAAGAAAGCTGCAGAGGCAAAAGCTAAGAAGGCCAAGAAGGCCAAGGCCGAAGCTGCCAAGAAAGGTGATGAAGGTTCCGGCGAGGAGAAGAAGGAGTAATGATGGCCGGAAATCCAACAACGGAAGGTGAGTCCTAATGGAACTACCAATGGATATAACCCAGTTTTATGATATAAGATTCCTGATCGAGCTGGGAGTATTCGCACTCTTCGCAGTGATCATCATCGGCCTCTCGATCCTTACTGTCTACTCCAGAAATATAGTTCACAGTGCTTTTTATCTACTAGGGAGCTTTGCTGCTGTGGCTGGTTTGTACGTATCTCTGAACGCTACCTTCGTGGGAGTGGCTCAGGTTCTGGTGTACATCGGAGCGGTCGGGGTGCTGATACTCTTCGCAATAATGCTCACGAGGCGGACGATTATGGAGGAATCCCATGGTTAACGTAAAAACAGCGATCTTAACGCTGATTTTCCTGGCAACGCTGATTGTTCTCATCGTAGCGACACCATGGGGAGACAACGTGAACTATCCGTACAGCTTTGAACCCAAAGAGGGTTTAAGGATGCCTGAGAGCGGAATAGGAGATATAGGGATGACGATATTCACGACATACCTATTCCCCTTCGAGGTTCTCGCTCTGGTGCTTTTGGCTGCGTTGATAGGTGCGATCTACGTCGCAAGGAAGGAGATAGCACGATGACGGCAAGGAGGGAGGTAAACTAATGATCCCACTAGTGCTTTACGTGCTTCTCGCGTCCACGATGTTCGTAGTCGGCCTTTACGGCCTAATGACACAGAGAAACGGTATAAAGCTGATGATGTGCGTGGAGCTCTTGCTAAACAGCGCCAACATAAACCTGGTGGCGTTCTCGGCCCATCTGCCCAATGTGGACGGTCAGGTCTTTGCCCTGTTCTCTATAGCCCTGGCAGCTGCAGAAGCTGGTGTGGGTTTTGCCATATTGATCCTGTTGTACAGGCTGTACGGAACCATAGAGCTGGACAACATCAACGCATTGAGGTGGTAAAGAGTGTACTCTGATTACGCCTATCTGATCGTGGGTCTGCCGGTACTGGCGTTCGTGCTCACGATGTTTCTTGGTTGGCACCTGCCAAAGGGTGGCGGGTTCATCACGGTTCTGGCGACCATCGGTGCACTCGTCCTCTCGGTGGGGATCTTCAGAGAGATCTATCTCACAGATACGATAGTGCATCAATCGACACACTGGTTCGCCAACTTCAACGTAGGGATCTTGATAGATCCGCTGGCCATCGTGATGCTTCTCATGGTGACCTTCGTCTGTACGATGATTCATACCTATGCTCTGGGGTACATGGATGGCGACCCGGGCATGGCGAGGTACTTTGCCGAGGCGGGTCTCTTCACAGCAGCGATGCTGGGTCTTGTCTTCTCGGACAACCTTCTCCAGCTCTTCATATTCTGGGAGCTTGTGGGTGTCTGTTCGTACCTGCTCATCGGGTTCTGGTACCGAAAGCCCAGTGCGGCGTCTGCCGCCAAGAAGGCCTTCCTGGTGACCAGGGTCGGAGACGTAATGTTTCTGGCCGCGATCATCTTGCTCTACACCAACATGGCAAAGCTGGGGCTACCCGAAGGTACATACCTGCTCCAGTTCCAGACGATATACGAAAACCTCGTTCATCTCCCGTCCGGTCAGATGACCGTGATAGCACTCCTGCTATTCGGTGGGGCGGTGGGCAAGTCGGGTCAGTTCCCGCTGCACGTCTGGCTTCCAGACGCCATGGAAGGTCCAACCACGGTTTCGGCCATGATACATGCCGCCACCATGGTGACCGCAGGCGTCTACCTGGTGGCCAGGATGTTCCCGTTGTTCTATGCGGCTCCCAACGCACTGATGGTGGTTGCATACGTTGGAGGGTTCACGGCTATATTCGCCGCTACGATGGGCCTGGTGATGTTCGACATCAAGCGGGTTCTGGCATTCTCGACCATCAGCCAGCTAGGATACATGATGCTGGGCCTGGGCGCGGGTGCTGCCGTAGGGGCGACCGCGGTCGGGGTCGGCATGTTCCACCTGATCGGTCATTCGTTCTTCAAGGCTCTGCTCTTCCTCTGTGCCGGAAGCGTGATCCACGCCGTGGGCACCAACGACATGCGGGAGATGGGCGGCGTCCTCAGATCGATGAAATGGACCGGCTTGACCATGCTGGCAGGTTCCTTGGCTCTGATAGGGTTCCCCCTGACAACAGGGTTCTACAGCAAGGATGCGATCCTGGTCACGGCGTTCGAACATGGTCTCTTTGGCCTCGGTTGGCTTCCCTACGCCTTTGGTGCCGTCGCCGTTCTCTTGACGGCCATCTACAGCTTCAGGCTGTGGTTTACGACCTTTGACGGGGAGCCTCGAAGCGATTACGGAAAACACGAATCACCGTGGATCATGCTAGGTCCTCTGGTAATACTGGCGATCTTCGCCCTATTCATGGGGATGCCTGCACAAGATGCGTTCAACGATTACGTCGGCAATAACTTCGAGCATTACAACGTCGATTTCGAGGAGCTGGCTGTGGTGGGAGGCCATCACATCGAGCATGAAGCTGCCCACGAGCCGTTCATAATCAAGATACTGCCTATCATTCTTGGTGTCGGCGGTCTGCTGATAGCGGCTTTATTCTACTCGCGTTGGAAGAAGCTCGATCCCAGTATCGTCTCATCGAAGAATGATCCGGTGCGTAACATCTTGTTAAAGAGATACTACCAGAACGAGATATACACAGAGTGGTTCGCCGAGAAGGTGGTCTACGGACTGGCTATCGTCTCCAACGTGTTCGATCTCAAGATAGTAGACGGTGCCGTGAACAAGATAAGCAAGTTAACTGTAGGTTTCGGAGGAAACGTGCGTCACGTGCAAACGGGAGTGATACAGAACTATATCACCGCGATCGTGCTGGGGCTCACGGTGCTTCTAATAGTGATTAAGCTTGGAATGGAGGTGGCGATATGATCTCGAACCCCATATCGTTGATGATCGTCATACCGCTGATCGCAGCGGTGGTTGCCTTCATGACCAAGACGAGAGGGCAGGCAAGGATTGTAGCTCTGATAGGATCATTGGTCCCGCTGGCGATATCTTTGCAGATGTTCCTGGAGTTCGACAAGACCTCGAAGATAATGCAGTTCGTGGAGAGCTACAACTGGATTCCTTCGCTCGGCGTGAAGTACACCGTCGGGGTTGACGGCATAGGATTGCCGCTGGTCCTGCTCTCTACCATCGTGAGCATATTGGTTGTGGTCTATGCGTGGGGTGAGAATACCAAACCCAATCAGTTCTTCGCTCTCCTGCTCCTGAACGAGGTTGGAGTTATCGGCGTCTTTACAGCGCTCGATTTCTTCCTGTTCTACATCTTCTGGGAGATCGTCCTGATACCCATGTTCTTCCTGATAGGGATATGGGGCGGACCGAGAAAGGATTACGCAGCAATCAAGTTCTTCATCTACACCCACGTTGCAAGTCTGGTGATGCTGCTATCGATATTCGCTCTCTACTTCAGCTACAGGACGCCTGCAGGCGGTCGGACCTTCGATATGCTGACGCTCATCCAGGCTACCTCAGACAGCTCGCTATTCTCGCCGATGCTGCTGAACCTGATCTTCCTTGGACTCCTCTTCGGGTTCCTGGTGAAGATGCCTGCGGTGCCGTTCCACACATGGCTTCCCGACGCTCACGTCGAGGCCCCAACCGCAGGCAGCGTCATACTGGCGGCGCTCCTCCTGAAGATGGGGGGATATGGTCTCTTCAGGGTGATTATGCCTATAATGCCCAACGTCTCTGGGCATTACGTCACACTGATGGCAGTAATCGGCGTGGTGAGCATCCTCTACGGTGCTTTCCTGGCTCTGTCCCAGAAAGACATCAAGAAGATGGTGGCCTACTCCAGTGTGAGTCACATGGGATACGTGCTATTGGGCGCCGGGGCGTTCACCTGGCTCTCTGTCCAGGGTGCCATGTTCCAGCAGTTCTCTCACGGGCTCATAACCTGCGTTCTCTTCATGAGCGCCGGTACGATCCAGCACACAGCCGGAACGAGGATAATCTCCGAGCTGGGCGGTCTCGCCGACCGGATGCCCAAGTTCGCCGTCCTGATGTTGATGGCCTTCATGGCTTCGCTGGGTCTGCCCGGCATGTGCGGGTTCATAGCCGAGCTTGCGGTGCTCACGGGATCTTATGAGACTCTGCCGGTCTACACCCTGATCGTGATATTCGGTGGGATCGTTGTCACCGCTGGCTACCATCTGTGGGCCATGCAGAAGGTGATGTTCGGGCCCATCCTGAAGAAGTACCTGGATCTGCACGATCCGCACTCATATGAGTTGCTCTCCATGAGCATCCTTGTATTGCTCATGATATACTTCGGAGTGAACCCTGCGATGGTAATGGACATAATGGGCACGGCGGCAGAACAGGTGATCGAAGGACCTGTTATGACCCTTGCACAGATGGGGGTGGTCTGAGTGATCTTCAGCGATTATCTGTCTCTCTTCGGCGCAGAGGCGCTGCTTACGGGACTGGCGCTGCTGATAATAGTGCTGGGCCTCTTCATGAAGAACAAGAACCTGATGGGTTATCTGAGCGTGACAGGTCTCGCCGTCTCGATGTATATGGTGATGGCGGCCGACCAGACGAGAGATGCCGTCTTCTACGGGACTATGCAGATCGATGCCCTGTCCCAGTTCTTCAAGCTGGTATTCATCGCGGTCGCCCTGATCGTGGTGATCGCGGGTCTTAGCAGGTACAAGAACCATCCTGGACAGGATGAGTTCTACAGCCTCTTGCTCCTGGCCACGGTAGGGATGATGGTAGTTGCCAGCTCCATGGACCTGATCACGCTATTCGTAGGGTTCGAGCTGGCCAGCCTGTCCACCTACGCCCTGGCGGCCTTCGATAGGGAAAAGCAGAACCTGGAAGCGGCGATGAAGTACTTCATCTTCGGGTCGGTTTCGTCGGCCCTGATGCTCTTCGGGTTCTCGCTCCTCTACGGTCTGACCGGGACGACCCTGATCGCCGAGATCGCCGCCGCCGGTCTCGCTGATATGGGACCTGTGACCCTGATTGCCCTGCTATTCGTGATAGCCGGGTTTGGGTTCAAGATGGCCCTGGTGCCCTTCCACATGTGGGCTCCAGATACGTACACCGGTGCACCTACCCTGGTGACGGCATTTCTGGCTGCGGGCTCCAAGAAGATGGGGTTCGTGGCTGCCTTCAAGGTGCTGTTGATTGCAATGGTCGCGCTCCGGATGGAGTGGTACATGGCCTTTGCCATCCTGGCAGCAATCACCATGACCTTGGGCAACCTGGTCGCCATCTGGCAGAATAACGTCAAAAGGATGCTCGCTTACTCCAGTGTGGCTTATGCGGGCTACATCGCCATAGCGTTCGTGGTGGTCGGGGCTGCCTCGGGACAGGTCGATGGCATCTCCATAGCGGCTAATGGTCTTGCAGGAGGTCTTCTCCTCATCCTGGGTCATGCCTTCATGAAGACCGGGGTCTTCGTCGCCGCTGCGGTGGTGGCCTACATGGCTCTGAGAGACGGCAAGGAGAACCCGGACAACATCGAGCATTATGCCGGTCTGGGGCAAAGAGCGCCGATAACCGCGTTCTGTATGCTGATATGCCTGTTCTCGCTATCGGGCATACCGCCCACCGCCGGGTTTGTGGGTAAGTTCGTCCTATTCGGGTCGGCAATAGATGCCGGTCTGGTCTGGCTGGCGGTGCTTGCGATCCTCAACAGCGCACTCTCGCTGTACTATTATCTGAGGATCATCAAGTACATGTACGTCAACGAGCCCGCCGGTGGCAAGATCAGCGAGCCGAAGGGATACGTCCTTGCCATGGTGGTGGCCCTGGCAGGAGTGCTGGGGATAGGTCTCTTCCCGCAGGTCTTTGTGGATCTTGCTTACAGGGCAGCAGAAGTTCTGCTGCTCTGAAAACCTATTTCATACTTTTTTTTTTGCGTCTGTGAGCAGTGGGTCTGCAATGTGTTGGTATTAACTGGCCGTGACCATCGGTTTGGCGATGTGGCCCGTGGCGTCCATGATAGGGGCACTGCGTGAAGGAAATAAAATTCCTATTCCGGACCCCCTCCTAAAAATGGCAATAATTT
>CAYQFP010000019.1:0-18541 GCA_964416865.1 uncultured Methanotrichaceae archaeon
GGAATACTCTGGTCGGAAATTATTGCCATTTTTAGGAGGGGGTCCGGAATAGGAAATAAACGGATCAGAGTCCAGAGAACACAGGGCGACGTTCGATAATAATCAACGAAAGCGCAAAGACGGCAGGACGCAAAGAATGATAACACCCTTTGCGACTCTACGTTAAATCGGAGAACGAGATTAGCTAAAAAAGGTTGTGAGGTCAGACCTCCCAGGCAGCCAATACTCTCTCCAGGTTCACATAATCTCTTCTGCCGTCATTCTCCAGAACCAGGACGCCATCTGCGCTGCCAACCACCTTGCCGCTGAGACGCTCATTTGCACTGCCGCCGAAGTAGACTTCTATCTCTTTGCTGTATAGATGTTCCGATACGAACTTGTCCATCATGGGATATTCACCTCTTCCGGGACTTACTAGGCATAATACGACGTTAAAGCTAATATATCTTGTGGTTAAACCTCAATTTAGGCTTAAAAATCAAAAAGACCGAGGCAAAAATTAAATCCACTTGATTAGATTATATGTAGTTAAATCAACCAGCCTTGTTGATTTGGAACTCTTTCATCAAGTCGGATGAACTTTAGCATCGTTTGGGTCTGTGCCGGAGGGGGGCAGCGTCCCGAAAAGAGAACAATCTTCGGGATGCCACCGCCACGATCGGCTCTCGATTAGGAACCGAGCCTATTATTCTTCTCCTCTCCTCGATCTACTCTTTGATCACGTAGGTACCGGCTATCTTATCGTGCCATCCCTGATTCTTTTTGTCTATCAAGATCCAGATGTAGCCCAGGAGCAGTACCAGACCCGATATGATCATCCCGATCCATCTGAGGAAGCCTTTCCCGTACCCTATTGGGTACATCCCATCGGTCCCACACAGTTTTATCTTCATCATCGTCATGCCCGGTGTCTGTCCATTTCCAAAGAAGTACGTAAAGTATGCCAGCGATATTAACACACTCAGAATGCGGGCTATCTGGCCGACTCCCTCCCCGGAGTTCAAGGTGACGTAGTTGAGGATCGAGCCGATCACGCCAACTACAATCCCATCGATGATATAGGACACCAACCTCGTACCAGCACCGGCCAGTTCCATGTTATCCATATCTATGTTCATTCTTTTTCCTCCCGTGTGTATCTGATTGGCCCCTTACACCATCCGAAAGCACCTACAGTGTATGCCCATCTGATATGCTTATTGGCATCTGTTATAGACGAGTTACCATGAACCTGTATGTGGCTATCGACATCAAATTCGCCTCGTCTGCGACAGTTAGCTACACTCAACGTATACATATAATTTTGCCCATCATCATACTTTCTATAACGATGTGTGGAACTATCTTTCACAAGATTGTGGTCATGGTCGTCTGAGGATATCCTCAGAAGGGGCATACAAGCCGTACTCTGCAAAGAGTGGATAACCCAGACCATATCGTCGTCCACCACTATTCTTCACCACTTCTGCCACCAAGTGGCAGATATGGTCGTTAGGTATCAAATCATTGGTACTATTCCATAAAAACAAGGTCAATAGTGAATGTAACAAGCCAAACAGCGCGAATTTGTCGCTATTTGTTGATGGGGGATGCCTTGCGGATTTTTGATATGGTCTCAGTGATTTCGGGGTGGTGTATGCATAGGGTACAAGTAAGATAGTATTGTTGATTGTGGGTAATTATTAGACAGCCTCGGAATGAATAATAAGATGAATATACTAGAGTTCAAGCACGCATATGCTTCAGTGCTCAAGGCCTTTGTCGAGAGTCCGGAAGAGCAATGGCTGATGGAGGCAGCCGACCTGGGGCGCGAGATGGTGCGCACAGGCGTGCCGCCCGAGGAGATCGCCGAAATCCATGGCGAAGCGATCCAGCACCTCGCCGAGGAGTTTCCCGACAAGACACTGCTGAAGTTTGTCCAGCACATCTCGGCCCCGCTGATGGAGATGCTGATGGCCTATGGCCTTGCCTTCCGCAAACAAGAGGATGAACGTGAGCGGACGAGGGTGGCGCTGCGGGAGTCCGACGGAATGTTGAGTGCAATGCTCCAGTCGCTCGGCGACCACATGAGCATGATGGATGATAACCTGAACATTCTATGGGCCAATGACGTGGCCAAAGGTCTGTTCGGCGACGACATAATCGGCAAAAAATGCTACGAAGTCTATCATGGCAGGAATAAAACCTGTGAACCGTTCCCTTGTCTCACCCTGAAAGCATTCGAGGATGGTCAGGTTCATGAACACGAAACCCAGGTTCAAACTCGCGCAGGGAATACTCTGTACTACGCTTGTACTGCCAGCGTGGCTCTTCGTGACGATGAAGGCAGGCCCGCGGCCGTCATCGAGATTTCCCGCGACATCACCGAACGCAAGCAGGCCGAGGAGGAGCAGGAGAAGCTGCGAGTGCAGTTAACCCAGGCCCAGAAGATGGAATCTGTCGGTCGGTTGGCCGGTGGTGTGGCCCACGACTTCAACAACATGTTGGGGGTTATCCTCGGCCATACTGAAATGGCCCTGGAGCAGGTAGACCCGTCCCAGCCGCTCCATGCCGATTTGACGGAAATCCGCGCGGCTGCCAAGCGCTCCGAGGATCTGACCCGGCAGCTGCTGGCATTCGCCCGCAAACAGATCATCACCCCCAGGGTGCTCGACCTGAACGAGACCGTGGGAGGGATGCTCAAGATGCTGCGGCGGCTCATCGGCGAGGATATCGATTTCGCTTGGATGCCGGGGGCGGAGGTGTGGCCGGTAAAGGTGGACCCGTCGCAGATCGATCAGATCTTCGTCAACCTGTGCATCAACGTACGGGACGCCATCGAAGGTGTGGGCAAGGCCACCATCGAAACGGGAAACGCCACCTTCGACGAGGCCTATTGCGCCGGCCATCTGGGGTTCGTCCCCGGCGAGTACGTGTTGCTGGCCGTGAGCGACGACGGCCGCGGCATGGACAAGGAGACCCAGGATAGACTTTTTGAGCCGTTTTTCACCACCAAGGAGATGAGTAATGGTACCGGCATGGGGCTGGCCACGGTCTACGGCATCGTCAAGCAGAACAGCGGGTTCATCAACGTGTACAGCGAACCGGGCCAGGGGACGACCCTCAAGATCTACCTGCCCCGGCACGCGGCCAAGGCCACAGAGATGCAGGAGGACTGTCCGGCGGAACCGGCCAAACGAGGATACGAAACCATCCTGCTGGTGGAGGACGAAACGGCGATCCTGATGATGGTCACGAGAATGCTTGAACTCCTGGGGTACACCGTGCTGGCCGCCTCCACACCGGGCGAGGCCATCCGCCTGACAGAGGCTCACCCCGGCGAGATCCGCCTGCTTCTGACCGACGTGGTGATGCCCGAGATGAACGGCCGGGATCTGGCCAATAACCTCTTGTCCCTCGACCCGAACCTCAAGCGCCTGTTCATGTCCGGCTACCCTGCCCACATGATCGTCCCCCATGGGGTGCTGGACGAGGGGGTGTGGTTCCTCCATAAGCCGTTCACGATGCAGGACCTGGCCGCCAAGGTGCGGGTGGCGCTGGACAGTGAATAATATTTACACGTCGTCCAAAACCAGCGTCTCCCATTCTACCGCCCCAGAAGTTACCGCACTTTTGACCTTCTTCTCGGTCCGGCTGAGCCTGGCCTTCCCCGTTTTCACGTCCATGAGAACGATCCTGCGGATCTCTCCGTCTCCTTCCATCGCCTCGGAGTAGCCATCGAAGATTATGTAGTCTATGGGGCTCCCGATGAACCTGGCGTCGGCAGGGTTATAGTCAAACCCGGGAAGCAATGGTGCGAGCTGCTCTGCGATCTTTCCCTTCAGAACCGCCCGGCTCATTCCCAGCGTCTCCCGCCTGATCTGCTTTTCGGCATCTGCCATCCATTCTTTGAAGGCCAGCTCGTACTCTTTTCGGACCTGACGCCTGACCAGGATATAACAGATCAATGCGCCGAGGATCGCTCCGATGATCAGCACGGAAAATATTAGGTATATATCCTGACCGAGGTCGGGCATGGGCAGATATGTCATGACCTGCACCTCAAATCTTCGCTGGCTGCCCCTCGTCTGCAGCCCAGCAGATGTACTCTGCGGTGGGGAACTCGTGCAGGGTGGTGGCTACTATCAGCCCTTTTCCGAACTCTCCCACCACCAGGACCGCTCTCTTCTCCGGGTCGGTGAGCACGGTCTCGAACTTCTCTCCTGGGATCAGGTAGCCGTCACATTCCGCGGACGTATTCTCCGTCAGGCAAGAGCACCGATGGACCGTGGCGGGGATCAGCTCTGTGGATCTGTAATCCTGGACGTATCTGAGCGTTAGCGGCAGCCAGTCGTAACGGTGTTCGGGCACCACCGGCCCGAAGACGGATAATACCCCCCCTTTCTCCACAAAGTCGGCTATCTTCGATCTGCATGCCTTCAAGGCCGGCAAGGTTTTAGAATACAAGGGGTTGGCAAAGCCGGTGGGTATGATGATCATCTTGAACCGTGGAAGAAAGGAGCTACCCAGTATCCCCGGATCGACAAACTGGTATTCACGTCCCCGTTCCTGGAATAGCTTCTCGAAGAGGAAGGTCTTCTCGCCGATGAACGCTATGTCTGGCATACCGTCTATGATCTGAGGTCCGAGCTAAAAGCTTTTATGTTCGGCTTCGCATGGATCGAAGATTCTTGGTATACCTTTTCAGAAATCACTCCAACAAGCTTATTACTATATGTGATTATAATGCTGCCCTAAGGTGTACTTTATGGAACAAGAACTCATGAGAATCGGGGTATCCCTCCCGGAGTCGTTGCTGAACAGGTTCGACGGGATAATCGAAAAGCGTGGATATTCTTCTCGGTCAGAGGGCATAAGAGACGCGATCAGGAACTACATCATTCACTACGAGTGGATGAGCGACGTCAAAGGCGATCGTGTCGGGGTCATAACCATGGTATACTCCCATCATCAGCGTGGTCTGGTGGACTCTCTTACCAACATACAGCACGAGTTCGTGGATACCATCAAGTCCACGCTCCATATCCATCTTGATGAAGACAACTGTTTGGAGATCGTGACCCTCCGAGGTGAAGGTCAGACGGTCAGAGAGGCGGCGGAGAAGATGATGGCTCTCAAAGGGGTCAAGCACGTCAAGCTGACCACCACCTCAGTGGGCACGAATCTCTGAGCCGGTTTGGCGGTGAGACTCTGCAGGTCTCGGAGATCATCTCTGGAGTGTACGTCCTCGATCTGGGCGGTCGGAGGCGTATAGCTACCCGTCCGAAGGCACCCGCCTCCGTCTATGGGGAGAGGATCGTCGATGGCTACCGGATATGGGATCCTTTCCGGAGCAAGCTCGGGGCGCTCCTGCTGAAAAACCATAGGTCTGATCTGGGCCTATCACCGGCCTCGAGGGTGCTCTACCTGGGCGCGGCCACCGGGACCACGGTGAGCCACGTCAGCGATATGGTGAGTCTGGTCTATGCGGTGGAGTTCTCGCCCCGATCGATGCGCGACCTCCTCCACCTCTGCGAGTCTAGAGAGAATATCGTTCCTCTGCTGGAAGATGCCTCCCGGCCGGAGAGCTACGATGCTTTTCTGGAGCCCGTGGATCTGGTCTATCAGGATGTGGCCCAGAGGAACCAGGCAGAGATCGCCAGCAGGAACGTTGCCAGATACCTGAAGCCCGGGGGCATCCTGATCTTAATGGTCAAGACCAGGAGCGTGGACGTAACCCGCCCGCCCAAGGAGGTTCTCCATGCCGAGCTGGGTCGGCTGGAGGGGGCAGATCTGTTGGAGGTGGTCGATCTGAGACCCTACCACCAGGATCACTGGGCGGTTGTCGCCAAAAAGAGCCGATGATTCAGCTCAGCAGATCTCTGATCTCTTTCCCGATTATGCTGGGCAGCAGCCTGACGTAGCCGATCAGAGGGATCCTGAGACGTGCCACGCCGATCACCCATTCGTCTCTGACGGGCATTCTGTAGTTGATCCCCCAGACTGCGTAGGTCTCGTTATCCATATTGATGAAGGCAAGACCAGTTTCTTTGTCTAGATAGGCGTCTTTGCCGATGGATATTAGCTCGTCCTTCATCTGTTGATCGTGGAAGTACTTCTGGTTGACCACACCTAGGATCTCGCCGGCTCGCTGATCGATCTCGGTGTTGTTGTCTCCCTTGGTGATGTACCCGGAGAAGGGCGCTGGTGGCCCCCCCTCCCACATGGGTTCGCCTTCCTCAACGAAACGGAGGGCACGGTGTATTATGGGCGTGGCCTTCTCGGGAGGGTAGGGATTCCTGAGGAACAAGTGAGACGCCTGGTCGATGAGGGTAATCTTATCCTTCCCGTAAGGACGGTAAAGAATGACGTCTCCCGGGTTGTTGAAGGTGTCGTGGCCTGTTGTTTCTCCATTTTCCCAGGTGATTACATCCGTCTTGGATACGCCCTGGATCAGCACGATGTCTCCTATCTTCATGTTCGGATCCATGCTGCCCGACTCCACGGCCACCATGGGGGTCCACACGCCTAGGGTGATCTGGGAGATCGCTGAGATGGCTCCCACCACCAGAACTACGAATATCAGGTCGCGAAGAAAACCCCGACAGGTCCCCTCACCTTTCAGCCACTCAATGAGTCTCATCGGGCAGCTTTATCTGTGGTACTTGATATAATCGTTTTCGATGCAGGAGATCGTCCGGCGGTTTGCCGAGGAGGGCTATCTGATAGATCCCGACGCGCTGGAGCTGATCGGTTTCTACCCGGGATCGAAGGAAGCGCTGATAAAGAATGTGGTGGAGAACCTCGATCCGTCTACCTTGGTGATCAGCGCATCCGACATAAGATCCGCCGGGGTCGGACCTGTTCGGGCGCCTTCCTGTGGCAAACTCTCCGGAGCGAGTCCCAGCCCGCCGCACCGGCCGCATGTCTTGTTCGGTGGCGGACCGGACGGTGGATCCAGGGTCGGGCCATCTTTGGTCGGCGGAGGGCGTCGGATACCGGATCCTGTGGACCCCCCCTCACCGGCGGGACCGCACCAGTCCAGCTTTTTCTCGGCGTCGGACAATCTGGGTGACGTTGAGGTGCTTGGTGATATAACCGGTAGGTCCACCTGTGTGGGCGAGTACAAGGACTTCGTCAGGTACTTCAGGGATCGTTACGGCAAGATCAGGGAGATGCTCTCCGCCAGGTTGAACGCCAGGCCGATAGAAAGCCTGGGGAAGAGCGCCGCCGGCAGGGAGATCTCTATAGTAGGGATGGTGATGGATCTCAGGACCAGCGCCCGGGGGAACCGGATAGTGGAGCTGGAAGATCCCACTGGCATGGTCACGGTGGTATTCCAGAAGGGGTCCGACGCCTTCGAGCAGGCGGCATCTTTGGTCACGGACGAGGTGATCGGTGTTACCGGTACCACCGACGGGGGGGGCATGGTCTTCGCGACTTCTCTGATCTGGCCCGACATTCAGAGCCAGTCCACCCACATGGGTGATGGTGGTGCTCTTCTGTCCTCCGACCTTCATGTGGGGAGCAGATACTTCATGGAGGAGGCGTGGGGGAGGTTCGTATCTTGGATCAACGGAGAGGTGGACGATCCTCACGGGCTGGCCTCGGCGGTTAGGTATCTGGTGATAGCAGGAGATCTGGTCGACGGGATAGGGATCTATCCGGGTCAAGAGGCCGACCTGGCCATAAAGGACATCCAAGAACAGTATGAACTGGCCGCGGAACTCCTGGCGACCATCCCCAAACGGGTTCGTATAGTGGTCTCTCCGGGCAATCACGACATGGTGAGGCAGGCCGAGCCACAGCCTGCCCTCTTCGAGCCGGTGCAGGACCTATTTGGAGACAACGTATCTTTTCTGGGCAACCCGGCCTGGTTTAGGTTGGGCGGCGTGGACTGGTTGGTGTATCACGGCCGGAGCATCGACGACCTGGTTCTCAAGATACCCGGCCTCTCCTACGGCGAGCCCGAGAAGGCGATGACGGAGATGCTGAAAAGGAGGCACCTCTCTCCTATCTACGGTAACAGGGTTTCCATCGCCCCCGAACGGGAGGACCTAATGGTGATCCAGAAACCGCCTGCCATCCTCCATTGTGGCCATGTTCATACCCTGGGCATAACTCGCTACAAGGGGGTGACCGTGGTAAACAGCGGTACCTGGCAGTCTCAGACCGATTTTCAGAAGAAGATGAACATCCAGCCGGTGGCGGGGATCGTGCCCCACATCGATCTGAAGACGATGCGGGTCAGAAAGCTAATCTTCGCCTGACCGCCCGTGCCGAAGATGAGGCTCGGTCGATTATCCTATATCATTCTACGGGTGGCGGACGATAGCCCTGCTTGATAAATACCATCCGAAAACGTCTTCGGCCCACGCTATAAGGGCTTTCGAGATGGGTCGGGGATGTGACGGTTATAGTCTTTCGGAATATCAAAGTTACCAAAAATTATAAGTATGATTCGGTAGTAGCTACAAATACATTAGCAATGAAGGGGTGAAGTTATGAAAAAAATTGTGGCACTATTAGTGTTGGCCATGGCCATCTTCGTGCTTCCGGCCGTGGCACAGGATTTGGATCTACCCACGGGCGTAGCCTACATGGAGTTTGATGGCATGCGGTTTGGTGGCGGTATGTCATTATTGATAACCGCGCCTAACACCAACTTCGATGCTGTCGATCTGGGCAGCCAGCGAGCGTTGGCATTGTCGAACGGACGGGCGACGAACTTCTTCGATCTCGTGAAAAGTCAGACGGCGGGGGGTGTGGCTGTTACTCCTACTATGAGAGCACAGGAGATAGTAAAGTCTCAGTCTAACGGAAATACGTCGTTGATCTCCAGCGAAACTGGTAGATTACAGATTGAGGAGCGCTCTGATTCGATGGTGGTAAACGTCGAGCTGATCCGCACTGGAGATCAGGTCTCCATGGCTGCTGGTACGGGGATCTTTGGCAGGGCGGTCGCGAGTAACAGTGTGTCTCTAGATACAACTCAGGCCTAGTAGCGGCAGAAGGGAAGATGCTTCTGTACAATGTCGAGATTGGGATGCTATGGTTACAAAACGATGGTCCATCTGCTTGATGCTGGTGGGCACAGCCCTTCTTTTTAGCTCCGTCTCCTCGGCGGGTGGAGATGATATTTTCTCTGGCTGGGTGGCAGATCAAAGCTATCCGGTGTTTAGCGAGTTGGTGACGTTTCGCTCCAGCTTTGCAGATCCGCCGTCTTTCGGGTGTGCCCACAATTTATCGGCGGCCTCGGGCGTATTCGACGCAGGAGCGCTCCGGATTCGGCGGCCCGATGATTATCCCTTCGGCGACCCCGAGCCCGAAGAGACCTTTTACGGCGTGGTGGCTATCAACACCGATAAAGGCAACACGGTGATCTGTACCGATCGGTTCGGCGCAGAATCTCCTGATCTGAACTTCATGGATATCGACGTTAGCAAGATAATAGTGATAGCCATTAACACCGGTAGGGGTGGCACTGCCATAGCGACTTCGGATATCCTCGTCCAACCCACCCAAGGCGTCATCGGGCCTTAGCGATTATCCATGGGCCGGTGCCTGGCTAGGTCTTCGGCACAGGTCGGATATCCCGGCGTCATTTTTTTTTGCCTGGATACCTGGCAGGTCACGCCACTTCTACGTTGCTCTTCTCCTTGTGTCCCGTGTCTTCGAGAAGCTTAATCTCTCCAAAGGTCGATTCGTACTTCTGTAGGTTGGCCGTCAGCGCCCTGAGCAGCCTCTTGGCATGCTGGGGGGTTATGGTCACCATGGCCCGCCCCATGGCCAGGTTTGTCTCTGGCATCCGGTGCAGGAAGGTCAAGGTGAACTCGTCGTCCTTGTGGCTTATCCTGATCATATTGGAGTAGACAGGCTCCAGCGTATCTGGCATCTTGACGCTCAGCTGTTGCACATTAGCTTTTTTGTTCAATTTTGCTCACCTCACCTCACATCGGTATGATGATTGTACTTATTCCTTTGCCCATGGGAAAATCCTTTTTAACTGCCCGGACCTAAGTCACATCGCATGATAGAACTCAGGAGCGAGCCTTACGTCCTGAGGCCGAGACCGATCCAAGAGACTGAGACGGATTTCAGGGTGAACCTGAACATTGGATGGTGTCGTGGAGTTCTCTTCAACGTGGTCGCTCTCAAGAACGCCGTAGCCTCGGTAGAGTACGATGCCATCCTCTGGGACGATGCCTCACTGATGTTCATGGAGTACAAGGACTCGGTCGCCGCCTACAAGAGCCTCTCTACCCGGAGGATCCAGCAGGTGAGCAGCCTTGCCAAGAACATCGCCAGAGGTCTGGGCTACAAGAACTACACCTTCCTGGTAGTGGTGAAGGGTCTCACGGCTCCCACCACACGGGGCGGTGCGACGGTGATTCCTCTCTACCTGCTGGGAAGCTACGAGCCCGTATTTGGCTCCACCATCGAGGAGCTGGATTTCCTCGATAACCTGATCGGCAAGTATTCTCGTAGCGGGAACGGAGAAACCACCAAGGAGCTGGAAAAGCTCAAGACCATCATAGAGTCGGGGTTGTCTTGAGGGGGCGAGGTACCGCGCTGGGCGCGGCGACGGTTCTGAACGCTGTCGCCAACTGGAAAGGTTCGGCGTTCGGGGTAGACCTCAAGACTACCGCCGAGGTGGTGCTGGACGGATCCCCAACGGTGAGGGGCGAGATCCCCGGAATAGACGATAGGCTGGTGGTCAGGTCCGTAGAGCTGGTTCTGGAGCGGTTTGGCTCCGATTGTGGCGGTACCGTGCGTACCACCAGCCAGATCCCCCTTGCACGAGGTCTCAAGAGCAGCAGTGCTGCAGCCAACGCCGCGGTTCTGGCCACCGTAGACGCACTGAGCGAAGATATGGAACTTCTTGAGGCGGCCAAGATCGGTGTAAGAGCCGCTCGTGACGCAGGAGTGACCATAACCGGAGCCTTTGACGACGCCGCAGCCTCTATGCTGGGTGGGGTGGTGGTGACGGACAACAAGAGGATGGAGCTGCTCCGCAGGGAGGATCTGATCTCCGTGGTCCTTCTGCTGGTGCCGGGAAGAAAGATATACTCCAGGAACACAGACGTTGGGCGGTCTCGTCTCATAGCACCCTTAGCGGACCTGGTCTTCGACCTGGCTATGGGGGGCGAGTACGGACGGGCCATGACCCTGAACGGTTTCATATACTGCGCCGCGCTTGACCTTCCCAATGATCCCATTTTCACCGCTCTCGAGGTTGGTGTTGACGGGGCGAGCCTCTCGGGGACCGGTCCTGCCTATGCCGCCCTGGTCGGAGATGATGAAGTCGATGAGCTGGAGGCCGCCTGGCACGATCTGGGCGGAAAGGTGATAAGGACCAAGGTGAACAACAGGGGTGCATCTTTCGGCTGAGAGGCGATGGACATGAGCCTGGTAGATTATCGTATAGAGGGTCAGAATATCGATGAAAAGATCGTACGGCTGATCGGCGAGCGCATCAGGCTCTCGGAGAAGATCTTCGGGGCCAAGAGGGCAGAAGGTGTGGATATAGAAGACCCTCTGCAGGAGATGCTAGTAATGACGAGGGCGTTGGACCTGGCGACCGAGCTGAACTTGGATGCCGGTGCGGTAAAGGAGATATTCACGATTCTGATCAATATGAGCGTGAATAAGCAGCACGAGCTATTGGGCGATGACAACCTTCCCTAGTTATGACCGAAATTGCGGTAATATCTGGTTCAAAGTCTGACAAATCCGTTGTGGACCAGGTGGTTCAGACGCTGGAAAAAAACGGAGCGAGCTACGAGCTCCGAATACTTTCTGCCCACCGGAACCCCAAGGAACTGGAGCGGTACATCGAAGAGACCGATGCACGAATATTTGTAGCGATTGCCGGGCTATCGGCAGCGCTTCCCGGAGTCATAGCATCGAGGACGGCTCGTCCTGTCATAGGTGTTCCCGTAAGCGGAACGCTGGGTGGCCTGGACGCTCTCCTTTCCATAGCTCAGATGCCGCCTGGGGTGCCTGTTGCCTGTGTGGGCATCGATTCTGGCGAAAATGCCGCATTATTAGCTTTACGGATGCTGGAATCGAAAAGATAGCTATTTATATCAAGGCAGCAAGGATAAACTTAACAGGTGCAGAGGGTTGTAGGGATTAAATATTATTGAGAGGTGTGTTGGGAATGTATGATCGAATTTTAGTCACTACGGACGGTTCGGCGAGATCCAAGGTTGCAGTAGAGCACGGCATAAATCTGGCCAAGTCAATTGGCGCAGGCGTCCTCGGCATCTACGTGGTAAACGATGTCGTCGTGGCGAACACGGTCAGGCAGCTAGGTGTCGACAAGAAAGAGATCGAGGAAAAGCTCAAGATCGCTGGAGAGAAGGCTCTGGTGAGTGTCAAAAAGATCGGTGATGAGGCTGGCGTGGCCGTAGACACCATGATAAGGACCGGAGCACCCGCCAACACGATCATCGACGTTGCCAGGACCGAAGGCATTGACCTGGTCGTCATGGGAAGCCATGGTGAGAGCGGCGTCACCAAGCTGCTCATCGGTAGCGTCGTGCAGAAGGTACTCTATTGGGCAGCATGTCCTGTATTAGTAGTGAGATGATAACGTATGGAATTAGTTGCCACAAGCCTAGTCTACCCTGCATTTGCAGTAACGTTTGTAGTGGGTACACTTCTTGCTTACGCAGTTATAAGCCTGATCGGTGGGAGCTGATCGGCTAAAATATATAGAGATGAGCGTCCACCACCTTGCAGGTGGACGTTTTAGTTATTATTTTTTAGTTACTTGAAGTATTTTGGTGCCGTCTCCAGTGCTTTGGCTATCAGCTCGGCGCATCTATCTAGATCGCTCAGGCTCAGCACCTCAACAGGCGAGTGAATATACCTGGTGGCCACACTGATCACACCCGTGGGTACCCCCGACTTGGTCAGCTGGATCGCCGTAGCATCGGTAGTGCCTCCGCCAGAGACCTCAAGCTGGACCTCTACATCGAACCTCTTGGCGGTTTCCGTCAGCCATTCCACGATCCTGATGTTGGCGATTAGGCCTCGCCCCGAGGCGTCGGCTATGACTATCACCGGACCTTTCCCCATCTCCATGTTGGACTCGTGCTTCTCGATCCCGGGATGATCCCCCGGTATGGTCACGTCGGTGGCGATGGCCACGTCGGGATCTATACCGAAAGCGCTTGTCTTGGCTCCTTTCAGGCCTACCTCTTCCTGGACGGTGGCCACGGCGTATACCGCAGACCGCGTTTTTGTGCGCTTCAGGGCCTCGATCATGGCAACGACCCCTGCGCGGTTGTCCATGGCCTTTCCCGTCACATTGTCCCCGATCAAGGTTGCGAAGGTCCTGTCGATGGTTATGGGCGTCCCTGGCCCGACGCCGAGAGCCGTCACCTCTTCTCGGTCTTTCCCGCCCAGGTCGACGAACATGTCCTTGACCTTTATGGGCTTCTTTCTGTCCTCTGCAGACATCACGTGGGGCGGCTTGGAGCCGACGACCCCGACCAACGGTCCCGAGTCTGTATGCAGGATCACCCTCTGGTTCAATAGGGTCTGGTCGAACCAGCCACCTACGGTGATGAACCGTACGAACCCCTTTTCGTCCACGTACCTGGTCATCAGGCCTATCTCATCCATGTGGGCGGCGATCATCACCGACGGCCTCTCACCATTCTTTGTCGCGATGAGGTTGCCCAACCGGTCTATCCTGATTTCGTCCACATAAGGCTCGATCTCCGCTCTGATTATCTGCTGGACAGACCCTTCCCGTCCAGAAACTCCGTGAGCGTTGCTCAGCTTCTCCAGAAGCGATTGAATCTCCTTCATCTATGATAATCTCCTATTATGTTGGGGCGGGATGTCAGGTGGTTCTGAGCCTGGCTTCGTTGTTCCGCCCGACCAAGTCGCTGCATGTTCCCACCACGCTGCTGGGGCGGTCAGGTGGTTCTGAGCCTGGCTCCGTTGTTCCTGGACGTGGTGATTATTACCTCGCCGCCCACCTCTTCCATGACCTCGCGCGCCGCAGACTCAATCTCTCGTGTTCTCGAATCAGTAACGGCGTAGACCGTGGGACCGAAGGAGCTCAGGCCGGCACAGGCAGCACCTGACTCGCGCATCACCGTCATGAGTTGGTATATTAAGGGGTGTTGGAGGCCGACCTCCACCTTCTTGAACCCCAGTTCTTGGACCCTGTTCACCGCCGCGCCGAAGTTGTCCAGATCCTGCTCCAGGATGGAGGGCACCATCTTCATCATGATCTGGTAACAGATCTCCTGGACGTCACTCATGGGCACGGGACAGTACTCCCTGAATATATCTACCTCTTTCTGGCCATAGGCTCCTTTGGCGATGTTGGGGATGGCCAGGAGTATCTTCCAATCAAGAGGAAATTCGTGGCGCATTATCACCGGCGGGGGGCTCACTCCCGAGGAGGCCGAAGACGGTCTGAAGTCGGTCTTCTCCTTGCCCTGGCCGAAGGAATGACCACCGTCGACGATAAACCCGCCGTTCTCGAAAGCCGCGGTGCCTATGCCGCTGGTCCCGCCCCGGTTCACCGCCGAGGCGATCTCTCTTACGGTAGCCGGATGGTGGTAGAGGTCACAGATAGCCTTGCCTACGGCGATGGCCATCTGGGTTCCGCCTCCAAGCCCCATATGAAGCCGGTAAGAGCTCCTGATAATGATCTTGGCACCCCCGAGCCCGAACCTGGCCATCACCGACCTGGCCGCAGCCGTGGCGCGGTCTGCGTGTTCGCCGGAGACGTTCAGAGCTTCGCCTTTTTTTGCTTCCACCACGATATTGGGCTTGTTCAGGGCTATTCCCACCCCCCCGTCGACTCTTCCGAGCTCTCCTGCCAGGTCGGTGAGGGTGAGGTGTATCCTGGAGGGCGTCTCCACGATTACCCGGCGCTCATCCTGGAAGCTGTTGTAGGGGAACGTCTCGGTGATGGATATCAGAGGCTCACCGCGTCTGATGATCCGGTAGTTCCTGGATAGCACGGGCTCCCTCTCGAAGATGTCGAAAGCCCGGACGTGCCCGCTCTCTGCGGCAAGAACCCCTGCGCCGGTAATCTCGCGGCGTGACTCGATCCGATGGTTCTTCAAGATCGTCCCGATGGGCACGTCGGCACGCATCAGGTCCTCTTTGAAACCGGGGTCCAGGCGTTTGAGAGGTGTATGCGAGACCGCAAATATCAGGGTCTTTCCTGTGACCGAACTCTTGAGCTTGACCACCCGATAGTTGACATCGTCTCCCAAATCGACGTTTAGATCAACTGCCAGCGGTTCGTCTGCCGGTACTATCTCCTGCACCAGGGTCTCGATCTCCACCGGCCCTCCGGTGATCACCCGGAGAAGCCCGGTCACGGAGCCGTCGGTTCCCAGGAGCATCTTCTGAACCGGGCTCAACTTGCCCACCTCATCTTCCAGCCTGGAGATCTCCGTCTCGATATCGAATGCAGATGATGGCGACACGGCGAAATTATGTCATGCCCGGCATAAAGTTTTTCCCTACCCAGAGTAATGTACTTTCTCTCCCAGGACTGGGCAGAAGGTGTCTAAATTGAGAACTTCCAGAATTTCAGGTATGTACAAGCTCACACCGGCCGAACGTCTCCAGATGGTGATGGAAAAAACAGGTCTGAGCGAGGAGGAGGGGGCTCGGATCGGCAAGGCGGGGCTGAGCCTGGATCAGGCCGACAACATGGTGGAGAACGTGATCGGACTCATCCAGGTTCCTCTGGGCGTGGCCACCAACTTCGTGATAGACGGGACGGATATGTTGATCCCCATGGCCACCGAAGAACCCTCGGTGATAGCCGCGGCCAGCAACGGTGCCAGGATGGCTCGGAAAGAGGGCGGTTTCATCACCAGCGCTACCGATCCGGTGATGAGGGCCTTGATCCAGGTGACCGGGATAGCCGATCCTCAAGGCGCTCGATTGGCTCTCCTGGCCCGGGCGGCGGAGATATCCAGGCTGGCCAACGAGCAAGACCACATGCTGGTCGACAGGGGTGGCGGGATGATGGGGATGGAGGTCAAGATCGTCCCCACGAGGATGGAGACGATGGTGGTGATCCATCTCCTGGTGGACTGCAGAGATGCCATGGGGGCAAACGCGGTAAACACCATGGCCGAGGCGGTGGCGCCCCTCGCAGAGGAGATAACCGGCGGCAAGGTATTCCTGAGGATCGTCTCCAACCTGGCAGACAGGAGGGTGGCCAGGGCCAGGGCAGTCTTCGAGGCCGGAGAGATCGGCGGCCCCGAGGTGGTAGATGCCATAGTGCTCGCCAGCGCGCTGGCAGAGTCCGATCCCTACCGGGCGGCAACCCACAACAAGGGCGTAATGAACGGGGTGATCGCGGTGACCCTGGCCACGGGAAACGATAGCAGGGCCGTGGAGGCGGGCGCTCACTCTTACGCCGCCCGGTCGGGGATCTACCGGTCGCTATCTCAGTATGAGAAGAACGGCGACGGCGATCTGGTGGGAACCATAGAGCTGCCCGTGCCCGTGGGACTGGTGGGTGGAGCGACAAGGGTCCATCCGGTGGCCAGGGCCAACGTGAAGATCCTGGGCGTCGAGTCTGCAGACGACCTGGGCAGGATCCTGGCCTCTGTTGGCCTTGCCCAGAACTTCGCCGCACTCCGGGCACTGGCCACCGAGGGCATACAGAGGGGGCACATGAGGCTCCATGCCAGGAACGTAGCCGTCGAGGCGGGTGCCACAGGAGACGCGATCGATACGATCGCTGCGAAGATGGCTTCTGAGGGCAACATCAACCTGGAGCGGGCCGCAGAGTTGCTCCGAGAGCTATGATCTCGATTGTAGGGGTTCTGGGTCCTGAGGGTACCTTCTCCGAGCGAGCGGCGAAGATGCGATACCCTCAAGGAGAGCTGCGCTACTATCGAGACATCGAAGACGTCCTCCTGGCGGCGGAGCAAGAAAAGGTCGATCTTGGGGTCGTACCCTTGGAGAACAGCCTGGAAGGCGCGGTGGGCATGACCCTGGATACTTTGCTCGACCTCCGGGTGACGATCGTAGGTGAGGTGACCATCGCGGTGAGGCATTGCCTCATCGGACTGGGCACCGGAGATATCAAGGTGATACTATCTCATCCCCAGGCCCTGGCCCAGTGCAGGCGCTATATCAAACGCCACCATCCCAAAGCAGAGCTGAGGACCACGGGATCGACCAGCCACGCGGCCAAACTGGCCCAGGAGTTCCCCGAGATGGCGGCCATCGCCGGGGCCGAAGCCGCGCCTCGTTACGGGCTCGAAGTTATCGAGAAGGATATTCAAGACTCTGACCAGAACGCGACCAGGTTTGCGATGGTGGGCCGGAATATACCGGACTCTACCGGAAGGGACAAGACCTCGCTTGCCATATATCTGGAAAGGGCCAGGCCGGGCGCGCTCTGGGAGATCCTGGGCGAGTTCGCCAGTAGAGGCATTAACCTCACCAGGATCGAGTCCCGACCCAGCAAGAAGGGTATGGGAGATTACTACTTCTTCATCGACCTGGAAGGGCACATCCACGACGAACCCGTCAGAGATGCGCTATCCAAAATCGAGGAGATGGCCGCTTTGGTCAAGGTTCTGGGGTCCTACCCTCGGGCCTGACTGACGTGGACGTAAAAATGATTCGGAGATGATTATGGACGCGGAGAAGGTGAGACGGTCTCTGGTAAAGACCGCCAGGTCCTTTCGCCAGACGATACCCCTCTTGCTGGGGGTACTGTTGCTGGTATCTCTGGTTCTGGTCGTGGTTCCGGCTTCTTTCTACGCCAGGGTATTCACCGGGAACGCCGTCCTCGACCCCTTGATCGGAGCGATCGTGGGGAGCATCGCCGCCGGCAACCCCGTAACCAGCTATATCATCGGCGGCGAGCTGATAGCTCAGGGGGTGAGCATCCTTGCCGTGGTCGCCTTCATCGTGGCCTGGGTCTCGGTGGGACTGATACAGCTTCCCGCAGAGGCTGAGATGCTGGGCAGAAGGTTCGCCCTGATCAGGTTTTGTGTCTGTTTCTTGTCGGCGGTGGTCGTGGCCGTCCTGACCTCTTATACTCTGGTGTTGATATGATATCGATGAAGCCTTCCGGCAGCAACGTATTTCTGCTGGTCATCGCGGTTCTGTACACGGCGCTGGCCGCCTACGATATCGCGCTTTTGATGGAGGTTCTGCAAGCCTTCGTGGATCTCTTGGGCAAGGTCGTTCCAGTCATGCTCCTGGTATTCGTCATGATGTTCGTCGTGGACCTCGTCGTCGAGCCGGGGACGGTAAAGAAGAGGCTGGGCAAAGGATCGGGTTCTGTTGGATGGAGCGTTGCCGTCCTGGGGGGAGTTCTTTCCACGGGACCGATCTATGTCTGGTATCCGCTGTTGGAAGATCTGAGGAAGAAAGGGGTGAGGGACTCGTTCATAGTGGCCTTTCTCTACGCCCGGGCCGTCAAGATACCGATGGCCCCCATGATGATATACTACTTCGGCTGGACCTTCACGGCGGTTCTCTATCTATAGTCATGAACCTTAGACTTGATACTTAATGGAGCATCTCAAAGAAGTCATAT
>CAYQFP010000020.1:0-14741 GCA_964416865.1 uncultured Methanotrichaceae archaeon
CTTCGTGGGAGTGACGAGTGCATGATACGATATTTTACGCATGACTCGACACTAGCTGCCTTATTGTTAGTATGTGTATTTGGAATGTCAGCTGCATTGGCAGTAACAGACATCTCTGGGAAGTATATTGGAACCACACATGGATTTGCCATCAATGCTTCTGACGGACAGTATATTCTTCCTCCGGCTGATGCTAATATCTCCATGACCATTGAGCAGAATGGACATCTGTTGAAGGCTGAAGCCCAGATGGTAGGTATGAGCAATGAACCCGTTGGCGAGACCTATTATATGGTAGGGGCAATTGGCAATGACGATATAGTATTTTATTACGCCGGATTAGAAAAGATGATGGGTGAAAGTGCATTAGTAGAAGCCTTAAGTATGGGCGAGGTTAACGAAGAGACCGGTGAGATCATACTTGGAACAGTCGGCGGCGGTTACGATGAAGAAGACAACTTGATCTTCACCTGGGTCGAGACCGATGAACTCACCAAAGTAGTGGAGTAAGAGCAAACTACACCTTTTTTTTACTGTTCTTATATCTACTTTTTTCCCATATATAAACTATGGATCTCACCCAGCCTGTTCTGCTGGAACAAAGAATGTCCCGACTATGCCAAATTAAATTACGGCAACATCGTCAAGTTCGGCAGGAGGCCGTGATGTCCCAGATCAAGGATCGTGGTAATCCTGATAGTCCTCCGGGGATAGCCACCTACGGCAATGACTGACTACTATCAAGAAAATATTTGCTTACGCTCACATTTGGCCCTCTTGATATTTTTATAAACAATGCATCTCCACTTATCTCTGGGATTAATACAGTGGCTACAAAAGGCTTTTATGATCACAAGACGGTCCAAGAAGGGACCATGTCTCCAAAGCCTTTATGCCTTTTAGCTCTGCTATTGGTGGTCCTCGTGGGGTCGGGTTCATCCCAGAGGGTGGATTACTCGGGATACACCGAGTACGACGGGCGGCCTGCCACCCTGACCTTAACCTTCAACGGACCTGTAGTTACCGGAAATCTGTTTGTAAGTCCTGTCTGTGAGCCGGGAATGCACCTGACGGGAGTCGATATCGATCTGGCGGGAACGGCCTCGGGACCGTGGGAGAACCCTGATACCACAATTGGGGGCGATTGGAGTGGCGGGGACACCGACCCCTGCGACGGGTCTACGACGATAAAAGACAACCCATTGTATCCCAATGACGGAACGTTTACCATCTCCATGACGAAGACGAACGACGGGATGGACGCAGTAAGGCTTGTCAGGATGCCAACAGGGTATGGCTATCTGTTCGGGTCCAGGGGGTCGGTTTACGACGGGGTCGGTGGCTCTGGCTCTGGCAGCGCGGGCGGCGGAGTGGACCTGAAGATAGTGGACCTCTCTGTTTCAACGGGGATAGGTCCTGGCAAGATGACAAAAGTCCTGGTGACCTTCGCAAACGTCGGATCGACTCCGGCAGGTCCCTTTAACCTTTACGGATACGCGTTACCCAACCAGAACAACCTGGTCTACAGATCTGACCCGGTTTCCGTCCAGGAGGGCCTTGGAGCGGGCAAGACAAAGAGCGTCACCTTAAGCATATCCATCCCCTCGGATGCCCCGGGAGTCCCCTACGACGTCAAGGTGGCCGTCGATAACTCGAACTATGCCGGTTCAGGGGACGTCTCGGAGACCAACGAGAACAACAACGAGAAGTGGAAGATAAAGGTCCAAGGGCCTGATGGGGGAGCGTCAGCTGAAGACAAGGCGGGAACCGCCGGGAGCAAGGTGGATCTGGTAGTAAGCGAGGTTCGTGAGGATCCTAACCAGGCGGCTGCAGCGTCGGATCAGTTGACCTTCACGATGGAGCTTAAGAACCTCGGCACGGCCAAAGAGATGGGGTTCTACGTAGGGTTCTACCTCTCTTTTGACCGGACTATTACCCCCGATGACATCTATATCGGATACGGGGTCGTGGACCTGGGGCCGGGGGAGTCCAGAAGCGGGCCCGTTCCATGCTTGATTCCAGCAGACATAACTCCGGGCCTTTACTATATCGGGGTTATCGCCGATCCGCAGGAGAAGGTGGCTGAGTCGGACGAGACGAACAACGCCAGGGCGACCGACGAGCCGGTGCGGATCCCTGGGTCTCTGGCCATATTTTCCAGCAAAGTAGGCGAAGCCGGCGAGGACCTGGCATCGGGTCGGTCCGGATCCGATTCGGGTGTGATTCGCCTTCAAGTAGGCCAGACGCATACATTTCAGATGCCCTTTGCCGATACCGCCGACCAGGTGAAGTTTAGCGATGCAGGTATCACCTCGATTGCTCACTGGTACGACCACGACAACTTCGTCAAGTGGGGGCCTTCGGGCATCCTGAGCGGGGACGGAGAGGAGACTTTGGGCTCTGGCACCTCCATCACGCTTATGGCAAAGGCCGAGGGGACGGCCAACGTGCGGATGACGGCTTTCTGGGAGTCCATGAGGTCGAACGGGATGGTGGGACACGGCTACCAGGACTTCTCCTGGACTGTGATCGTCGGATCTTTTGGGCCTGATAAAGATGTGTACAAGCCGTCGTCTGGCGGCCAGGTGTCGGAGAAGAAGGGCGAGATTACCAGCGGCAAGATAAAGGGAAGAGCAGTATATCGACCCACCGGCGAGCCCGTGGCGGGAGCTGTCATCCACAGCCTAGACTTCGAGGACGAGGCAAAAGGCGGGTATCCGGTGCACAAGCTCAACCCGGACGGGACGGTCAAAGAACAGCTGAAGACCGGACCTGATGGCACCTTCGATATTGATATAGCAACGTGGATGCCCTCTGGCTTAGATCCCGGGACGTTTTGGATCAGGATGATCAAGCCCTACAACGGACCGCTTGTCCAGAAGGTCTGGGCGACTACGTGCCTGGACCTGTGGGTGGTTCAAAGCCCCCTAGAGACCTTCATCCTGACCGAGGAGAGGGCCCGGGCCGGACCCATCGACTTGGGAGTTGTGATGATGGACAAGGTTGGTGGGGTGGACTGCCCGATCGACCCGAGCACCGGGCGTCCTATCGAAGACCCGAATTGGCCGTAGGGTAGGTGCTATACTTCTCTATTCCACACAACGGGAAATAGAAGTTCACAAAAACTCAAATTGAGGTTCTTGAGGCAGTGTGCTGATAAGGTTCAGCATCTGCCAGTTGCTCTGCTTCTAGTTGCATCACCAGGCTAAAAAACCAGGTGAGCAGCATCTTCAGACATTCTTCTTGATGTTTCACCTCCGGTGAAACACTTTGGCAAGGTAATATTCGAGTGGTTCCCATGCATTCATAAGTTCTTTATACCATCAAAGCCTAAGTTCACTTCGAGGTGATAATCCATGGCAATCAAACACGGTGGTGGTCAAGGCGTAGGCGGATCTAGGAGGCACACCGGTGGCGCTTCGGTATGTGTCTGTCCTAGTTGTGGCCTGGAGTTGCCGCACCAGAAGGGAGTTCCCTGTATCGAGAGAAAATGCCCCAACTGCGGGGTTAAGATGGTGGGCAAATAGACGCGCTTCGGATACTCGTATGAAATAATATCGTCTACGACGTTTTATCCGGCGTCAAGCAGAATGATGCCGGCCTCGAACGCTGGCTGACCCAGCGTCAGGATCGCCAAAGGCGTCTCGGTGCGTGTGGGCGGCTTTGAGCCAAACGTTTTTGTCTCCTCAGAAGAGCACTACGCCTGCGACCTGCAAGGCTACTACCGCGCCTTATCCCTAATTACCCTATCACAACTACTACTCTGGGCGGAGTGAGGCCGTCTATACGCGCTCGAAGTCGCCTCTGCACTGAGGCGTCTTCATCAACGTCCGTCTGAAAAGTGAGGCTGAGCAGATAGATGCCACATTGGAAATAGATCAGTAGATTTGTAGTGTTGGGATATGGATCTCCTGACTCTATGCCGACTGTCTAATGGCACACGAAGGTTTCTGGAGATAGCATATCCAAAGATCGGTCTCGAACAAAATGCAGATTACGGAGTAAAGGGCCTATAGGTTTATCTAATAGAAATGTACCATACTCGATTAGAGGGTCACGTGATACAATTTAAGCTAACGAGGGATGTTATGAACGTAAAAAAAATAAAATTAGCAATTGCCGGTCTTGGCAACTGCGCAAGCTCTCTCATCCAAGGCATTGAATATTATAAACACAAAGATGATGATTGTATCGGTCTGATGCATTATGATATAGGCGGTTACAAGCCTGGCGACATCGAGGTGGTGGCGGCGTTCGATATCGACAGCAGAAAGGTGGGAAAAGACGTGAGCGAAGCCATCTTCATGCCGCCCAACTGCACCACCGTATTTTATTCTGACGTCCCTTACAAGGGTGTGGAGGTGAAGAAAGGCCCGGTTCTGGACGGCATCGCACCCCACATGGCCAGCTACAGCGACGACAAAGCCTTCGTAGCTTCGAACTGCGAGCCCTGTGATGTGGTGAAAGAGCTGAAAGATAGCGGTGCAGAGGTAATGATCAACTACATGCCCGTGGGTTCAGAGCAGGCTACCAGGTTCTACGCCCAGGCGGCTCTAGACGCGGGCGTGGGCTACATCAACTGCATGCCCGTCTTCATAGCGTCCGACCAGAAATGGGCCAGGAAGTTCGAAGATAGGGGGTTGCCCATCGTAGGCGACGACGTCAAATCCCAGATCGGTGCGACCATCGTACACAGAACCCTGGCAAGGCTCTTCAACGATAGAGGTTGTAAGCTCGACCGGACCTATCAGCTCAACACCGGTGGAAATACCGACTTTTTGAACATGCTCAACCAGGATCGGCTAAAGTCCAAGAAGATATCGAAGACAGAGGCGGTCCAGTCGGTGCTGGACGACCCACTAATGGCCGACGACATCCACATAGGGCCATCGGATTACGTCCCCTGGCAGAAGGACAACAAGATCTGTTTTCTGAGGATGGAAGGAAGGATATTTGGTGATATCCCTATCGACCTGGAGCTGCGGCTCTCCGTCGAAGACTCGCCCAACAGCGGTGGCTGTACCATAGATGCCATCAGGGTCTGTAAGCTTGCCCTGGACAGGAATATCGCCGGACCGCTGACCGAGATATCGGCATACACCATGAAGCACCCGCCGATACAGTATCCAGATTACTTGGCTAAAGAGATGGTGGAGGACTTCATAAACGGTGAGGTCTACGACGTCGCCTCCGATACCCCAGTACATGCCGAGATCGCCGTAGAAGAAGACGGACGGTGAAATCTCCAAATCCCCTCTGCCCGGTGATAGACGACGACCGGACAGAGATTGATCCATGGGGCGCGTCGATATGGAGCTTGGTCGATATCGACGCCCGGTTAGCTGTAGAGGTGCCAGAGGTTTGGTATCCCTGCGGCTATATCTCCCACCACACCCTGACCCGGATGGAGGAACCCCGCAATACTAGGTACTCTTCCTCTTCTTTGAGAACGTCTCGAAGATAATCTCGGAGGACCGTGTCCTGGTTCTCGGTGGTGATCTGGTAGTTGGACCGCAAGCGCTCGACTGCCTCGTCCAGAGATGAGAACTTGCTGACAGAATGTAAAGGGAAAGCCTCTACGTGAGGATATATGCCCATATGGTAGAGGACGTTATAGAGAACGTCACACCTCGGTCCCGGATGATAGGCAGAACCATGGATCTGAGGCCAGATTGCCCGGTAATGGGCGTCCCATGACGACTCTCCCGCAAACCAGTAGAGGTAAACGTACTTCGAGGACGTGGCCACCATCTTCTGGATTGCCTCCTTGATGTCGAGCATGCCCAGGGAATAAGAAGCGAAGACCACGTCATAGGGTGCGACGAGGTCGGATCCCGGATCGATATCTTCCCAGCGTTTCTGTACGCAGGAGATATTCTCGATCCCGTGCTCGGCGATGTTGTCTTGCAAGACGCTCATCATGCCCTTCGAAGGTTCGACGACGGTCACGCAAGCGACCTTTTTTGCAAGGGGGACGGCCAAGGTTCCCGGGCCGCCTCCGATATCGAGCACCCGGGACTCGGGTGTGGTCTTCATGCCGTTGATGGTCATTCTGATCCGCTCGTCCCCCTCCTGCGCCATTCTCAGAAAGTGCTTCGCGTTCTCTTTTTCGTTCCATATATTGGCGCAGTCTGCCACAGAACCCGGTCCTCGGTTCTTCAATACATTGTTTTTCCAGACCTTGTTCCAGTCGATTGTATCGGTCATGTGCTATCTTCACTTCCCCTCTATTTTTTCCTTCACGCCCTTTGCTTCCCGAGCCATGTCACCTTTGCCCAGGACCTTGGCTATCGTCTCGATTGCCTCCAGGTAACGAACCGCTTGGTCCAGATAGTTGATCAGATCGCCGGTGTACGCATAGATCCCATAGGAGTCGCCGAACTCTTTGATTATCTGGTCCGGGCTGGCGCCCTCCGTCCTCAGTTCCAGGATTTTCATGGAGACCTTCCTCTCGGGACAACCACAGTAAGGGGTCTCCTTGCAGCCGCACCGGGTAAAGTCCTTGGCAAAGTTCAGCAGATGCTCCCTGGTCTTGGGATCTATACGGGAAAGATCCTCGCCGCTCATCAGGTCCAGGACCGATCCGTGGAGCGCTCTCTGGGAGATGTTTGTTCTCAGCGTGGCAGATAGCCTTTCCGCCGCCTTCAGGTACAAGGCCTCGAACAGATCCAGCTCCACCACCACCTCCATAGGGGTCTTCATCTTTCTGATCTCATCTGTGATCAGCTTCGTCTGGCTGGCAGAGAGGAAATGAGCAGCTGTCGCCCGCCCCAACGGGGTGGGTTCGATGCCCTTCATCAGACCGGACCGGGCCAGAGATCTTAGGTTGTAGTTCAGGTCATCGAGACCCATGGTCATATCATCCAGCCTGACCAGGTCCTGTTTCGATCGAGCGACCACGGCGTTGGCCAGGACCTCCTCTATCTGCTCCTCTTCTGGATACTCGGGCCGGACGTCTTCCATCTTGCCTGTGAGGAGCCTCAATGCCATCTCATCTTCTGCCTCACCTTTGCCACCCTGATAGCGTCGACCCGGTTCGGGTAATAGATAGACGATCCCGCTGTCGTGATAACCCGGCCTCCCTGCTCTGCCCAGCATCTGGTTGAACTCATGAACGCTGAGCCAGTCTATCCCCATGGCCAGAGACTCGAAGATCACCTGGGATGCAGGAAAGTCTACCCCCGCTGCCAACGCCGCCGTAGTTACCACCGCACCGACCTTACCCTGGGCGAAGAGGTCTTCGATCTTCTTTCTTTCTGGGTACTGGAGTCCGGCATGATAGGCTGCCGCCCCAGGTATGGACCTGGCCAGGTTGTAGCAGTTCTTCCGGGAGTTGGTGAAGATGATGGTCTGGCCCCGGTACCCAGTGGAAGACACCTTTGAGTGGGCCGCTTTCACCAGCCTTCTGATCAGTCCTCTGCGGTTGTCGGCCTCGGTGAATATCAGGTGGCGCTCTATGGGCACCGGTCTGACCTCATACTCCACCAGGTCGGCGTTTAGATGATCTGCTAGAGCCTCCGGGTTTCCCACCGTGGCGGAGAGATATATGAACTGGGCCTGAGGCGCGACGAACTTCAGCCTGGCGATCAGTCCTGCCAGCCGGTGACCCCGCTCGGGCTCTTCCAACATGTGGACCTCGTCGATCACCACCGTCCCTATCTTGCCCAGGCTCCTTTTCGTCCTGATAACCTGGTCCAGGCCCTCGTAGGTTCCTGTGATGGTGTCCGCGTTCAGGTCCTGCCCCATTCTTTTGCCACGGCCCAGCCTGATCCGGCTCACTCCGACCTTGATGGCGGTGGTCAGACCCAGTTCCCGGTAGGTCGATAGCTGGTCGAACTTCTGGTTGGCCAGGGCCACAAGAGGGACCAGAAAGAGAAACTTGCCCTGCCCTTGGAGCAGGTTCTTGACTCCTGCCATCTCTCCTACCAGGCTCTTGCCGGTAGCCGTGGCCGAGACCACCAGCAGGTTCTTCCCATCGAGCAGCCCGGCCCGTACAGCCATGACCTGGACTGGAAGAAGTTTCTCGATCCGTCGATTGAGCATCTTCTTCAAGGGTTCGGGAAGCGGGAGAGATGCGACCTCCTGGCTCTCCTCCACGACTCTGGCGGGGATCACGTCGAACCTGGTCAGCTCTGGGTCCAGCTTCTCCAACGAGAGCAGGTCTAAAACCTCGTCTAGGTTCCGCCTCTTGAGCAACACCCTGGCCAGATGGGCCTTCGCCGCTCTTCCCATCTTCCGGAAATCGGCTTCCCGCCACAGCTCGGCCTGGGCACATCGCTCGCAGATCAGGCCGTTCTTGTACCGGATGGCGTTTTTGTTTATGGGGGTGAACCTATGTTCCACGGCCAGACAGTGACCGCAGACGGAGACCCTGCGATAAGAGAGCTGGTAGGCCTCCAAAAATTGGATTAACTTATCCTCTTGTGAGGGGTCTCCCCTGACCAGGTAGATCTGATCGGCCTTCCGTAACAACTTGACCACGTCGTCGGGAGGGATGTACCGCTCACCGCCATCGTTCACCAAAAATTTGTAGACTCGCGGACCTTTCGATGTGTCCTTGAGCCTCAAGTACCCCTCGAAGACGGCTCCACCCTTACGGAGGGGCATAAGCAGAATCCTAGACCGCTCTGCCCGGGCCAGAACCTGGAACGTCATCTTGAGTATGTTACGCCTTGCTCATGTCGAGCAGCACGTATTTTAGCCCCTCGCCCTCCAGCCTGCTCAGGAGGTGGGGCACCTGCTCGTCCACGCATACTATTACCGAAGATAAACCGTGAAAGGCCGATTCCACGGCAGACTCTTTGGCCCCGAAGAAGACGTCAGGCTCCCTGCCCAGCTTCTGGAGAGTAACCAGGGCCTCGCTTCCCAGTGCGCCTATCAGCTTGTCGTCTGGGATGACCTGGGTGAGCGCATCCAGGTCTACATTCCTGGAACCGCCCAGCTGGATCCGGGGGACCTTGCATACGGTGACGGTCCCGTTATCGAGACTGATCAGCCCCTTCTGCTCAGATACCCCGACGTCCTCGCCCTTGATGGCATCGGATATTGTTATCCCCATGGCCTCCACGTCATCTTCTTTGCTGGCGTAGAGGAGGCCGTCCCTCATCTTAAGGTATACCGTCTCCCCCGCATCCAGATCCTCATCGGCGATGGCGGTCCAGACAGAAACCTGGCTGATGATATCATCCATCACAAAACTGGCGTATCGCTTCAGATCGGCAGCACTTTCCAGCAGCCACTCCACACCTTCCTTTGTGATCCTGTATCTCATCCTGCCGTCGGTGACCACTAGTCCATCTGTCACCAGATCTTTTATGTATTCGGAAATCGCCTGAGGCGTAACGCCCAGACTCTCAGCTACCTCCTTCTGGCGAACGTTGGGCTGATGAGCCGCTATCTCTACTAGAATCTGAAACCGCGAGCTGTGTCTCTTGCTTTGTAAAACGTCGACCATCGACCTACACCCTTAAAGTTATTCTTTGGAGAGTTCGATACGCTGACCTCGGACATTCAGGCCGTCTGTTCGCTTGGCAACCCCTCTGATGAAGGTCTGGCTGAGCTCCATCTCTCTGGATAGGTTTGTGAGGGACGTGTTACCTTTGATAACATGATCATTCATAGTTTCGGTCACGTCGCGCAACTCGTCGTCTGACATGAAGGTCAGGTATATCAGCTCGCTCAGATCTTCCAGCGAGCAGAGGAAGTTTGCCTGTATGCGGGAATAACTCGAATGGTACTCTTTAGTCGGGCTCTCACCAGGGCCTGGCATCTTCCACTTGGTTTCCACTAGTCCGCTCTTTCGTAGAAGCTCCAAGCTCGTATGAACGCTATCTCCGTCACCTATCATCTCAGAGACCTCTTTCTCCGTACGCCACCCTCGGCAAAGCTCGTCGAAAACCCTTTTGTGAACTTCTGAACCGAAAGCCTGGAGCAGAGGAACCAGATCTGATGGGTCGTTAATGATCCGAGTTCTCTTTCCCATCGGACAAAACCTCGCATTCTAATTGGTGCTCAAATTTGATAAAGCTTTTGAAGAGATTATCCTCATGATATATAATGTACAACGTTATATACTCCCAATGAATTCGACCGAATGAATAAGCTTCTCTTAGCACATAAAGTACAATTCTATGTGCTTAATCAAGTAAATGTGAGCGTGAGCGGACAGTTACTCGTCGAAAAGGCAAGATCGCAACCTCCTCAGATCAACCGTATTGTCTCCAGGTCCATGGGTGCGGCCGTGGGGATCCTGTACCTCTTATAGATGGAGCTGGCCAGGTCGAGGCAGTTATTTTCGTCGCCGTGGTTGGTGATCACCTTGGACGGTTTGGGATAGATCCGCCTCACGTAATCCATGAGCTGATGCCGGTCGGAGTGACCCGAGAACCCGTCCACGGTCGTCACTTCCAGGTTGATCTTCACCGTATAGGTCCTCCCATTCATGGAGATGGGTATCTCGTTCCACCCCTTCTGGATACGGCGGCCCATGGTCCCCTCTGCCTGGTAGCCAACGATCACCAGGGAGTTTCGCTCATCCGGGCCCAGTGCCTTCAGATACTCCATTATCGGACCGCCGTTCATCATCCCGCTGGTAGCCAGGATCACCGATGGGTTGCCTTCCACGATCTCGGCTCTCTGGCTGGGCGACTCCACCTGGACAAAGCAGTCGGAGAGGAAGGGGTTGATTCCCCGGTGGAATATCAGATCCCTAAGCTCGCTGTTCAGGTACTCGGGATAGGTGGTGTGGATGGAAGATGCCTCGTAGATCATGCCGTCCAAGTAGACGTTGATGGTGCCCAGGGACTTTCTCCGGATGGCTTCTTCCAGTACTACCATTACCTCCTGGCTCCTGCCCACGGCAAAGGCGGGTATTACGACCTTACCACCCCGCCTGAGCGTCGCCCTCACCACCTTAAGCAGGCGTCTCTCGGCCTCTTTTCTGGAGGGTTGGATGCTGTTCGTGCCACCGTAGGTAGCCTCGATCACCAGCGCCTCTAGCCTGGGAAAGTTGTTGACCGCGGGATCGAATAGCCGCGTCTTCTCGTACTTGAAGTCTCCACTGAACGCAACGTTGTAGAGGCCTTCTCCTACATGGAAGTGGGCTACCGACGATCCCAGGATGTGGCCGGCGTTGTGCATGGTCAGTTTCGTGTCCGGAGCTATATCGGTCACATCGCCGTAGTTCAAGGTTATGGTGTGCTTCAACGCTTCTCTGATCATCGCCGATTCGTAAGGTATCCTCTTCCCTTCGCGGGCTGCCACCTCGATGTAGTCCAGCTGGAGCAGTACGGCGAGGTCCCTGGTGGGTGGGGTGCAGTATATCGGTCCCTCGTACCCATACTTATAGAGTATGGGTGCTAGTCCACAGTGATCGAGATGGGCATGGGTCAGGACCACGGCATCTATCTGGCTGAGAGGACTCACCTCTGGCACGTATAAGTACGGTGTAGCGTTATCGTCCGATCCCACGTTTACACCGCAGTCGATGATTATCTTAGACTCGGGGGTGGAGAGGAGCATACAGCTTCTGCCTACCTCTCTGCACCCTCCAAGGGTGGTTATCCTCACCCACTTGTCTTTGGATGCAACGTCCCGATGTATCCTTCTGCCAATGGTTTTCAGGATATCTTTGCGTTCTGTCTGTACACTTCTGAGGTACTCTTTTACGTTGGCGATGGTCGAGGATCTCACTGGCGGGGTTCTGACCACCTTTGGTGTCCAGCCTATGAGTTTTGTGATCTCTCGGAGGGTCGAGCCGTGCCTCCCGATGACTAGGCCGGGTTTTTCTGCCTCGATCACCACCTCTCCTGTATCGCTGTCGAAGTAGTAATCGGTGAGTCCCGCTTCTTTGGGCACCACCTTCTCGATCTTCGTCATGGCGTCTTCAGGATCGACCAAAACCGTGAGGTCTGGTCTCATCACCACCCGTTTTCGCAGGTCTTTGGCCAAAGAGCGGATTATATCGCCATCATCGGCCAAGCGCCGGGGGTTGTCCGTATATATTACCAACTCAGGGCCTTCGAACTCTATATCGGTGACGTTTATATCCCTAGGCAGTTTTTTCTGCACTTTATTACGGAGATCAAGGAGTACGTCCTCAACAGGCAATGAAACACACCCAAAAAAGTTTTATATTGATTGGCGGATCTTCTCTACTTCTGAAGCTTCTACTACCTCGTACTTATCGGAGGTGATCTTGACCAGGGATATTACATCACCAGAGGCAGAGTCTCTCTTCATGGCGTTGTGTATCGCCTTGACCACCAGCACAGCACCTTCTTCGAGCCCCATCTCGGGTTTGTACTCGGCTTCTAGGACACCGTAGGCGATCGGTGAACCCGAGCCTGTGGCGACCACTTCCCTCTCCTCGATCTGTCCACCAAGGGCGTCGAGAGAAAATAGCTGTGGTCCTCTCTTGTCCATGCCGCCCGAGATCAATTGCACATAATACGGAAAGTACCTTCTCGAACTCAGGACGTTGGACAGCAGGGTGGTGGTACCCTTAACCGTCATGGGCTTGCCTCTCTGCATCTTGTATAGTTTCGACTCCACTTTGATCATCCTGACGAGCGACTGGGCGTCGCCTACTACGCCGGCGGTGGTCAGACCGACAAGGCCATCGATCTGGTAGATCTTCTGAGCTGCAGAGCTGGCTATGAAGTTACCCATGGTCGCTCGGCTCTCTGAAGCGAGCACAATACCATCCGTGCAGACGATTCCTACCGTAGTCGTACCTTTAAATACATCGACCATCTAGATACCTCGTGTTAAAATCGGAAAACGGGATGAAACTGCTCACCCACGTCGCTATCTGGTTTTCCCACCCATGCCCAAAGACATGTGGTGTTGTCTAGACGTACACCTTTATTCTAGTGTATATGAAGGTTGTGGTAAGAAGTAGCAGCAGTCTTTTGGTTGGTGTCAGGATGTCGTCTTTGTTGCTCAGGAAATTACCCTCGATGGCACGGTAATAGGGGGGGCTGTAGAGTTGAGAAAAAAACAAAATTTTTATATGATTAGATATGTAATTACTCATGTAATTACCCATGAAGATCTAATGGGGGGGTAGCAATATGAATGTGGTTAGACTGTTGATGGCCTTTCTGGTCATCGGGTTGCTCAGCGCGTCTTCCGCCTTTGGCCAAGACGACAGCATTTGGGGTTCTGGAGGTTTCTGGGGTCCTGGAGGCTTTTGGAGCATCGAAGAAGTAAAGAGTAGCGACGAAAAACCCTATGATGATAACGGTGGATCGGATAGTATGGGAGATTGGGTCTCGCTCGAACACCCGGACATTCCCGGCCCGAACCCAAATATCTTCTGGATTGTCTATCCTTATAGCAATAGTGGACGCACCACAAGTTTAGAGATACCTAAAGGCCTTTATGCAAAAGAGTTGATAATCCCAGACAAGACCGGCAAGTTGATTCTTTACGAAAGATATGCTGACGGGACCGTTGATGAATACGATCCTGGATGGAACGTAAGGAGCGGTCATGCGTATCGGACGTGGTTCTATGCAGGTTCCTTAGGAAAGCATACGGTGTGGTATGAAGTCGGTAGCGGAGTAAATTGCAAAAGCAACTACATCAATTACACCGTTGTTGCCCATGTGGACGCAGGGTTTGAAGAGGTCTATGGTGAAGAAACAACGGATGGCGAAGAATGGTCTGAAGACGAAAAGTTCTATAGCTGTTGCAGGGAATTTGATGGTGAAGAAGATTGGTCCTCGCTCGAACATCCGGGCATCCCTGGCACGAACCCAAACGTTCTTTGGATCGTCTATCCTTACGGCAACAGTGAGCCCACCACGAGTTTAGAGATATTGAAAGGAGCTTGTGCAAAAGAGTTAATGCGCCCAGACAAGACCGGCAAATTGATTCTTTACGAAGAATATGATGACGGGACTATTGATGAATACGATCCGGGGTGGATGGTACGGAGCGGCCATACATATCGGACGTGGTTCTATGCAGATTCTTTAGGAAAGCATACGGTGTGGTATAAAGTCGGTAGCGAAGAAAATAGCGAAAGCAACAAAATCAATTACACCGTCGTTGCCCATGAATGGGTTGGATCTGAGATGCCAGATGAGGAAGAATGGACCTATGACGATGGTTTCTCCAGCGAGTTCGAACCGCCTTGTGGTGAAGTCTCGGGTGACACTTTGGCGCACCCTGGAGAGCATAGTCGAAATATGAACATATTGTGGATCGTTAATCCAACGACTGGAAACAATACTACACGTCTTGTGGCAGAGAAAGGTTGTTATGCAACAGAGTGGATAATACCTAATCCTAATATCAACAACGTGAAGGTATTGGAAATCTACGAGAGATATCCTGATGGACATACCTACAAGTACATACCTGAATGGGGACTTGATATAGGTACAGGTCACTCGTACAACGCATCATTCTATGCAGATACTGTAGGAATTCATACCGTATGGTACGAAGTGTGGTATGTAGGGGGCACTAGCAAAGGGGGTGGGACTAGACATGTCAGTCAAGTAAGCAACGAGATCAAGTATAAGGTCATTTTCAAGCCTCTTGAGATCAATGTGTTCAATGTCGATGCGGACATGGGCGAAACGGCGATCTTGGTGGTAGATGCGAGCGGTGGTTGTGACAGTGGCCGGTATACCTACCAGTGGTACCGCGGGATGTCCTCTAATAAGGCCATGATTATCAATGGCGAAACGGACAGCATGTTGTACTTCAGAGGTGTCGGTCTCGATGCA
>CAYQFP010000020.1:14841-18471 GCA_964416865.1 uncultured Methanotrichaceae archaeon
GGCGAAACGGACAGCATGTTGTACTTCAGAGGTGTCGGTCTCGATGCAACTGGTAACTATACATGCAAGGTGATGTGCCCAAGCGGTGCCGAGGACGAAGACTGGTGTCACTTGAACGTTATGCCCCCTGATCCTCTTAATATCGCGGTGGACGATGTCACAGCGGGTATTAATGAAATGGCGATCTTGGTGGCAGATGCGAGCGGTGGTTGTGACCCTGTTTTCTATACCTACCAGTGGTACAGCGGGAAGTCCTCTAAAGATAGCTGGATCATCGAAGGCGAAACGAACAGCATGTTGTACTTCAGAGGTGTCGGTCTCGATGCAGCTGGTGACTATACATGCAAGGTGACGTGCCCAGGCGGTGCCGAGGACGAAGACTGGTGTCACTTGACCATTGTGCCCTGAGCGTGGGATAAAAAAAACCCGGGGGAAAAAAAGGGATGCCACCTTCATTTTCCCCCTCAGAAGGGGTGAGGTGAGCTTTAAAGCCATAACCACCTCTCGGTTATGGCCGATTTTTTTTATTGTACAAACCCTATTGAATGCCGAATTCCCATGGGTCTCCTGAAGCTCGGCAGTCCCGTCTGCTAAGGGACCTTCTGGCTCTAACCGGTTGCGTCGTCCTTGGGTGGCGGATCCAGTCTTGCATCGCCCTCCGACGGATAGGGTATGACCAGGATGTGGGGTCCCTCGCCGGTCTCTCTGGACATGAACTCGACTTGGTACTCCAAGTCCTCGGTCGCCGCCACCAGAATGAATGACAGCTCGTCTGACGCCTTCTCTTTGAGATGTTTGGCGACATCGAATGCAAATATCCGTCCGCCGTTATCGAAGCGCACGCCTACCCTGGAGTAGTCCACATCCACTTCGTTCTCGATCATATCCAGGGCCGGACCCAGGTCCAGATCGACGAAGTCCGATCCTTCGGACCAGTTCGAGCCTGCCGGGAATAGAATGACTGCAGGTTCTTCTTTGTTCTGGATCGTTGCCCCCTCCCGGATCGGTGCTTCTCCGATGGCGGGAGCCTTTGAAGTTGCTGGGAGTATCGTGCCGTTTTCTTCTCCGGCCTTCGTGATCTTGCCGGCTTTCAGGACCAATATCCCGATATCATCCTCGGCGAGGTCGAGTCCAGATACGTTGAACTTTATCAAGGGCGCCACGGGCCGGGTATCTGCTATCGGGCCGGTTTCGCACTTCAGTACGTTGGTGTCATAGACCTGTCCGTTCCCGAAGTCCACGTAGACGTCCCCGGAAGCGGGCAGAGCGATAGGTCTGTCGGTGCCGGCGTTCCCCAGGCCGACCAGCGCCAACAGAGACAATAATATCAACGTATGCCTCATATTCCATCCCCTCTCAAATATTATAAATATGAATTGTTTCGCCCAGCTCGCGGTAAGTCTCCTCCAGAGCAGGGTAGAGTTTCCCGTGGAGGTTGCAGAGTCTATCGTAGATTTCTTTTGTATCCTCTCGGGGATGGAACCTCGCACCTTGTCTGACCATCTTCCAAGAGGCGGTCTGGAGGTCGGGGTAGAGGCCTGCACCAGAAGCGGCGATGACTGCCGCTCCCAGCACCTCGCCTTCGGTTATCTGGGGTGCCACCACATCCAGGCCGGTGACGTCGGCTTTTATCTGGTTCCAGTGGTCGCTCTTGGCCTGGCTGCCTGTGACCCTTACCTCCGTGGGTCGCGCGCCTCCTTTGACCATGACCGAGAGGAGGTGTTGGATCGAGTAGGCACATCCTTCGATGACCGCTCTCACCAGGTCGTCTTCTCTGTGGCGGTGGGTGAGTCCAAAGAACCCGCCTCTGGCTCCCTTCCACAGGGCGTTTCGTTCGCCCATCAGGTGGGGCAGGAAAAGGAGACCTTTGGATCCTGGTGGTGCCCTCTCTGCCATCTCCAGAAGATCCTCGAACGAGGTCTTGCCGAGGATCCTGCCGATCCACTCAAGGCTCTTTCCCGTAGAGGCGATGGTCCCTCCAAGGTGCCACATCCCCGGGGCGGCGGGATGGGGGCGGCAGTATAGCCGGTGGTCTTTAATCTTTTTGTCCCAGCAGAGGTCGACCCCCTCGGAGGTTCCGGCCCGGTTGCATACCATGCCCTTTTCTGTCGAGGCGGTGCCCAGTATCGATTCGACGAAGTCGGGTGCGCCCACGTAGACTGGCGCGCCTTCGTGAATTCCAATCTCCTGGGCAGCCTTCGCGGTCACCTCGCCGATGAGTTCGCCCATGATCTTGTGATCTGGGAAACGTGATCTGTCCAGTCCGCCACCGGCGATCTCGTCCTCGGACCAGGGGACGATCTCCGGCGAGGCCACCCCCGTGGATATCATGCCAGTAAGCCTGAAGACCGCGTAGTCCATGGCCTGGACGAAGAACCTGCTTCTCCCGTACACCCCGGGCCGGTGTTCCTTCAGCCACATCACCTTGGGCACGAACCAGGCCGGGCTGATCGTCCTGTCCAGCCTATTCGAGAGGATCTCGGCTTCCTCTTCAGCCCTCAGATCCATCCAGAGGATGGCGGGACCCGTGGGCCTGCCCGCGTCGTCCAGAGCCACCACGCTGGGACCCTGGCTGCCTATGGATATGCCCGCCGGTCTCCCCCGCCCCCGATCCTGGGCGACCCGGCTTATGCTTTCTGCGATCGCGCCCCACCACTCTTGGGGATCGGCCTCTTCGATCTTGCTCGGGCGAGGGTACTTCAAGACGGCGAGAGATAGGAGCTGACCATCTTCGTCGAAGGCTCCTGCTTTGGCACAGGTGGTGCCCAGGTCGGCGCCGATCAGGTACATGTTATGCAGACCTTTGCTCTGGAGGGGTATAGGGCTTTCTGTATATCTGGACCTGGATGTGATAATAAATCATTATACCGGCATCACTACCAGGGATCCCTGTGGCACACCTGCCCTTCTGGCTACGGGCTCGCACTTGGCACGCATCACGTAGATCAGCCGGCCCTTCAGCCGATCGTCGAACTCGGTGACGGTCTCGAAGTTGCCCATCCCCTTGGCCAGGACCAGCCAGTCTTCGTCCCACAGCAGGTCCAGAAGCTCGGGACGGGTGTCCTCCAGAGATAGGCCCACCACGGGACCCGAGGGCTCCAGGGGCCAATCGGTCATACTCCGCAACTCCTCGGCGGTCACATCGTTGAGGATCGGTTCGGTCTTGGGCGCGATCACCACCCTCTTGCCCTTCTCTTCCAGCTTCTCGATGACGAATAGGTCGAAGACGATCTCCCCTGCGTTGTCGGTGAGGTAGAGGATCTTCTCGAACCGGTCCAGGTAGCCTCTCGCCTTCTCCAGGTCGCCGCCCAGCTTCTCCTCGAGGGTGTCCAAAAAGACCTCGTGGAAGGTGTTTGCATCGAAGTCGTGGCCCTTCACCCCGTACTCCATCGAGTTCGCAGCCGCGGCGATCCTGACCAGGGCTTCCAGCCCGTCTCCGGAACTGTCGTAGAACTCCACAGCCAGGGGGAGAAGATCTCTGGCGGCCCGGTTGCTCTCCTCCTTCAGATCGCGGTAGGGATCGAGGTTGCCGCTCCGTCGCTTCATGATGTTCTCTCGTTCCGTGCCCACCACCGAAGAGACGTCGCCTTTGTGAGCGGCCATGAAGTCCACGAGCTCTTCCATGACTTC
>CAYQFP010000021.1:0-18390 GCA_964416865.1 uncultured Methanotrichaceae archaeon
CGACCGCTCAACTGCGTAAGTCCTACAATAGATAAGTCATCTGCTACAAGGCCAGCGTTTTCTTGGGCCGGGAGCGTCTTGCGCATCGGATAAGTGTCAAACTTAGCGTTCAGGAGTATAATGACCCTGGTTCGCCAGGGAATACTCTGGTCGGAAATTATTGCCATTTTTAGGAGGGGGTCCGGAATGGAAAATATAAAGAGCGTAAACGATGTTATGAACCTTTTCACATAGCCGCCGACGGGCGTGCATGAATGGACTTGGCGGGATTCGAACCCGCGGCCTTTACCTTGCGAAGGTAACGATCTACCCCTGATCTACAAGCCCACAAGAAAATGCTCGCTTACGCTCGCATTTTTATGTGCTACTAAAAAAGGTTTAGAGCAGCCCCAGCTCTGTGACCTCTACCGACCGGACGCTCTCGATCTTGGCAACGGCAGCCTCCAGTTCATCGGTACCACTGGTGCCCTCGGCCAGGATTACCGCCGCGATCAGCGCCTTTAGCCCAAAGGCTATGGGTTCTTCGGCAAAGGCATGCACCCTCGACCCCTCGGGCACAACCCTCTCGATGGTCTCGCGCAGCTGGTTCATATCGACATCTGTGCCATCTGGCATTATCTTCAGCTTGGCAACTACTTCACCCATCAGATCACCTCAGGGACCCGTAAATCCACAGCTCTTGCAGCTATAGCTGTTGCTCTGCTTCCTGCACCGAATGCATCTGTTTATAATCGTCCCACATTCGGGACAGGGGAACCGGACCCAGCCCTTTCCTGCCAGCGTCACACCGCAGGATATACATTTTTCTGGTTCTTCTGTCATGTTGTTCTCTCCCATCCTTCATCCTATTATAAGGGTTCCGCCTCTCCCCTCTCTGAGGCTGGCAACAAAGCTTTTGGCATCGGTCCCGTTGACCACCATACATCTCCTGCCACACCGGCTCAGTATCTGCAGCGTCCCCTGGTCTACGCAGGTTTGCTTATCCAGTAGCGTCTCTGCCGATACCTCTTCGGCCACCGAACCATTCAGGTACACACCATCCACGTTCGTAGCCTTCACAAGGTCTGCCCCGAGCCTACAGGCAACCATGGCGGCCACCGCGTCGGAGGTATAGTTCCAGCTGTGTTCGATCCCCTCGTCATCATCAATGAGCGCCAGATAGGGCATCAGGATGCGCACGCCCGAAGGGGGTTTGGCAACCTCGCGGGTCAGCTTTGCTCCCGTTTCGTCCGCCAAGATGCGGGCGTACTGCTCCATGGCCAGGACGGCCATCCAGTGAGCAGCTTCTTGAGATATATTACCTCTCCGGAAGAGGTCTCTCACCAGGTCAGCCAAGACTCCACCGCCGGGAACAACCAGGAAGCTGTGACCCTCCATGGCCACCAAACGGCGCACGATCTCTTTGGAAACGTCCATCAGGCTGCCGCCAATCTTAACTACGCAGAACGGCATAGTGTGCTCCTGGTCGGCAAGGTATATCTTACGTATGCAGGATAAAACGGGCTTGGAAGAAAAGATAGCAAAAGCCGATCTTGGACAGGATGTAGGGTAAAAGGAGGGATACTTTAAAACTACATCGACTCTTGCCGTACACGCCCTACGACATCCGTCGAATATAAACCTTTCGGCCGAATGCCGTTTTAATCGATATATAATGGTTGTGGTCCGATGAGGACACCGCTCTTAGCCGTGGATGCGATCATAGTGCTATTGGAGGGTATAGTACTGATCAGGAGGGGCCGCCCTCCTTACGAAGGTTGTTATGCCTTGCCTGGAGGGTTCGTGGAGCTGGATGAAAGCGTTGAGGAAGCGGTCTGTCGCGAGGCCAGAGAGGAGACCGGGCTCGAACTGGAGCTGCTGGGCCTGGTGGGCGTCTACTCCCGGCCCGATCGCGATCCAAGGGGCCACGTGGTATCTCTCTGTTACCTGGCCCGAGGGTGGGGTGAGCTGAGGTCCGGATCCGACGCCCGGTCTGCAAAGGTCTTCGGGATAGACGAACTTCCGTCGCTGGCCTTCGATCATGACCAGATGATGCGCGACGCCCAAAGAAGCTTTAAGATCCCCCCCGATACGGAGAACCTGCATGTCCGATGATGTCAAGGAGCTCATAGAGAAGTACGCGCTCCAGAACGCGGTGAAATACAGGGCCGCCCCCCAGAGGGGTGCGGTTATGGGCAAGCTCATGGGCGAGCACCCGGAGCTCCGTTCCAGGGCCAAAGAGATCTCCTCGCTGGTGGGGGCAGCCCTGGCAGAGGTGGAGATAACCGGTCCCGATGACTGGGAACGACGTCTGGAGGCGATAGCACCCGAGCTTCTGACCGAGCTTTCGGAAAAGAAGGTGCCGGTGAAGGGCCTGCCATCCCTGGAGGGGGCCGAGAATGGGGTCGTCATGAGGTTCGCCCCGAACCCGAACGGTCCTCCTACCCTGGGGAGCGCCCGGGGCATAATCATCAACTCCGAATATGTTAAGATGTACGGGGGACGGCTCATCCTCCGCTTTGACGATACCGACCCGGTGAACAAGCGTCCCATGCTGGAGGCCTACGACTGGTACCTGGAAGACTGCCGATGGCTGGACGCCGTTCCGGACGAAGTGGTGATCGCCAGCGAGCGTCTTCCTATGTATTACAAGATCGCGGAAGAGCTGATCGGCATGGGTGCGGCTTACGTTTGCCAGTGCGATCAGGCTACCTTCAAGAGGTACAAGGACGCGTCCTTGGTCTGTCCCCACCGGGACCGCGACCCTCTGGAGAACCTGGACCTCTGGGACGGTATGAAGGAGGGGGATCTCCGGCCCGGTGATGCCGTTCTAAGGATCAAGACCGATATAACCCACAAAGACCCGGCGCTTCGCGACTGGGCCGCCTTTAGGATAGTGGCCGCCGATCATCCCCGGGTCGGCGATCGGTATAGGGTCTGGCCCCTCCTTGACTTTGAGTCTGGGGTGGAGGACCATCTGTTGGGGATAACCCACATAATCAGGGGCAAGGATCTGATGGACAGCGAGAAACGACAGCTCTATCTCTATCGTCACCTGGGATGGGAGTACCCTTCCACCGTCCACTGGGGGAGGGTCAAGATCCACCAGTTCGGGTCTTTCAGCACCAGCGCCCTCAAGAAAGCCATCGAAGCCGGCGAGTACTGGGGATGGGACGACCCCCGGCTTCCCACCGTGAAGGCCCTAAGAAGGCGGGGGATCCTGGCGGAGGCCCTGAGAAAGTTCATGATCGATCTGGGCATATCCGAGACGGACATCAGCATCAGCATGGATACCGTCTACGCCGAGAACAGGAAGATGGTAGATCCCCAGGCCAGGCGGAGGTTCTTCGTCAAGGATCCTGTGTCCATAGAGATCGAAGGTGAGGTCCCACCCGTTGCCGAGGTCCCCTTCCATCCGACCGTTGATATGGGGCGCCGCCAGATACCTGCTGGAAATACGGTCCTGGTATCCGGTGCCGATCTCGCAGAGATGGGTGTAGGAGATGGGCTGAGGCTGAAAGATCTCTGCAACCTGGAGCTCCTGGCGCTCGATCCTGCGCGGGCACGAGCCCTTGGCACGGATCCGGCAGAGGCGAAGGATATGAAGCTGCCCATAATCCAGTGGTGTCCCAGAGACGGTGTGCCCGTCGAGGTGATGCGGCCCGACGGCATAGACCGGGGCGTCGGCGAGGTCGGTATCATAGAGGACGAAGGCCGGATCGACCAGTTTGAAAGGTACGGGTTCGTCCGGATAGACTCCGCGGACTACAAAGTGGTGGCCTACTTCGCTCACAGGTAGCCAGAGACGGCTGCGATGAGGAAAGCTGTCAGCGCCACGGCCATACCTCTCTTAAGACAATGCTGTGCCTTGGTGGCGTCTCCCTGCAGGATCAGTGTCGCGGCCGCCAGAAAGAACAGGTCGGCCACGGCGACCACGCCCAGGTAGGCTCTCCCCAGGGAGGGGACGTAGCTCAGCCCCACCGCGACCAGGGCAAATAGGGCGGCCAGTCGGCTGGCGGTCTTCTCTCCGGCAACTATGGGCAAGGTCCGGGCTCCGTCCTCTCTATCGCCTTCGACGTCCTCGATGTCTTTTTCAATCTCCCTGCTCACCGTGACCAGGGATGCCAGTATGAAGAGAAATACCGTTCTTTCGGGAAACTCGCCTGCCACACCACCGAATAGAAAGGCAGAGCCGGTAAGATAACCCACGGACAGGTTGCCTACCAGCGGCGCCCCCTTGAGGTTCTTGGCGTAGATGTATAAGAGCGCAGAGTTGAAGAGCCCGATGCCCACGGCCAGGAGGTTGATCTGGAACGCAAGAATACAGCCCGAGGCGAAGAGAAGTAACGACCAGGCGCGCGCCGTTTCTGGCTTGATCCTGCCGCTGGGTATGGGTCGCTGCGGCCTGTTCACCTTATCAATATCTCGATCGAAGTAGTCGTTGATCGCATTGCCCGCCCCGGTGACCACGAAGACCGCCAGAAATACCAGCATCGCTGTGACGAATTCCGGCGAGGGGTCGGCGATCAGCAGGCCGATCAGGGCTGCGGCGCTGGCCATCAGGCAGTTGCCCGGCCGCATAATATCCAACAAGACAAGGGTCATGGACAGGATCTCCTCAGGCCGCTGAACTCGGCTGTTCTGGTAATAAATACACTCCTCCCAGATCATCTACTTAAACGGTGAAGATATATAACTTTCAATATGACGAGGTCACGAAGATGTACCGAAACGTTACAGACTGACCGGTTATCGAGGTGTGAGGATGGCCGTCTCATTTGACCCGGCGACCAGGCTGGATCACCTGGAAAACTACCTCAAGATCTTCCACCTGAACCTGACCTTCGAGGAGGCCAGGGTACAGCTCCTGAGACATAGGCTCACCGGTTACAAGCTCGCTGCCGAGCTGGATGACGGGGTCCACGACAGGTCCTATATCGACGAGATGATGATGAAGGCCTACCAGAGGGTGAGCCTGCACTGGAAAAGAGTGGTAAAAAATCCCTACCAGGACCCTTGCAAGGGTCAGTACGAACTCTTATCCGGGCTGAGATCCTACCTCTACAGAGATATGTCGGACCCTTTCATGATCTTCATCAGGACCGAGTTCAGAAAGATATTCGTTCCGACGCTTCGTCTTCTAACCGAGCTTTGCACCGGCGAGAACAAATATTCCTGGGAGGAGGTGAAGGCTCAGCTCCAACAGATCATGGACGGGCTGGGGATGAAGGCAGATTGGAAGGGCTGTGAAGTCTATCTGAACCGGTACGTAGAGAGGGTATCGGGAATTCTGGATATCGGGCCGTAGGGCGAAAACGTTTTCTGACCTTGCTCTGCTCATCGAGACGATTATAGAGGCCACGTCCACTCTTGCGCCCTCGTCTTTGCCGCCGATCACCATGAGGAAGCCAATCGCTTATGCCAGGCATCAGCCCGGGCGAGGAAATCTATCCCCGATATCTCTCTCGTTTATCGTTTCCAGCCCCAGTCGATCCAGGATATCCAACATGTTTCTCTTGGCCTTTGACCGCAGCGATTTCTTGTCCAGGTAAGCATAAGAGGCGCCGGACTTGAGCTGGGCTTCCTCCACCAACTTCAGGTCCACGTCATCCATCTGGTAGTTGGAGAATAGGTGGCCGAAGGCTATGCCGGTTTCCAGGATGATCCGGCTCTGACGCTGGACGTAGTGACCGCCGCCAAACCCCAAGAAGACAGGGCCAGGGCGAGGTTTCATCTCCAGTATCGATCGGGCGACGGCCATGCCTGCAGCCGGGTCTGACCATTCCCGTTCCGTGCTTCCGATCTCTGCAAAAAAGGAGGGAGTTTTCATATCGGAGGGGCCATGATGAGTAGCCTCTGCAGATATCAGAAAGTCGCAGGGCGCTTCTCTGGCCAGGTTCGAGAGGAAAGATTTTAGAGAGCCCGGGGCCGCGGCCGCCAGCTCGTGCGAGTTTCCGCCCATGAGGGCCTCTTTGGAGTTCCCGGTGAAGTGGCCGCAGAGCCTGGGGGCCTTGTTCTTGGATTGGTGTCTGGATGCGAAGACCACCAGATCGGGGTCGAGTCCCAGATCCTTCAACCTATGGTCCAGGTCTCTAAGATATATCAGCTTCTCTTCAAGGATGATCAGCCTGTAGCAGCCGGAAGATAGATAGCCATCCTGCTCATCCCAGGGGATCGATCCGAGGAGCTTCTCCGCTATGTTCGCGCTGGCCGGGTCCACCGTGGTGGAGACGACGACGACCTGACCGGTCATATCACTTTGTCGACTCCGAGCATCTCCTTGACCATCGGGGCATAGTCTATCTTCTTCACCTTGATCTCCCGCAGGGGTACTATCACATGAAGCGGTCTGTTCTGGATTAGGCCATCCTCAGTCAGTTGCCTGATCACCTTGTTCATCCTCATGTTGAGATCCGAATAATCGTGGGATAGGAACGATCCGAAGACTTCACCCGGCTGTATGTAGCTGAAGAGAGCAGCCCCGATACTCCTGAACGAAGAGTAGACCTGCATCATATCGTCGTTGCTGGCTCCAGGCTTCACATCGACATGATAGAAGCTCATAAGATCGCAGCCGATCTTCTGCCAGTCTACGTAGGCTTGTCTGCTTAGCATGTTGTTCTGGAAGAACTTGCTCCTCTTCCCGGAGATGGTGGGCCGAGATATCCCCGTCCGCCTTGAGAGTTCTAGGTCGGAGGATGTGGGGTACTTCACGAAGGCGTAGAGCGTCAGTTTGTCCTTTTCGGTGAGCTTCTGGGGCGCTACAGCGTTACCTTCTTCTAGAAGGGCATCGGTTTGTAGATCGGTCCTTTCCAGCTCGAAGGTATTGTCCACGGCCAGAGCAGAATCGCAGGAGGTGCTGGTCAGTTGGAAGGGGTAGTGATAACAGCGTATGCTTTCGAAAAAGTCTTTTCCGCGGTAGCCGTCTATGATCGGATTGAAGATGCTCTTGAACTCGGTGAGGCTCCTGCTATAGACCATGGATACCGATTCACTGTCGGTGGACGTGTGAAAGACGCAGTTGGGATGGTCCACCCAGCGATCGAACTCGCCTGATATTTTCCTGACATCCAAAGGCGCGGTCGGCTTGTACCAGGCGATAATTACGGTCAGGATCTCGGCGCCTACCGCTATCCCGGAGGGGACGTTCATAAGCTTTATCAGCTGCCATTCGCGGAACTTTCTTTTGCTCTTGAATATCGTCGATCTATCCACGCCGATCTTCGAAGCCAGATCTATGTCGCTGAGTCCTGGGTATCTGGCCATACCGTAGAGGACCTGCTTCTCTTTCGACGTTAGTTTTAGAGGCATTCGGTTATGTTCTACATTTTTTACTATTAATAGTTTGCCTTTTTAGCATTTTAGATCTCATAGCACTACATATCCGTGTGATAACAAATTGATTTTTGGCAGCATCTCAGTCCAGGTACGATGAATATCCGCCGTCCCTGACCGAGAAGGGTTTGTCGTGGCCCGGGACGACTACATCAGCCAGGTCGACGATCATAGCCATGCTTTTCATCGCCAGTTCGCCATCGACGTGTAGCCTGGGCGGGATCCATTTGAGGTAGTTGGGCCTGGTGGGGAGGGCATCTCCCGCCATCACTACCACCTTATCAGATTCACAGACTATCGATATGCTCTGTAGGGTATGGCCCGGTGTCTCCAAGATCCAGACCCCTGGAGCGATTGTCGCCCCGTCTTCTGTGTTCTCTGGAGAGAGTATCTCTGCTCTGCTGAAGAGGTGGTTGTTGCCGCAGTGGTCTGGATGGCTGTGGGTGTTGACCACCAGGTCCACCTCCACCGGGTCCAGACCCCGAATGGCCAGGCTCTCTAATATGACCATCTCCTCACCGGCCAGTCCGGTATCCACCACCAACTTCGCAGAGCCGGAGACGATCAGCACCACCGAAGACCTGGCGTCCAAAATCTCTCCTTCTTCGTTTCTGAGGATCGACCCGGGTTTCAGCAGCATCGCACGGGGTGCATGGGTGCTCATATCGTACCGCCGCTTAGTCCAGGAGGGGCCTCAGTCTATCCTCGAGCAGCTCTACCTGTTCCACGGCGGTTCCTATGTAGCGATGCGGGTCCAGAAGCTCTCTGATCTCTTCGGGTGTGAGGTGCCGGGCAACGATCTCTTCGTCGGCGAGGACCATCGCCAGCTCTCTATCCTCTTCGAGCGCGGTCGTGGAGCAGCGTCTCAGTATCTCATGGGCCTGCTGCCGGCCCGTGCCTCTCTTGGCCAGTTCCACCATCACTGCCTCGGCCATGTTCAGGCCCCGGAGGAGGTTAAGGTTCAGCTCCACCCGGTCCGGCCTGATGGTGAGCCCTTCTAAGATGTGGGCGGTCAGGCCGAGGAGGTGATCGGTCATGATGAAAGCCTCCGGAAATACTATCCGCTCGCAGCTGGAGTTGGTCAGGTCGCGCTCGTCCCATAGAACCATGTTGGCCAGGGCAGGTTCTATCTGGGCTCTCACCACTCTGGCCAGGCCGCATACCTGTTCCGACTTGATGGGGTTGCGCTTGTGGGGCATGGTGCTGGACCCGACCTGGCGCTTGCCAAAGACTTCCTGCACCTCGCCGATCTCGCTGCGCTGGAGAGACCTGATTTCTATGCAGATCTTGTCTAGGGTGGTGACTACCAGGCCCATCCAGCATATCATCTCCGCATGTCTGTCCCTCTGGACGACCTGGTTGGAGACGTCCACCTCGTTCAGGTCCAGGTTCTCCATGACCTTGCTCTGAAGCGTCATGCCTGCGGAGCCGAAGGCGGCCTGGGTGCCCACCGCGCCACTCATCTTGCCCACGGCTGCCCGGGGTCTGAGCTGGGCCAGCCTCTCGACGTGCCTGGCCACCTCCGAAGCCCAGATGGCGAACCTCAGACCGTAGGTGGTGGGGACCGCTATCTGGCCGTGAGTGCGGCCGGCGCAGACCAGGTTCTTGTGTTCTGCAGCCTGGTCCAGGAGGACCTCCAGTACCCTCTTCACTTTCTCTTCCAAGACATTCAAAGAGGCCTTGATCTGCAGCCCGGTCGCGGTGTCCAGGATGTCGTTGGAGGTGGCGCCCAGGTGGACCCACTCTCCTGCCCATCCACAGGACTCTGCCAGGGCGAGGACCACGGCCATCATGTCGTGTCCGATCTCGTCTTCGATCACCTTGGCTCGATCTGGATCGGCCTTCTCCGCCGCGTTCTCGATGTCCTCGGCCGCGCCTTTTGGTATCATGCCCAGCTCTTCTTCCGCCCGGGCCAGGGCCGCCTCCACCCGGAAGAGGCAGCGGAACCTGTAATCCTCGGTCCATAGCTCTTTCATCTCCGGGTTGCCGTAACGAAACTCTATGGGATGGATCGCCATACTCGATATCTCCGCACAAGGAGAAGGCGCGGGGCTAGAAGGAGGTTTTGGTCGAATAATAAAATCAGCCCAATAAATTAAGGTTATAAATAATAATAGTGCCACTAGGACAGATGCATGAAGATTCTGGGATTGGCCGATCTCCATGGCCATGCTGAAAAGCTCCGCCTCCTGGAGGACCTGGATGCGGACATCATCGCCTTCTGCGGAGACCTTCATAACGCAGGCGCCGTCGAACAGGCGAGGCCAGTCGTTGAGGCTCTGGCCAGGCTGGGCCCTCCAGTACTGATAGTTCCGGGCAACATGGACCCGAGAGAGTTCGTGCCAGACCTCTGGAAGAGGGCAGGGCTGAAGATGATCGACCACGGGTCTTACCGGCACGGAGACTGCGGCTTCATCGGTATGGGCGGGATGGTGATCCGCAACCTCAAGCGGCTAGGTGATCCGACCAGGTACTATCATCTGGACGACGATGTCTACGGATCGCTGGCCCGGGCTCACGAGGAGATCTCGGACGCCCGGCGCAGGGTGGTCCTGACCCACCAGCCGCCCAGGGGCGCGCGTGATACGATATACAGTGGCGAAAGAACCGGGTCGGTGAGCCTCCGCCGCTTCGTTGAGGAGTACCAGCCAGATCTTCTGATATGCGGCCATATTCACGAAGACCGGGGCGAGGCCGAGATTGGCGCCACCAGGATCGTCAACGTCGGTGAGATGCGCCAAGGATATGCCGCCCTCATCGAGCTGGAAGACGAGATAGTGGTGAGATGGATCATGCCGTGAGCAAGAACAAGGACAGGAAGAACAACATTCATAGGTTGACCTATCTGAATGCATTTTTTCTTCCTTTGTCCTTAGATCGCAGAAAGCGGTGTTGGTTCTATTTCTGCACCCTACCGCTATTCGTGTTTAGTATTCGGCAGAGCCAAAGTCTCCGTAATAGTCGACCCAGGTCCAGTTATCCCACTCGTTGATGCAGTTATCGAAGGCGTCGGATACCGCGTTGTCTAATAGCTCGTTCTGACTGAGGTGGTTGTCGCCGGCGTCCAGAAGATAGATCCCATAGGCGTTGTCTCTGATCACGTTCTTGACGATGGTGTTGTTCCGGGACGAGTCGATGAAGATCCCGGCCCAGCCGTTCTTGCTGACCTCGTTGTCTGTGATGGTATTGTTATCCGAGATCACCTTGATCCCCGCATCTCCTGTGGAGTTGCCGGCGTTGATGACCCTGATATCTTCTATGGTGACACCGTCTGCGCTCACTACAATCCCGCTCCCCGATCCGCCTGCGTCCATGAGGGGCAGACTACCTCCTTTTATCTGGCCGCGCAGGGTTATGGATTTGGTCACGTTGACGTTTTCGTGATAGATACCGCCCTTCACCAGGACGATATCTCCTGGGTTGGCATGATCTACGCCCTCCTGGATGCTTAAGTACTGGCAGCCACATGCACTGCAACTACATATCTTGATAGTAGATGCCTGTACGAGACCCAGAGAGAATAGAACGATCAGGATTGCCATTCCCAATGCAAGCTTACGAAATCTTCTGTCGAGCATTTTGTACCCTCCAATAGCTGTGATCCATTTCAGGTATAAAAAGTTTTTTTTTTGCGTTATCTACTTTTCCTCGCCAACCATCGTTTCGAATAACTATATACCTGCCTATATGCTTTCTGTCTTCAGACATGGATTACCTTACCCCTCAGATAAAGAGCAAGCTAGAGAAACAGGGCTATCATCTTGTGGCTCACGGCGCGGTCAAGCCTTGCCTCTGGCTGAAACGAAGTATACGCGGCGGAGACCAGTGTTACAAGAACCACTTCTACGGGATCGCCAGCCACAGGTGTGTCCAGATGACTCCTACCTTGCTCTGCAACCACCGCTGTCTCCACTGCTGGAGGCCCATCGATGACATGCCCACGATCGGTGGTGACTGGATCGAGCCTTGCGAGCTTCTGGATGGCGTTCTCAGAGAACAGCAGAGGCTAATCTCTGGATACGGTGGATCTCCTACCACCGATATGGATCGACTGGATGAGGCGAAGAGACCGGCTCATGTTGCCATATCCCTGATGGGCGAGCCCACCCTCTACCCCATGCTGGACGAGCTCATCGAGGAGATCAAGAGACGGGGCATGACCGCCTTCTTGGTAACCAACGGGACCAGGCCCGAGGTGATCGAAGAGGTGAGACCGACCCAGCTCTACCTCAGCCTCAACGCCCCCGACGAAGAGACCTATCGTTTGGTCTCCAATCCCCCGGTCAATCTCTGGGACAAGTTCTTGGAGAGTCTGGTACAGCTGAGAGGGTCTCCTGCCAGGACCGTGGTCCGGATTACCCTGACCAAAGGTATGAACATGAAGGATCCTGAGGGCTACGCCAGGCTTCTCAATATAGCCGAGCCAGATTTCGTGGAGCTAAAGGCCTACATGCACCTGGGCAGCTCTCGGAACCGGCTATCCAGAGAGTCCATGCCCAAGCATTCCGAGGTGATGGAGTTCGCGAAGGACCTCTCTGCCAGACTGGGATACAGACTCGTCGGCCAGGTTCCCATTAGTAGGGTAGTCCTCCTCTCCAGGGGCAGCGCACCGGAGAAAATACCGCTGGAGATCACAGAACAAGATTAAATTGTTTTGTATGATGCTCATTCAGACGTGTTGTTCATAAATTTCGGGGGGGAAAAGTATTTTTGCTTGTAGACTTGCAACCTGTGACTCGTACTTGTATTCGTGGCGCCGTAAGCTATCGGCGATTATCATGAACTTCGAGTGGTTGGACGAAGATGGATGTACCAAAAGTAAAAATTATGCTCGTGGAAGACAACCCCGATGACGTCGATCTGACGATTAGGGACTTGAAGAAGAACGACCTTGACAGAGACCTCCACGTGACCGCAGACGGCCGGGAAACGCTCGACGCTCTGGAGACGCTGGCCGATACCAGATCGCCCCTCCCCGACCTGATACTCCTGGATATCGGGTTGCCCGACCTGAGTGGGCTCGATCTTCTGAGGAAGCTGAAGGCGGATCATAGGTTTAGCCGCATACCCGTGGTCATGCTAACCGGCTCCGAGATGGTCCAAGACATCCAGAAGAGCTACGACCTGGGCGCTGTATCCTACCTGATGAAGCCCATCTCCGTGGACGAACTGATGACGATGCTGAACTACGTTACCTGAACCGGTACTATCCTAATCTTAGCCCCTCTTCGGCAAGTTCTCTCACCACCCTGATGTTCCCCTTGTAGTCTCTCGTCACGTCTACCGGGGTCTCCAAGATCAAGGGTCTTCTTCTAATCTCTGGATCGGCGAGGATCACCCCGAACCCGGCCTCTCCGATCTCTCCCAGGCCGATGTGCTGGTGCCGGTCCAGTCTGGAGCCCAGACCGCCCCGGGAGTCGTTCAGGTGGACCAGCTTCAGCCGATCTAGCCCGATGATCTGGTCGAAGAGGTCCATCGTCTCCCTCAGACCCGTCTTGGTCCTCAGCTCGTAACCCGCTGCGAAGACGTGGCAGGTATCCAGACAGACCCCTACTCGATCTTCCCGGTCCACCGCGTCCATAACCTGTCGCAGGTCCTGGAAAGACCCGCCCATGCTGTTCTTGGTATCTGCAGTGGTCTCCAGGAAGAGCATGACGTCGTTCTCCACCCGGGAGAAGGCGTTCCAGGCGGCCTCTGCGATCCTCTCGAACCCCACCTCCTTGCCCGCGCCCAGATGGCTTCCGAGATGGGTCACCAGGTGGGATATCCCCAAGACGCCGCACCTATCCAGTTCTACGGCCAGGGCGTCTGTGGACTTCCTGTGGTTTTCCTCATTGGGCGAGGCCAGGTTGGGCAGGTAAGGCATGTGGTCCACGGGAGATATCATGCCCGAGCTCTTTACTTTCCTCTTGAACTCCTCCGCCACGTCTTCGGAGAGCTCCTTGTACCTCCATCCTCGGGGGTTCCTGGTGAATATCTGGAAGGTGTCGCAGCCCAGTGCCTGAGCTCTATCCACCGCTTTGTCTATGGAACCTGCTATGGATACGTGCGCGCCGATTATTACCATCTTTCTTCCACCCCGACCGATCCTGCGGTGCATGCCTCATTCACCGGTCTCTGGATAACCGTTTTATACCTCCCTGATGAATACCAAAACGGCGTCAGGTTTTGGAGACGCCGCGCTATCCCAGAGCCGATGAAGAAAAAATTCTGGCTGATCCGATGATGAGCCCTATGAGTCCTGAGGTTCTGAGACTTCTGTTCTTCTAGCTGGTATCTTCACCTGTTCCTGGCCCATTGATCGATGTGATCGATCAGGTTGAACTCGATTGTCTTCTTTGCGTCGCCGAGCATCTCGGCGACCTCGCGCATGGTGAAACACTTTGTCTCCCCCGTTCTGTCAACAACCTCGATCACCTCTTCGAGGCCCGCTCCACTCGAGGTCAGTATCGTGGATAGATCTGAGCAGGCTTTCTTGAGGTAGCCAACCGAGTAATCTGTCATGGTGTCTCTGTCACTTAGGTTCTTGTTGACCTCTTTGATGGACCAGCACATGGTTAGGATATTGTTGTACATTTCGCACCTCGGGCTAAATCACACAATTGCATATTTAAGGTCTGCGTTGCGAGCGAGAAAAAAGAATGGGGCTGGTGCGATTCGAACGCACGATCGACGGGTCTCTCCGATACTGAGAGTAGATCTCAGTGCTCCAACGGATCATCAACAGCTTCTCCGTCGAGAAACCTCAGCAGACCCGTTGCTCATCATCAACATACCGCTGGAGCCCGTCGCCATACCTGACTAGGCCACAGCCCCATTAAAGCGGGCCGAGAGGGATTTGAACCCCCGACCTACAGGTTAAGAGCCTGTCGCTCTACCTGACTAAGCTACCGGCCCGCACTCACCATTACCGATGCTAGTTATATAAGTTTCGGCACCGAGTGAGGCCGATCGGCCAAGCCGGGCGGCGGCTCTTCTCAGATTATGTTTATGTATCGCTCGATCTCCCAGGGATGAACCTGCTTGTTGTACACGTCCCATTCGAGTCGCCCCAGCCTCACGAAGTTGGTGTAGAGATGCTCACCCAGGGCGTCTCTGATCACTTTATCCCCCTCCAGGAGATCCAGAGCATCACGCAGGTCTGATGGCAGGATCTCTATCCCCCGCGCCGCGCGCTCTTCATCAGAGAGATCGTATATGTTCACGTCCACCGGATCTCCGGGATCGATTTTTCTCCTGACCCCGTCCAGACCCGCGGCCAAAATTGCCGCAAAGGCAAGATAGGGGCTGCAGGAAGGATCGGGCGATCTAAGTTCCAGACGCGTGCTCAGGCCTCTGCCGCTGGGCACCCTTATCAAGGATGACCGGTTGGGCCCCGACCAGCTCACGTAGACGGGGGCCTCGAACCCCGATACCAGTCGCTTGTAAGAGTTTATTAGTGGGTTCGTCACCGCTGTCAGGGCGCAGGCATGTTCCAGCAGCCCGCCTGTGAAGTACCTGGCCAGGTCGCTTAGCTCCATGAGTCCCTCTGGATCGTAGAAGGCATTCTGGCCGTCCTTGAAGAGGGATATGTTGACGTGCATCCCCGACCCTGCCTCGCCGAAGATGGGCTTCGGCATGAAGGTAGCGGCGAGCCCGTTCTTCATGGCGATGGTCTTGGTAACGTACCTGAAGGTGACTACGCTGTCGGCGGTCTTCAGGGCTTCTCCATAGGTGAAGTCGATCTCGTGCTGGCCCCGGGCTACCTCATGATGGGATGCTTCGACGGTGAACCCCATATCGATGAGGGAGGTCGTTATCTCTCTCCTGATGTCTTCCGCCAGGTCGACGATCCCCAGGTCGAAGTACCCGCCGAAGTCATGGGGTGTGGTTGTGGTCCCCTCGTCCCCTATGTTGAATAGGAAGAACTCTAGCTCCGGTCCAACGTTCATGGTGTAGCCCATATCCTCGGCCTGTTTCAAGGTCTTCTGCAGGACATATCTGGGGTCTCCCTCGAAAGGATCTCCATTTGGTTTGCAGACGTCGCAGATCAACCGGGCCACGTTCTTGTTTTTCTTGGCTCTCCAGGGAAGGAGGGTGAATGTGGAGATATCCGGACGTAGGATCATGTCTGATTCGTGGATCCTGGCGAAGCCCTCGATGGAAGATCCATCGAACGCTATCCCGCTGTCTATGGCCTTTCCCAGCCTGGTAACGGGGATTGCCACGCTCTTTACGATGCCCTGGATGTCGGTGAACTGTAACCTCAGAAATTCGACGTTTTTATCGTTAATGATCTCTATCAACTGCTCTTTCGTGTTCATAACTGTCCTCGCAACAAATTCTTTTCAGCCATATATAATGTATAGCATATTATAGTCCACGCCCTTTGACGCTCGATCAGGATCAGGTGCAGAGGTCTTATGGTCAGAACGATGATTGCAGGTCGTGGCAGATGATTCCAGAGGGACGAATGGGTCTGACGCCCTTAATATACCATCGCTTCCTCACCATCCAGGATATCGGGCTGTGCGCCCTGCCCCTCGATTGGTAAATATGCTTATCTATAGGATAAATCCACTCAAAATCGGTGTGAAATCACATGTCTGGTGCAAAGGTTCTGGTTGTTGATGCAGGAGGCAGAGGTAACGCCGTAGCCCATGCCTTCGCCAGGAGCCCGCAAGTGGAAGCGGTCTATGTCGCCCCGGGAAACGCGGGCAGCACGCTCATGGATAAATGCAGCATGGCCGCCGAAGGCGGCAAGTCCGTTAAGGATATCCCGGCGATGATCGCCTTCGCCAAGAAGAAGGAGATTGACCTGACCTTCGTGGGTCCCGAGGGCCTTCTCTCCGAGGGTATCGTGAACAGCTTTCACGAGGAGTCTCTCTCCATAGTGGGTCCCCAAAGAGAGGCTACCATCCTGGAGGGGAGCAAGTGTGATGCCAAAGACTTCCTGAAGAGCATAGGTGTTCCTGTTCCCACTTACCGGAACTTCTCCGACCAAAAAGAGGCTAAAGAATACGTATCCCAGTATTACGGCGATAACCCGGACGAGAACCTCGTGATTAAGGCCGAGGGTCTGGCAGCGGGCAAGGGTTCGATCGTATGCGGCTCGGAAGAGGAGGCGCTCTCGTCCGTCGACCGGATTATGGTGGCGCCGAGGCTATTCGGGGTGGCAGGGCGGAGGATCGTGGTGGAGGAGAGGTTGCGGGGGAGGGAACTGATGTTCTTTGCCGTGACCGATGGCAAGACCGTCCTGCCCTTGGAATCGGCCATGGATTACAAGAGGGCCTTCGCCCCCGATGAGACGGTGGCCATACGCCTCTTCAACAAGCTCTCCGGTAACCCCAACTTGGATAACAACCCCAACACCGGGGGCATGGGGGGATACTCACCTCATCCCTGGTTGGACGAGGAGCTGACCGAGGCCATAATGACGACGATAGCCACACCCACGGTCACCAGGTTCAAAGAGCTGACCGGTGTGGACTACTCCGGAATGATCTACTTCGGGTTGATGGTCTCCGAGGAGGATGGAAATAAGGTGCCCCGGGTTTTGGAGATCAACGTGAGGATGGGCGACCCGGAGACGGAGATGATTCTGCCCCGGCTGGAGACTGACATGTACGATCTCTCCCGAGCTATCCTGGATAAGGAGCTGGACGCGATGGAGCTGGAGTGGTCTCCCGACTACTGTATGGGAATCTGTGCCATCAGCGGCAGAGTGGTGAAACCGGTGACCAGCGGCACTCAAGAGGAGCGGTCAGGGTATCCAGGACCCCATTACACAAACATGCCCATCAGAGGCCTGGATAAGGTCGATCCCAATGTTTTGGTCTACCACAACGGCACCGCCCTGAGGACCGATGCCCAAGGGAAAGAACGGCTCTACACCACGGGAGGCAGGGTTCTCACCCTGGTGGGTAGGGGCGGTTCTTTGGAGCAGGCCAGGGCCAAGGCCTACGAAAACATCAAGAAGATCAGGTTCAACGGGATCAGGTACAGACGCGACATAGGTCTCTGATCTGATCTGATCTGATCTGCAATCGAGGTGAAGGATGAACGTACTGGGACTGGAAGGCACCGCCTGGAACCTGAGCGCAGCTCTGGTGGACGAAGACGACGTAGTGGCCGAGAAGAGCGCCACCTACGTCCCTGCCAGGGGGGGGATCCATCCGAGGGAGGCAGCCCAGCATCATGCCGAGCATATGTTTTCGGTGGTGAAGGCGGTTCTGGACATGGCGAAGGACAAAGACCTCTCCATAGACGGTGTGGCCTTCTCCCAGGGTCCTGGTCTGGGTCCCTGTCTGAGGACTGTGGCCACCGCGGCCAGGGCGTTATCGCTCAGGTACGGCGTCCCCTTGATGGGGGTGAATCATTGTGTGGCCCACATCGAGGTGGGCAAGTGGAAGACCGGGGCCAGAGATCCTGTGATCCTCTATGTAAGCGGGGGCAACTCTCAGGTTCTGGCCTTGCGTCGGGGGAGGTACAGGATCTTCGGGGAGACCCTGGACATCAGCGTGGGAAACGCCCTCGACAAGTTCGCCAGGCGAGCAGGACTGCTTCATCCAGGAGGACCCAAGATCGAGGAGATGGCCCGGGAGGCCGATCTGTACATTCCCCTGCCTTACGTGGTGAAGGGCATGGACTTCTCCTTCAGCGGGTTGAGCACCGCGGCAGCCGAGGCGCTCAGGAAGCATGATCTGACCGATGTATGCAGTTCATTGCAAGAGACTGCCTTCGCGATGTTGGTCGAGGTGACGGAGCGGGCCATGGCTCATGCCGAGAAGAACGAGGTCCTCCTGGCAGGTGGCGTGGGCGCCAACCGGCGCCTCCAGGAGATGCTTGATATCATGTGCGAGGAGCGAGGGGCGAGGTTCTACGTGCCTGAGAAGAGGTTCATGGGGGACAACGGGTCCATGATCGCCTATACCGGGTTGTTGATGCAAAAGAGCGGGGTGACAATCTCTCTGGCCGAGTCGAAGGTGAAGCCAGGGTACAGGACCGACGCGGTAGAGGTAGTCTGGGTTTAGGGATCTTTCACTTCCTATTCCGGACCCCCTCCTAAAAATGGCAATAATTTCCGACCAGAGTATT
>CAYQFP010000022.1:0-5465 GCA_964416865.1 uncultured Methanotrichaceae archaeon
GAGTGTCTGCAGGTTCTCTCTGTACTTTTCAATATCCGATATCTTATAAATCTCATTCAAAAATCGAATCAGCGTCGAAGGGCGCTGGAAGATCTCTACCCCTTTCTCCGCGACCCTCACCGCCTCATCGATCCTATCGTCTTTCTTCAGCTGCTCGGCATGCAGGAGACAGAGACCCGGGCTATCCATACAATGATATTCAATTAGTTTATAATATCCATCCCTTTCTTCAAGCGCCAATAAGATGTGTATCTGGGACGAGAGATGCTTTCTCGATCTATAGTGTCGCGACCGCTGCTCCTGGGGGTCGGGGATGGGGCCGGGAAGAGGCTCGGGAAGAGACTCGGGAAGAGGCTCAGGAAGGTGAGGCTCTAAAAGCTCCTTCCAGTATCTCAGCTCCGCCTCCGAGGTGCACAACCTCTGCAGAATCTCGTAGTACTCATCCTGAAAGTAATCCGGATCCTCCCTGATGTATTTATTGAATATGTAATCGATATAGCTTCTTTTGGCCTCAAAATCCAGTCCTGCACCATCTATGCACTCGGCGAACTTCTCCAGATAACCACAGAAATTTTCACCATAATAACCATAAGAGTCGTCTGTGTTCGCCATCATCTCAGTGATGGTCTCGAATAACGCCCTGCAAATCCTGGCCCCTTCCAGATAGTCCCCCTTAGCGATATAGAGGTCGGCAAGCTCCTCGAGGGTCGAGAACCCTACCCTCGTATCGTAGTCTATAAAACCATATCCATCCCCGGCATCACTGTAAAGCTCCCTAACCTCCTCCTTGTAGTCGTTTATGCTCTTTCCTTCATCCACATCGGAGAAGGTAATCAGAAAATGAGACATCAGATTGGGAAATTTCTCAAACTCCCTGAGGAGGAAGGACCTCAGCTCCTCTAGCTCCACCTTCTTCAAGAGGATCTCAACCCTTTCCCACGTAGTCTCCTTTTCTTCTATCAGCGCCTCAACTTTCCCATCATCATGGACCATCGCCAGCATCGTTGCCACGATATGTTTACAGTATCCGCCCCAATCATAAGGACAGGTACAGGTGGCGGAGATCTGGTTGTCCAGATTTATCTCCACCCGGTAATCATCCGTGCCACTTACAACCGCCTTCACCCAGGACGGAGATGCGTCCACGACCTTCACCCTGCCCGTCTCGAAGTAGTCGACCCCTCTCTCGAAGGATCTCTCCGTGCACAGGCTTCGTATCGTCTCTCGATCCAGCTCCATACACCTGCCTCCCTGAAATCTGCCTTCCTGATAATCCCCTGCTATATAGAGCCATGGACGTCCAGGTTGATGAGCATTTTGCAGGTCTGAGCCAAACCTCTATTCAATATCTACATCCAGCTTGCGCTGGTACTGATGGATATATCTCCGTCGCTGCTAATCATCCTTGTTGTACCTCCGTGGCTCGACATCGAGATGCCGGTGCTGCCCCTGTAGGGGCCAGGTCCCCATGGGTTCCAGGATCTCCATGGCCGATAGACGTCGAACCAGATCCTGTTGCTGTTGTACCAGCCCCTCGACGTGTGGATGCTGTATATCACATCATGTCTTCCTAGAGTGTCGGCGTAGAACCACATCTGGTACATTCTGCCCCGGGTGACGTGCCCAGGGTAGTATCTCTCGACATGTCCGGACGGATACCTTTCATAGATCACCAACTCTCCGCTGACCGCAGGGATGATCTCCTCTCTCGCCCACCTGTAGAGGGGCATGGTGATGCTCGATCTCCGTTGTCCATAGGCATCGACGATCCAGAGTTGGTTGGGAATATACTGCTGGCCAAAAGATCCCACCTGCTGGGCCATGGCCATGCCCCTCTCGTATCCCGGCGAGCTACTCACCGGTACACTTTGCTGCTCTAAGATCATGGCCACATCGGGTTCATAAGACGACGAGGCAACCTCGGGCAACGAAGGCACGTCTGATGCATACCCCAGATCCATCATCGATTCCGCGTTAGGCGGACTCTCGGTGATGTAAAACGACGTGTAGTCCTCACCGGACGGTGACTGGCCTGGATAAGGACCATCGGGGGTATACGGACCTGGTCCGAAGGTATTGTCGTGTGGATCAAGTCCGAAGGTATTGTCGTGTGGATCAAGTCCGAAGGTATTGTCGTACGGATCAAGTCCGAAGGTATTGTCGTGCGGATCGGGTCCGAAGGTATTGTCGTGTGGATCGGGTCCGAAGGTATTGTCGTGCGGATCAAGTCCGAAGGTATTGTCGTGCGGATCAAGTCCGAAGGTATCGTCATGGAATGGGTATCCGTAATCCTGTCCTACTATACCAGGGACAGAGAGTAACCCAAAAGCCAAAATGGCGATCACAAGTCTCTTTGCACTCATGCGAATTCCACCGCATAAAAGTGCATCCAGATAGATTATGAATCTTTTTTATATGTAGGTCTCAGCTTGCAGTTATGTGAATCCTGTAGATGCTATCGATATTATCCGAGTCTCATATGACTTTCAGGGTGGCAAGACGACTCGCCAGATCCTCGATCACAAAAATTACGTCTGTCTGGTTAGAACGCAAATGATATCAACCTCCTACAGACATCCGGACTCGAGGATCTATGAGACGTATCGCGGCGGTCTTGCCTCTACTCGTCCTGATCTTCGCAGCCTCGGCACTGGGCGAAGAAGATCTGACGGGCGGCTGGCAGGATAAGCAGGCAGAGAATCATAGTTTGAGCTTTCATGGCCATGCTCGGGTCTCTGATGACGAAGGAGTCTATGCTCTGAATGCAAAGGCCAGGAACGCAAAGGGCATCGCCCACTTTATGTCGGGCAGGTACGAAGAAGCCGCGGCGTGCTTCGAGAACGCCCTGGAGCTCGCGCCCACGGACTGGGCGATCTGGTACAATAGAGGCCGCGCCCTCTTCGAGCTGGGCAGGTATGAAGAGGCCGTAATATGCTACGATCGGGCCGCTGAGATCAATTCGTCGTTCGTGGCCACCCGGATCGATAGGGGTATCGCTCTCTTCAGGTTGGGACGGTATGAAGAGGCCGCAGCGTCCTTCGAAAGAGCCATCGATCTTGATTTGTCATCTGCAGATGCCTGGAATGCCAAAGGCTGCGCCCTCTTCGAGGCGGACAGGTACGAAGAGGCTGCTGCATGCTTCGAAAGAGCCATCGATCTCGATCCCTCGCTTGTAGACGCTCAGAAAAATAAAGATCAGGCTCTATCTGAGTTATCCGAGCACGAAAAGCCTGCAAAAGGCCTTGACGAAGTTGTGGAGACCGATATGGCAGATGCCGGTCTTCGGGATAAGGGAGACCAGGATCTTTTCGATCCGGGCGGGCAAGAAGAAGAAGAAGAAGAAGAAGAGCCTGAGGAAGAAACTGAGGAGGCGCCTCCTAGGAGCATCGGTATCGAGCCTCTGGGTGCAAAGGCCAGGAATGCAAAGGGCATCGCCCACTTTGCGTCGGGCAGGTATGAAGAAGCCGCGGCGTGCTTCGAGAACGCCCTGGAGCTCGCGCCCTCGGATTGGGCGATCTGGTACAATAGAGGCCGCGCCCTCTTCGAGCTGGGCAAGTATGAAGAGGCCGTAATATGCTACGATCGGGCCGCTGAGATTAATCCGTCGTTCGTGACCACCCGGATCGATAGGGGTATCGCTCTCTTCGAGTTGGGAAGGTATGAAGAGGCCGCAGCGTCCTTCGAAAGAGCCATCGATCTCGATTTGTCATCTGCAGATGCCTGGAACGCCAACGGCTGTGTGCTCTTCGAGCTGGGGCGATATGAAGAGGCCGCAGCGTCCTTCGAAAGCGCCATCAATCTCAATTTGTCATCTGCAGATGCCTGGAACGCAAAAGGCCGCGCCCTATTCGAGTCGGGCAGGTATGAAGAAGCCGTCGAGTCTTTTGATGGGGCTGTCGCGATCGATCTTTCGTTTGCAGAGGCTTGGAATGTCAGGGGCAGAGCGCTCTTCGAGCTGGGCAGGTATGATGAGGCCATCGAGAGCTTCGATGCGGCGCTCTCTCTCGACCAGTTGGATGCGGGCGCATGGTACCACAAAGGCCGCGTTCTCGCCGTCTCCGAAAGGTACGATGAGGCCATAAAATGTTGCGACAGAGCCATAGAGATCTGTCCTTCGAACGCCGGGGCCTGGAACGTCAAGGGCGCGGTGCTTACCGCTTTGGGCAAGCACGAAGAGGCGATCGAATGTTATGACAGGGCCATCGAGATCGATCCCACAAACTTGGACGCCCGGTGTAACAAAGGCACGGTCTTGGGCATCGCGAGACGTTATGATGAGGCCCTGGAATGTTTTGAGGCGGGCATCGAGATCGATCCCACGAACGCTGCGATCTGGTACAACATGGGCCTGGCGCTCAAGTTAACCGGCCGAGGCCAGGAGGCAGAGGCGGCGTTCTCCATGGCCGGTGAGGCCTGAATAAGCTCACTGGAATATCAGGAATTCTACCCCAACAACGGCAGCGGTCACGATAACTCCCGCTATCAGGATGCCGATGGCGATGGCGGGAAAAGCGTACTTGAACTTCAGCCCGAATAAGAACGCGATGGCCGATCCGGTCCATGCGCCTGTAACCGGGAGTGGCAACGATACAAAGAGCACCAACGCTAAAAGGCCGTATTTTCTATGTCTTTCAGCGTGTTTTCTGTATGTCCTAGAGAATAACCACGAAAAAAACCTATTACCATGGGGATAACGCATGAGATAACAGGAAACAGGATCTAAATACCGAAGAAGAAGTACAACAGGGACCAAATTTCCCAAAACGGCGATTATATAGGTGTTCAAAGGCGATAGGCCATAAACACCTATCCCCAGTGGTATAGCCCCACGAAGCTCGAAGATCGGTGACATTGCCAGCAGGAATGTCGCAAGCCAGCCCGGGATGGTATATATAAAGCTGATCAGGTGCACCACCTTCGTCCAGTCATCCGAGATTCGGATATTTCATGGGATCTGTCGCACCTTGTCTCAGGACCGATACCATCAGTCGCCTATGGTGCCCTTTATATTGACGGTGAGCACCGACTCGTCCTTGGGTGAAGTTACCGAGACGGTCAGGTCCACGGGGATCCGTCCCAGCGCGATCTTCATAGGCTCGTTATCGATCGCGATCTTGATCCCGTCGGCCATCTTAGATATGGCCTCGGCGATCGTCGTGAGTTCGGGGACGGCTATGGCTATGGGACTCTCCGCATCGCCTCCGATCCTGGCAGATACGGGCGACTCTCCACCCACCATCACCATGTGACTGCCGTTTTTCCCGGCTCCTTTTATCTCGGCCACTATGGGATACTTCTCACCATCTTCGCTGCCCTGTACATTGGCCTTAGCCTCTGCATTAACGTTCAGAGATACCATGGATCTCACCTAGCTCATAGCTAGGCTATCCTCGGATATAAATGAATGCAAATATCGACGCTGGGCCCTTGGCCGAAAAGCTGATATGTTCTGCCGAATAGCAAGA
>CAYQFP010000022.1:5565-17948 GCA_964416865.1 uncultured Methanotrichaceae archaeon
AAATGTTCGCTTACGCTCACATTTACTTGAGCATATAATGCTATGCAATATATACAACAAGAAAATGTTCGCTTACGCTCACATTTACTTGAGCATATAATGCTATGCAATATATACGACAAGAAAGGGGCTTGATATTGATGCTGAAAATCGGATACCTAGAGATGGACAGTCCCCTCGCTGTAATATCCCCGAACAACGGTTCTGGCGAGATGCACAACTTCAACGGCTCTGCAGGATTAATCCTGGTGGGCAGTTTCAACCTCGACCAGGTATCTCTATATGAGGTAAAGAAAGCGATTGAAGTGGTGAACGCCGATTCGCCCCTGGGGTTCTCGATGACAGGATCGAATCGCGAAAGCCTGACAAAAGCCGCAGAGCTCGCGGCCGATGGAGGATACCTCCTGGATATAGAATGCACCGGAGGATTTCATCTGGACGAAGTCGCAGACCAGGTGAGAGTGGCGAAAATATCAGGAGCCACAGTATCGGTCAACTTCCGGCCAGAAACCTTGGGTGACGAGAAAACAGTTGCCAGGAAGCTCAAAGAGGCAGGCGCGGACCTTATTCGTCTCGACCTGACCCGCACGGGCAGCGAGAGGGGGAAGGTGGTAAAGAGGTTCTCCGACTCGGGTGGGCCGAAGATCATGGCCCAGTATGACGTGGCCGATTTCGATGACGCGAATCGCCTCCTGTCCATGGGTGCCGATATGATCGCCCTGAACGGCAAAACAGACCCCGAGTTCGCGTCTTGGCTCTCAGAGACCTTGAGGACCCTTGATGACATGATCGGATGGTATAACGCCCCCAAACACATATGTTCGGGCGGAGACCTCCGAGGTCTGGCATTTTGCTGCCTTCCAGTGAAAAACTGCCCCCTCATGGGGGCATTACGCAAGTTAGATATCACACCTCGCGATTTCGCGGAGATTAAAATGGAGCTGGCCAGGGGCACCCCTCTCGAGCATGGTGACGGCACATGTTTCGGCAGCCTGGTCTGGTGCTGCAAGATCACCAAGCCCTGTTTCATGAGAGACGCCGTCCTGGATAGGATAGGCCTGTCCCCCAGAGACTACATGAAGCTCAAGAAAAAGCTCGCCGAGGATATTCTGACGTCATGAACCCCGACCACATCGCCCAGGCCGCCCAGCTGGCAATGCTGATCGAGCTTTCGTCCAACCCCAAGCCTGGTAACGTAGACCGCGGCCACGACTACGATGATATAGGCTTTCACCACTTCCTGGTCAGCGCGGTATCTGCGTATCCCGTATTCAGGAAGGCGGCGAGCGGCAAAGGCTCTCAGGGAGAGCTCATCTTAGATGCTGTCTCCTCGTGGAGTAGATGGCACCTGGAGGATAACACCCACTTTGGATCCCTGACCCTCCTAATGCCGTTGTCGGCATCTGCGGGAAAGATGGGCGACCTGAGAGGAGCGCTACGCCAGGTTTTAAATGATACCACCGTGGAAGACGCCGTGAACTTCTATGCAGCCTTCGACCTGGCCGGGGCCAGGGTGGCCGATGTGGCCGACCTGAGCCTGAAAGACCCCAGATCAGCGGAGAAGGTGCGCCAAAGCGGCGAGACCCTCCTCGACCTGATGAGGCGTTCTCAGGATCACGATCTGGTGGCCAGAGAGTGGGCCAACGGGTTCGAACGAAGTTTCCGGCTCTCAGACGTCCTGACGTACAAGGTCAAGAGACACGGCCTGAACGACGGCGTGGTCCTGACCTACCTGGAAACCCTGGCCGAAGAACCCGACAGCCTGGTGAGGTCGAAGTTCGGCAGGGAGAAGGCAGAGGAGGTCTCTCGACGGGCAGGCGCCGCGATAGGTCGTGACGTGGAGGAGACCCTGCGTAAGGCGGAAGAGCTGGACCGGGCCTTCATCGAAGAAGACGTGAATCCGGGATCTTCGGCAGACCTTATCGCGGCGGCTCTCTTCATAGCCCTGGTCAAGGGCATGAAGTTCTGATGAGATATGGATGGATGGATGGATGGATGGATGAATGAATGATCTACGACCCTGATGAGATCGACCAGCTGGGAATATTCGACGGGATAAACGAGGTCATAGTGACCACGGTGAACGAAGAAGGCCTTCCGAACGCCGCCCCCATCGGCATAATAAAGAAAGACGTGATCATCTCGCTCAGGCTGTTCGCAGGGACCCACACCTACGAGAACATCATGGCTGCCAAAGAATTTGTGGCCAACATAACCCACGATCCCCTGGTCTTCGTGGAGACGGCCCTAGGTGACCTGGATGGGCACAGGTTCGTTTGTCGGGACGGGGAGATCATCCTAAAAGACGCAGAATCCTGGGCGCTCTTTAGGTGCGATCCTCTCCGGGTGGACATAACCATGCCCAAAATCGAGTTTGTCAAGGGTGAAGTTCTCAGAAAAGAGTTCCGGGCGGTCAACAGGGGGACGAACCTGGTCATCGAGGCCGCGGTGGCCGCCACAAGGTACATGGCGCTGGGGAGCGAGATCTATCTCGACGAGATCTTCAAAATCAGGCGGATCGTGGGGCGGTGTGGTGGTCCCAGGGACGTCGAAGCCATGGATCTCCTGGATAAACTTCTGGACCAATAGAAGCTGATCTGAGATGAGACCGGATAGGTTGCCTCTGGGCTGCCAGGAGCTAGACCTGCTCCTGGGCGGCGGGTTCGAGCCGGGGATCATAACCCAGATATTCGGCGAGGCGGGAACAGGCAAGACCAACATCCTCCTGCAGCTCGCCGTTCAAGTGGTGGCAAGAGGTTTTAAGGTCGTCTTCATCGATACCGAAGGATTTTCTGTGGACAGGTTCAAGCAGATAGCTGGCGAGAATGCCAAGGCGATCGCCACCAATATAGTGGTCTTCGAACCCCTGGACCTGGAACAACAGCACGTTTCCATCAAGGAGACCGCCAAGATCGTGGGTAAGAACTTCGGGCTGGTGATGATCGATTCGGCTACTGCCCTATACAGGGCCGCCCTGGAGGCAGAAGACAACCGACCCGTGCACCGAGCGCTCGCTTCGCAGCTGGGGGAGCTCCAGGTGATCACCAGGAAGCACCGTATCCCGGTGGCGATAACAAACCAGATCTACATGGAGATAGAGACGGGCAAGCTTAGGCCCATAGGTGGTACGGCGATGATGCACAGCTGTAAGACCATAATCGAGCTGGAGAAGGTGGGTGCGGGCCGGAGGCGGGCCAGACTCGTGAAACATCGGTCCCAACCAGAAGGCGCTACAGCAAAGTTCAGTATAACTGCCCACGGCGTCGAATGAGCTCAGAGAAATCTCGTCATTATTATAGCACCTTCGCCATCGGGATAATAGTCAAGGCACGCGGTCGCCATCTCGAACCCCATATTGGCGTAGAGAGATTGAGCCTTCTGGTTCCCCATCCTCGCCTCCAGGATCACCTTAATCACCCCCAACCTCCGTAATATCACCATCAGATCGGTTATCAATCTGCGCCCGATCCCTCGGCCCTGATGACCCGGCCTCACCGCCAGCCAGAACACCCGTCCCTCGGATGGAGACTGCCTGAACCCCACCACCACCCCTATGATCTGGCCTTCACTTTCTGCCACCAATAATGTAGACGGGTGGGACTCGTAAAATACGGTGAAGAGGACCGGATCGTGATCGCCACCCACCTCGGCATCTACCTCCAGCACCCCACCCAGATCGCGAGGCTCAAACCTCCGGATCGTGACCGTATTCTTCTCTTCGTATCTGGCCATCATCTCTGGCCCACTATTTCTCATTGTACATAAAGTATAACTTTATGTGCTCAAGTAAATGCGAGCGTATCTCAAGCTTTTTAACCACCACCGCTCATGGGTTACCTATCGAGACGGACCGTCAGGAAAAATCAGGAGATTGGATGAACAGACGAACTGCAGTTGTGCTCTTGGTGTTATCGGCCCTAATATCAGCGGCCCAGGGCGAGGCGTTCAACGGTACCACCTATATCCTCACCGGGTCGGAGGCCGAGGTCGTACAAGCTGTGAAGGGGTGCAGTTTCAACCTCACCCTCCACACCAAGTCGAACATTACCTTGATCAGCGACTCGGGTGACCAGGTGCCCTTCAACAGCACGGTGAACTTCTGGAGGGGGTCGTACAAGTATCGGATCATCACAGAGGAGCCGGTTGGGGGTCATCTGAACTACACCCAGCCTCTATTCGATCAGCGTTTAGTCGTCTCGATGATGCCGAACGAGTCGTTCAGGGTGGTCCTCCCGTCTGGCTATTCCACAGGAGATTCCCTTCTGGGAAGGGCCTGGCCAACACCGGACGAGAGATATCAAACGGATGGGAGGATGATCCTGACCTGGCGAGGGGCTACCAAACGCCGGGTCGTCAATGTGAACTACTACAAAGAAAAGGCGCCCAGGGAGTTTCAGTTCTTCCTCCTCTTCCTTTTATTTGTGGGCGGACTGGTGGCCCTGGAGTACCTGATACATATGAAACGGCTGAGGTCGGTCCAGGAGGAGGAAAAGGAAGAGGATGATCCTGACAGAGAAGAACGACATGTGTAAGTACCTGGCATTGCGTGGAGGATGACGATGACCGAAGTTGGACCAATCTGGGATAGGGTCTTCATGGTTGGCGGACCCGGACTGTCACATTACACAGATTGTTGCGTATACCTGGTCGATGCTGGGGAAGACTTGGTGATGATCGACAGCGGTGCAGGACCCAGTGTGGGACAGATCGTGAAGAACGTCGTCTCCATCGGTTATAGTATCCATCAGATCAAAGAGATCGTGGCGACCCACTACCACATAGACCACATAGGAGGGTTGGCCTTCCTAAAAGGGATCTGTGGCTGCATGGTGATCGCCCACGAGAGAGACGTCGAGGGTATCGAACTGGGTGATGCGAGGCTCACCGCGGCCAACCTCTACGACCTGGATTACGATCCTGTGAGGGTGGACTTAATCCTGAAAGAGGAGATGGAGACGCACTCCTTCGGCGACCTGAAGTTCCACTTCATCCACACGCCGGGTCACACCCCGGGAAGCATCGCCGTCTATCTGGACCTCGATTGTGGGCGGGTGTTATTCGGCCAGGATGTTCATGGACCCTTCTGCGATGATTGGGGGTCCGACATCAATCAGTGGCGCAGGTCGATGGAGAAGCTCTTGGACCTGGAGGCGGACGTCCTCTGCGAAGGTCACGCCGGCATAATCAAAAACAGAGCTGAGGTAAGCCGTTACATCGAGTCCCAGCTGAAAAGATATCAGAATCTCTGAACGCCTATCAGAGATCGGCACCTATGGTAGTGACGTCGGTGAAGGTATCGTCTTTGGTTACGTATATCTCCACGTCCAGGAACCGGGACGCGGTCTCGATGTTGGTCATGGTATGTCTGGATACCGATCGGGTGGTGTAGCTGCCACCGGCCAGGGCCAGGTAGGGCACGAGCTGGTCTGCCAGATGGATATCCACCGCAGCCTTCGACTCGATTTCGGCCAGCATATCTTCGGCAGCAAAACGACCTACCGATTCTGCTCTTACTCCTCTGGCACCCAAGGCGCTCGATCCTTTGTAGCCCGACCAGAGGGTGATACCGCTACCAGTAGAGGGTGCCTTTTCCAGTGCGACCTCCACAAAGTTCTCCCGACCTGCGTTTATTAGCGTCTGGACGGCAGACTCGGCCTGCCTTCTGGCAACGTGTTCGGGAAGGTTGGAGCAATGGGAGATTCCTCGGACCTTTCCTGGCTCTTGGATCTTGATATCTGCGCGCCTCAGCCTGGAAGGCTCGACCTCCAGGACCGCTCGTCCACCGCCCCGGGGGTAGTAGCCGCGCCTGATGCAAACCAGCTTGGAACGTACACCGAACCTGCCGAAGGCGGGTAGGGCGACCTCTTGCAGATAATCGATAGTGGGTGACCAGTTGACATCGGTACCGCCCCTGACCTCCAGGGATACCGCCCCGTCGGCGTGGACCAGGGCCGGAAGGAGACACTGCATCAATAGGGTGATGCTGCCCGCGGTACCGATATCTATCTGATAATTGCTTCCTCCTTTGACCTCGGCAGGACGAAAGGTGATCCTGTCAGAGCCGGGTCTTACCCCTTCGATATCGGAACCAGATATCAGAGCCAGGGCCTCGATGGCCTTGACATGCTGATGGGATAGGCCGGGTTTGGGCCGTCCCGCTCTTATGTTAGATATCCTAACCGGGGTTCTGGTGACCGCAGAGAGGGCAACGGCGGTTCTGACTATCTGCCCGCCGCCTTCGCCTCTGGATCCGTCGATCTCGATCATCTCAAGGCAGCTTCGAACTGGACGTCGAACTCCTTGCAGAGTTCCACAATCTTGGCAGCGGCATCGGCCAAAAGCTCTACAGGGTCAGAACCGTTCGTCTTCAGGCGGAAAACTGGGTTGGTCATTGTGGGAAACTTAGTGTCGTAGGTGGTGAACTGGACGCGGTCGTCATCCAATAGTACGGTCTTGAGGAGGTTCAGGAGGCTGTGGTTCTCGTCTTCGAACTCTATCTGAACTTCGTCCTCTGTTTTTTTAAGTATTTTTAGATTCACCTGATCATCCCCAGTCCGTAATCCGTGCTCAACTTTCTGGTCTCCACGTTGCCACAGTCGGGACATTCCAGTTTCCCATCTACCAGTCGGAGGGGTGTGGCGCACCTGCTGCAGTAAGCCTTGATTACCCCCAGGTCCTCGTCCTTAGTGCTGAGGTCCAGAGGATGTTCTTTTATGATCTTTGCCTTCACTATGTCTCTCGGTCCGAATAGCTGTTTTATGTCCTTAACGTAGGTGTTCCTGATGTTGGATACGTAGATCAGCGCCTCGGTGCAGGGTATAGGCCTGGATTCGTGGCCTTTCTTGAAGGCCAGGGCAACGATGGCCATCTTGTCCCTCATATTTGTGATCTGGCCCACCACCACGTCTCCTATTGAGAGCTCTGGAAGGCTGTTCACTTTCGAAACCACGTTTGCCGATCTATTCTTCTGGTCGATCTCGGTTGTGCCTGTCGTCAAAGAACGGATCGATCTTCCTTTGAGATAGGTGCCGTCGCCGGTCACGAACTCTTCTGCCGATCCGACAACGTCACCGGGTATCACGAAACTGCATTGCATCCTAGTTCACCTGCATACTATCCTGTACAACTCAACCTCTATCGTCTTGACCTCTCTGCTGTGGAACTCGAAGCAACGTCTCAAGGGGAGAGGGACCCTGCGAACTTCATCTATCGAAGATGGTTCTACATATCGTCTAATGAACCCTTCGCTTCCCGAGTTGTGTATCGAGTAGATCACGTCTCCAACCTCCATCGCTTTTTGCAGAAAGGCTCGATCGCCCTGGCTTCCTCTCTGCGCGCCGAAGGGAGGGTTCATGATCACCGTGGGCACCTTATTCAGGGCGATCGATCTGACGTCACCTCTCAACCAGTTGACGTGAACCCCCAGGTGACGGGCGTTATATCCGGCGATCTTGAGGGCAGCAGGGTCCAGCTCGACCCCCATCGCCTCGGCACCCATCAGGGCGGCCCCTATGGCCAGCATCCCAGTCCCGCAGCCCAGATCGCAGACCCGCTCCAGCTCACCCCGCAGATGGGCCCAGTAGAGCAGCTCAGAGGCCACCGAGGTGGGGGTGGTGTACTGTTCCATCTCCGGCACAGGCTCGGAGAACCCCTCCAACTGTTCCAAAACCATCTCCAGCCTTCTCTTTTTCATTGTATATAATGTATAACATTGTGTACTCAGAGAAAATCCGACCGAATGGAGGATTTACTCATTATGTTGATGGAGGATATATATGAAGTGAGAGGGTCAGGTTCTCGACCATGCCCGTCTGGGTCCCCACCTCAAGCAGCATAAAGTTTCGGGCCTGGAAGCCACTATTCGAGCACCTTCTCCCTGATCAGCGCCTTCATCGCCTCTTCTGCGTCGGTGGTGATCTCCGGCTTGTGGTACATGGTGCACCTAGAGGGCATGGGAATCAGATCCTCATCCAGGAGCAGGTAATGAGCCTCGTCCATACCCATCTCGCCCTCTGCGTACCGCCCCAGGACATCTCTGACCACCGACCGCTCTTCCGACCCCAGACTTCTGAACCGCTCCACCAGACCTTCGATCTGCTCTTTCATTAGGACACCTCGATGATAGCTTGGACGGGACACGATATATCATCTTCTTCGGCCACGGCAGAGGTGATAATCGCCAGCAGGGTTATGCCCGCAAATCTTCCTTCGTAAAAGTGCACTCCCCCTCGATGGTCACCCTCTCCGGCAGCGTGCCGAACCTCGCTCGGAGTATCAGGTCTGCCAGCTCTTCTTTCATCACCCTGGCGATGCCCACGATAGACGTAGTAGGCCGGGGGTTGACGTCCACGACCCTAGGCAGATCGCCCACCACCAGGTCTATCCCGGTGTAGCCTCTGAGATCCAGAGACCGGGCCGCCATCTTTGCCACGGAGAAGATCTCCTCCTCCCGTGCCGAAGGGTAGGGAACCTGGCTCCCTCTGTACTCGATGGAGCTGCCCATATCGATCAGCTGTCTGTTCAGCGTCAGGGGTAGTACCCGATCTTGGGCAGATACCAGGCTGACGCTTAAGTGCTCCCCTTCGTGGTACCTGGTGACCATGCGGTCGTCGTTCTCAGGTACATTGGATACGATCTCCACGCCCTCGGACGCGCACCCGTACCTGGGCTTGAGGACGTAGGATCCACAACCGGCCTGGGTGACGACCTCCACCACGGGAACGCCTCGCTTCTCCAGAATCATGGTACAGGAGGCCTTGTCCGCGCAGAGCCCAGCGCTCTTCGGAGATGATCCCAGGTTGGACACGTTCTCTCCCATAGCCTCCACAAAACCTGGGATGAGATCGTCCGGTGCGATCACTAGCCCGGCGTCTGCATCGGCTTCTGCCAAAAAGTCTTCGAACCCGCACCGCAGCAAGACGGGCACTCCTGCGCCGATCACAGGTCCAGCAGTGGGGTAAACCACCTCATGGCCACAGCGCTGAAAGCTGGTGGCCAGGGTGGACAACATCGCCATCCCTTCTATCCAACAGGTTCCAGGCAGCCCGGTGGCCACCGCATATTCGGCTAGCAGTATCCTCATACCGGCATCTTCGTATCAGTACTGCCGGGCCATCAGAACGCATTTCTCGGTCTCTGCACCGCAGATCAGACACCGACCCACGAACGTCTTCTCGGGTTTCCAGGGCTCGCCTAGCATGGAGACGCCGATCTCGTCCTCCAGTCGGTGACCGCAGTCCTCGGAGCCGCACCAGCCCACCCTGGTCACCCCCCATTCGGTCTGGTCCCGGGCCTCTTCTACCGTGGTGCAGTCCTTAATCCTGCTCTCCATGAACTCCCGGGCGGCAGCCTGCATGGCGGCCAGGAGACTTTCTGCCTGCTCGAAGACGGCTGCCAGGAGCTCATTCTGAGCCACCGTCACCTTCTTTCCGTCTCGACGCGCCAAGACCGCTACCCCCTGCTTTATGTCTCTGGGACCTACCTCTATCCTGATGGGAACGCCGTGAAGCTCCCATTTATAGAACTTGGATCCCGGTCGCTCGTCGCCATCGTCGGTCTTCACCCTGACGCCGGCATCGGCGAGCTGTTCGTGGAGCGACTTGCATACCCGGATCACCTCATCCCTGTCCTTGTCTTTGAATATGATGGGAACGATCACCACCTGTACGGGGGCCACCGACCATGGGAGGACGAGACCGTTATTGTCACCGTGTGCCGAGACCAACGCGGCGATGCATCTCTCCGAGACGCCGTAGCAGGTCTGGTTTACGAACTCTTGCTCTCCTTCGGTGTTCTCGTAGGTGATTTCGTAGGTGGTGGCAAAGTTGGTGCCCAGATGGTGCGCGGTTCCGATCTGGAGGGTTCTGCCGTCGGGCATTATGGTATCCAAGGCGATGGTATAATCGGCACCCGGGAACTTGTCCCAGGAAGGCCGCCTGATGAATATGAAGGGTACCGCCAACCGCTCGTAGAACCTGGCGTAGATCTCCAGCGCCGCCTCTACCTGATCTGCCGCCCCTTCCCAGGTGGCGTGGGCGGTGTGAGCCTCCTGGAAGGAGGTGATCTCTCTCAGCCTGATCAGCGGTCTGGTATGCTTTGTCTCGTACCGGAAAGAGTTGATAATCTGGTAGATCTTCAAAGGCAGGTCTGCGTGGCTCCTGATCCAGAGCTTGAACATGGGGTATATCGCAGTCTCGCTGGTGGGCCTGAGAGCGAGTTTGACATCCAGAGGCGTCGTACCCCCGTGGGTGACCCAGTAGACCTCGTCCTCGAAGCCCTTGATGTGCTCGGCCTCCTTCATGAACTCGGTCTCTGGTATGAGCAGGGGGAACTGAGTCTCCTGGTGATCGACATCAAGCATCTCTTTGATTATGTCGTAGACGTTCCTGCGCAGGGCGAACCCGAAAGGGTGCCAGACACACATGCCCTTGACAGGATATCTGACATCGATTATCTCCGCGGCTTTCAGGAGCTCGTGATACCATTCACTGAAATTTTCTTTACTCGGTATTTTGGACTCGGTCATTCCATCACCGGTACAGCCTGTAGGTCGATAAAGGGTTGAATGACGATGGGTGTAATCAGCGTCTCGATCACCGCCGCCAGAAAGAGGAAGAGCACCACCCATCTCAAGAGACGGAGGGCGAACCTTACCTCTCCGCCCAGGTCAACAGCCCTCCCCAAGAGGGTGAGCAATAGGAGGTGGCCCAACCTGAACCCCACGCCGATGCAGATCAGAATGGTAGGCAGCTCGATTATGCCGTGGGGCAGTATGGCTGCGACCAGGTATGTTACCCCGATCGTCTCGATCGCATGATAGCCGATGACGCCCAGCACCATCCCGTTCAGCACCGCCGCCAGGGCAGGAACGATACCGAAACCTATCCCTAGAAGCATGGCTATGGTCGAGGCGAAAAGGTTGTTCAGGAATATGAACCCCATCATCATAAACGGACTGAGACCCAGGATCCATCCCAGCTTGCTTCCAATCTCCTCAATGTAAATCGCGACAAGCTGAGGATCCCTGCTCGCGGCCACAAAGCCCAGGATCGCCGATCCTGCAAAGAGCAGGACGGAGAGGAGGATGTAACTGCGAATGGACCTTAGGTACGCCACATCGTCATTCCAGTTCAAGTTAGATCTCCGTCTTGTCGATACTCCTGGCTTATATAAGACTGGCGATTTTCGGTCGTGCGGGTGAGTTACTGAAAATCACTAGCAGTCGGCACTTTAATGATTTCAGTGGAAATTAGCTGCTAGCTATCGATTATTGGGCTTTCTTTCAATGGCACTGGTTCTCGACTATAGGCGCAAGATGAACGGTCATGCTACCCCCGTTAGGTAGTACGCCCCGAAGAGGATGAGAAAGACGCCGCATAGAGCTAGGGCTCTCCTGTAGCCGGTCTCTGAGAGGACCGTCCTGCCCCGGTCCAGACTGGTAGATACGAGGGTGTACCATCCGAAGTCGGCACCCCAGTGGCCCACCATGAACAGCACCGCCAGAAAGAGGCTACAGCGTAGTCCCGCCAGGACGAGGGCGCTTCCCACGCTGAGCCACCAGATCCAGAAGTAAGGGTTGGCGGCGCTGGTTAGCGCTCCGGCCAGGTACGGGTTGGCCGAGGCGCTGCCGTCCGGAGCGATCATGGTGGCCGTTCTGCTCTCCTTCAAGGTCAGAGCACCGAAGATGACGAGGGCCAATCCCCCCACGACCGAGATCACACCGGCATGTTCCTCCGCGGCCGCGGCCAGGCCTCTCACTATTAGCAGGAATATTGCCACCTCCACCAGGGCGTGACCTACGATCACCTTAGGTCCCATAGTCCATCCCTTCCGAAGGGACATATTGACAGTGGCTACCAGGGTTGGGCCGGGCACCATCGCGCCCGTGAGCCCCAGGGTGAAGGCCACGACCAGAGTCTCGATCACGCCGTGCATTAACGTCTCTCCACAGGTTCTTTACACATATGACAATATCATGACAATATCCAAACTTCTCTTGCCGCCTGATAAGAGTATTGGAAAAAGAAGAACAAAGACACGAAGGACGATGGACCGGTCGGGAGTTGAACCCGAGGCCTCTACCATGCCAAGGTAGCGATCTACCCCTGATCTACCGGCCCTTCGGGCGGGCGTGTGCGTACATATGAAATAAAGATATCGGTACCCTCGGCGAGATGAGGGCCCTCATGGACGGCGTTCTTAGGGTCATGTTGAGGTTGCCACGATCGGATCTATATTCTAATACTTAAAATCAAGACTCAGCCGGAAATGTTTTGATTCGCCATGCAACATACGAAGTTCTGAGAAAATCTTTTCCAAGTATTTGTTCTTGTACATAAAGTATAACTTTATGTGCACAAGTAAATGTGAGCGTAAGCGAACAT
>CAYQFP010000023.1:0-17838 GCA_964416865.1 uncultured Methanotrichaceae archaeon
GCGACGTTAATGGCGATCAACATCTTATCTAGCTTCCTAGCAGAGATTATTATAAGCTATTTAATCCTACTGGATCGGAAGAGTTCAACCGGCTGAGAGTTGATCTTATGCCTCATGTCCACCGGTGCCTCCAAGACAGGTTCATGTTTACAACGAAAGTCTTGATAATTATTACCTGGTGTTGCCTCTCAGATCATCCCTCCATGATCTCATAAAATCGAGGCCCTCGAAGCTCCAAAACTGGCTTCGTGAGGCGGTAATGACACAGTTTAATTCAGATGATCTGGGCATACCGATGCCGATGTACACAGATGTGTACACCACAGGTGTCTATTAATATTTTGTTTTCATCTCGTTTATCGTGAGGTTCTATGAGACTTAGAGTTGTGAGTTCAAAAAATGAAATATCTGAGCTGAGCGCAAACGAGAGGATGGTTCATCTGGCTTTCAGGGCATCCAATGTCGACTTCCTGAACCTGATGAAGATATGCCCCCGGCTGAGGATCGTCCAGGTTCCGCCATCTTACCGTAAGACCATGTCCAACGCCATCAAGCTCTTCCTGGAGATGCAGGGCATAGAGCTCCTTCAGGGCGACGTATGGGGTCACCGGAAGGACATAGATGACTACTTCGTGGTGAACGAAGATACCCTAGAAGAGATCGAAACCATGATATCCGAAGGGTCGAGCATCGAGGAAACCACAGAGCATGTCCTGAAGAAGACCAGGCTGGCGCCGGACCTGATCAAGTACATCGCCAGGTCCAAGATAACCGTCTGAGTTATCCAGCCATTCCCAGATCTTATTTTTCCTATTCTCAATAAAGCCATTTGCTACAAGGCCAGCATTTTCTCGGGCTGAGATCGTCTTGCGCATCGGATAAGTGTCAAACTCGGTGTTCGGGACTATCAAAAGATGGCAGCACCCTCGTAGACCTCGGCGCCGAAGTTCAGCGCCTCTTCGACGGATACCATATCCTTCATGAGGAATATCCGTTCGTTCGAGGTCTCGGTATATTCTACAGAGTTCTTCAGCACCGGTGCGTATCTACTGGACTTGTCCAGCTTGACCACATACTTGCTCGGGTCCTCGACCAGATCGATATCAAAGCCGTTATTTTCGAGCAGCACGAAAGCTTCATCTCGCTCGGTGGCAGTCTTGAACTCAAAACGATACTGGCCGCGGTTGTAATAATCGGCAAGTTCTCTGAAAATGTCTTTGTCGCCAAAGAAGTACTTGAAAACCCAGATCTTGCCCAAAGGGAATGCGGTGATGCGCTTACGTTTCTTTGTTACGTCGAAGGGCTTTGCACTCATGACCTTAAGCTCGGATCCGCCTAGATAAAAACGGTTGCGGAGATATATGAGCGGTTTATGTTTGCCCAGGGTCAACCGCAGACGCTGCCACCGAAGGACGAGAAAATCGGCGGCGTCTTGCGTAGAGGGATTGAGGACAGCACCGCAAGCGTACATTTATTTATTATGTATGATGTATAATATTGTGCATCACATATAATAAATACAGCGGGCGAATTTTCTCGGTGGGAAACGTATATCTGCCAGTCCGATTATAAGCGGCCGAGGTATCATTATTGTCTCCCGATAACGTTCCCATCCTGGTAACCTGTGGATTGCCCTATGCCAACGGGCCCTGCCACATAGGTCATCTCCGGACCTACGTACCCGCGGACATCTACGTCAGAGGCCTGAGAAAGATGGGCCGGGATGTGACCTTCGTCTGCGGTTCGGACTCTCACGGCACCCCCATAGTCGTCAATGCCGAAGAGCAGGGTATAACCCCCACTGAACTGGTGACCAGGTACCACGACTTGTTCGACGATGACTTCAAGAACATGGAGGTGATCTTCGATTACTTCGGCAACACCGACGCCCCCTCCAACCATGCCAGGACGCGGTCCATCGTCGATACCCTGATAGAAAAGGGTTACGTCTACGCCCAGAATATCCAGCTGGCCTACTGCCCCAAATGCGACAGGTTCCTGCCCGACAGGTACGTTGAAGGGGTTTGTCCTTACTGCGGCTCTCCTGCTCGAGGAGATGAGTGTGACCAGGGCTGCGGCCGCCATCTGGAGCCCGGTGAGATAAAAGAACCGGTATGCAAGAGCTGCGGCAACCGTGCCGAGTACAGAATACAGAAACATTACTTCTTCAAGCTCTCCGCCTTTAGCGACTTCCTGATAGACTACCTGGAAAACCTCGGAGGGACCTCCAACGCCAGAAACTACGCCCGGGAATGGGTCAAGCAGGAGCTGAGAGACTGGTGCATTACCCGAAACCTGGACTGGGGGGTAGAGTTTCCCGGGCAGGAAGGCCTCGTAGTCTACGTCTGGGTGGACGCCCCCATAGGCTACATATCCTTCACAGAAGAGTGGGCCTCCATCCACGGCGCCGACTGGGAAGACTACTGGCGCAGGGACGCCAGGATCGTCCACTTCATAGGCGGAGACATAGTCTATCACCACTGCATATTTTGGCCAGCCATGCTCGAGGGTGCCGGTTATACCCTGCCCAGCGCGGTGGTGGCCAGCGGGATGCTCAAGATAGACAATAAGACATTCTCCAAGAGCAGGGGTTATGTGATCTGGGTGAACGAAGACTACCTGGATAGAGGACTTCATCCAGACCTGCTGCGATACTATCTTGCCAGCTACACGTCCCACACCAAGGAGCTGAACTTCTCCTGGACGGTCTTCGGTGAGAAGGTGAACAACGAGCTGGTCGGGGCCCTGGGCAACTTCATCAACCGGTCGATCACCTTTACTGTCAAAAACTTCAACGGCAGAGTGCCTCAAGGCGATCTGGACCCGGCGGTGACGGGAAAGATAGAAACCATCATAGAGGATACTGCCGCAGCCCTGGATAAGTACGAGTTCAAAAAGGCGGTGGACATCGCCATGTCCCTGGCAGATTACGGCAACGGTTACTTCCAGGCCAACGAACCCTGGAAGCTGATAAAGACTGACCGGGACGGCTGTGGCACGGTTCTCAGAAACTGCCTCCAGATCGTCAAGGCTATGGCCGTCCTGCTGGATCCGGTGATGCCGGGAAAGATGCAGTCGGCCTGGATGCAGATGGGGCTGGAGGGCCTGGTCAAAGACGCTCTCTTCAAAGATGCCCTGGTACCCTTGAAGGTGGACCACCCATTGGGCACGCCGGAGCATCTTTTCAACAAGATGGACAAATCTGCGATAAAAGAGCTGGATGACATATTCAAAGAACACATAAGTTTGTTGGCCGAATCGGAAAAATCGGAGACGAAAGAGATGGGCATAATATCCTTTGAGGATTTCAAGACCTTGGACCTCCGAGTCGGTGAGGTCAAAGAAGCGGAGAACATAAAAGGATCGGACAAGCTTCTCCGCTTGACGGTAGATTTGGGCACAGAAGATAGACAGATCGTTGCGGGGATCGCCCAGACACATCGTCCAGAAGAGCTGCTGGGAAGTCAGATCGTGGTGCTGGCCAACATGGAACCTGCCAAACTCTTCGGCGTGGAATCTCAGGGCATGCTCCTGGCCGCCGACCTCGGCGACTCTGCGGTTCTTCTCAGACCGGAGACGACGGTAGAACCTGGCACCGGTATCAGATGAAGGGGGGTTATAGCTTGCTTGAAGTGGAAAACCTATCCAAGACCTACAAGGTCAAGAACGACCAGATCGAGGCCCTGAAAAACGTGAGCTTCCGCGCCGATAATGGCGAGATCCTAGGGATCGTGGGCCTGAGCGGGAGCGGTAAGAGCACCCTGATGAAGATCCTCCGGGGCGTCGAGCTGTTCGATGGTGGACAGATAAATATCGATGGCCTGGAGATCACGCCGGAATCGGGACCGGAGACGGTGCGCCGGCAGAGACAAATCACCGCAATCCACCTCCAGAGGGACTTCGGGCTCTGGACCGAGTCTGCACTGAACAACGTGGCCAAACGCGTCTTCGCCCGGCAGACAGGATATGAGCTTCTACCTTCTGAGCACGACCCCCGGCGAGAGGAGGCCACGACCGAGGCCATGGAGTACCTCGAACTGGTGGGGCTGGAGAAGAAGGCCCCCCATCTGGCCACCATACTCAGCGGCGGAGAGAAGCAGAGGCTCTTGATCGCCAGACAGCTGGCAAAGAAACCCAAGCTTCTCCTCCTGGATGAGCCTGCAACCATGGCCTGCCCGGCCACCAAACAGGAAGTCTTGGATGCTATCAAGAACGTCAGCCATGAGCTGGATATCACCACGCTGCTGGTCTCCCACCTGCCCGAGGTCCATCGGTACCTGGCAGATAGGTTAATCTGGCTGGACGGTGGCAGGATCAGAGAGGTGGGTGATCCCAAAACAGTCCTCAATAGTTTCCTTGCCGGGATGATAGATCCTCTACCCCTCACCCCCAGACCTTCGGCAGAGCCGCTGATCAGGGTGGAAGGGCTATCCAAGCGGACCTATCTCTTTGGCACGGGTGAGGTGCTCAATATCGTGAACCTCAACCTGGATATACGTGAAGGTGAGATTACATCTCTGATAGGATCCAGCGGAGCAGGCAAGACCACCATTCTCAAGATAATGGAAGGACTGGCCCAGCCAGACGAAGGGGCAGTCTTCTACAAGCTCGGCGATCGCTGGGTAGACATGGTGGAGTTTTCACCATCGAGGATAGAGATCAGGAAAAACCTGGGTATAATGTACCAGGAGTTCGCCCTATCTCCCCAGGAGACCATTCTGGAACAGATCGGATACAAGATGGGGGTGAAAGGCCAGGCCGTCATCGAGCACGCCAGGGATGTGGCCGAGAAGATGGAGATCAGCGACCGGCTCTTAGATGTCCTCTATACCCTGACCGACATGAACGAAGACGAAGCAAAGTCGATCCTCAATAAGCTGGGCATCACCAACGAGATCTTCGCGGAACTTTTCCCCAGGTTCCCCTCCACAGAGGCTCGCAAGTACGCCGAACCCGTCTTCAAGACCTTGGACCTGGACTTGGCCGTGCTGGACAAGTACCCAAACCAGATCAGCGGTGGTGAAAGGGTTCGGGCATCTCTGGCGCTCCTGCTGGCGACAAGACCCAAGCTTATCATCCTGGACGAGCCCTTCGGTGACATCGACCCCATCACCTTGAGGGACGTTTCCAATGCCATAAAGCAGATCAATGCCGAGTACGGGACGACCATATTCCTGGTGAGCCATCATGTGGATTTCGTGCGTGAGATATCTCACCGAGCCATCCTGATAGAGGACGGCGATATCGTGATGGACGGCGATCCCAACGAGACCTGCGATGTATTCATATCCCGGTGTAACGCCTCTTATCTGAGGTCTGGACACCAATGACGGTGTATAAGTAAGTGTGATGGAGTGAGGCGGTTATGGATGAGGATATGGCGGCGATATTCGATCAGATCTCCGATCTGATCTCTGTCGAGGAGTTCGAAGAGAGGGTCACGGAGAAGGTCTCTCTGATGGGCGGTCTCTGCGATAGAAAGACCGCTGCCATGCTGGTGGCACGTGATCTGGGTTCCACTGGCGAGGTGACCGTAACGATAGACCAGATCAAACCCGAGAGCGGGAAGGTCGTTTTCATAGGGAAGGTGGTTTCCCTCTCCGAGGTTCGCGAGTTCACCAGGAGCGACGGCAGCGTGGGGAGGGTATCCAACGTATCCCTGGGGGACGAGACGGGATCCATACAGTTGGTGCTCTGGGACGAATCTGCGGAGCAGGTCGGTAAAGAGATCAAGGTAGGCCAGGTCCTGAAGGTCAGGGGCATCTCCAGGGAAGGTTATTCCGGCACCGAGGTGAACCTGGGGCGGGGCGGCGGCCTGGAGGAGGTCGATGCCGATATCAGGGTCAGGATGGAGCCTTACAAGATATCCGAGATCGGTCCCGACATGGGCGACGTCAACCTGGTGGCCAGGGTGGTGGACCCGGGGGAAGCCCGTGAATTCCGGCGGAAGGACGGGAGCACAGGACGGGTCAGATCCGTAATATTGGGGGACGAGACGGGAAAGATAAGGTTGACCCTCTGGGATGATAAGACCGGGATGGATATCGGTCCCGATGATACGATCGAGCTGATCAACGTCTATTCCCGGGAAAGGTACGACCAGGTGGAGATCCAGGCAGGGAGCTACTCGGTGGTCAGAAAGAGCGATTCTGAGGTGGCCTACGAAGAGAAGGTCACAAGGATATCAGATCTCGAGGCGGGTTCCATCTCTACGATATCCGGTTTCGTCACCGGCCTGGGTGAGGTGAGGGAGTTCGAGAGGGAGAACGGGTCTCTGGGCCGGGTGGCCGAGATCCACGTCTCCGACCAGAGCGGCAGGGTGAAAGGAGCTCTCTGGGGCGATCATGTCAGGTTGATCGAGGATCTGGACCTTGGATCGAAGATAGTGCTGGTGGACTGCCAGGTTCGGAGGGGATGGAATGGGGATCTGGAGGTCAGCTGCGGATGGGAGACAAAGATTAAGTCTTCTCCCCCAGACTGACATCATGAGTTGTTGTAGTTTCAAGATTTTTGAGGATTGATACTGATGTCTGAATTTTTGTTAGAAGATCTTGCCGGTGTCGGTCCCGCCACGGCAGAGAAACTGAAAGATTCCGGGTTTAGCTCGATAGAGGCTCTGGCGGTGGCTTCTCCTTCAGAACTTGCGGCATGCGCAGAGATCGGCGAGTCCTCGGCGGCCAAGATAATCAGGTCTGCCAGGGAGACCGCCGACATCGGCGGGTTCGAGACGGGAGATATGATACTGGAACGGAGGAAGCTCGTGGGCAGGCTGTCCACCAGTAGCGAGAACCTCAACGAGCTTCTGGGCGGGGGTATGGAGACCCAGGCCATCGTGGAGGTCTACGGGGAGTTCGGTTCGGGCAAGACCCAAGTAGCTCACCAGATAGCGGTAAATGTCCAGCTTCCGCTGGAGCTGGGCGGGCTGAACGGCTCGGTGATCATGATCGATACCGAGAACACCTTCCGGCCTGAGAGGATCTCCCAGATGGTAAACGGCCTTCCCGAGTCCGAGGATCATGAGTGGTCGGACGAGGAGTTTCTGGGCAATATACATGTGGCCAGGGCCTACAACTCCAATCACCAGATCCTCCTGGCAGAGAGCGCTCTCGAGCTGGCGGAGAAGCTCCGCGATACCGATAAGCCTGTCAGGTTGTTGATCGTGGACTCGCTGGTTGCTCACTTCAGGGCGGAGTATGTGGGGCGGGGGACCCTAGCCGATAGGCAGCAGAAGCTGAACAAGCATATGCATACTCTCCAGAGGTTCGCCGACCTGAACAACGCCCTGGTGTTTGTGACGAACCAGGTCATGTCCAAGCCCGATGCCTTCTTCGGCGACCCCACCAAGCCGGTGGGCGGCCACATAGTGGGTCACACCGCAACCTTTAGGATATATCTAAGAAAGTCCAAGGGGGATAAGAGGATCGCCCGGCTGGTGGACTCACCCAACCTGCCCGACGGAGAGGCCATCTTCTCCGTTACCACCGAGGGGTTGCAGGATTGATCCGGGCGGTAGCCTTCGACATAGACGGCACCCTGACCGACATGGAACGCAGGCTCGATCCCCTATCCTTGAAGGCCGTGGCGCGGCTAGAGGTCCCTGTGATACTGGCCACCGGAAACGTCCACTGCTTCACCAGGACCACCTCCGTGCTTCTGGGGATATCGGACGTGTCCCTTTCGGAGAACGGGGGTGTTATCTCCTACGGCGATGGACAGATGGAGGTCCTGGCCGATATATCCCTATGCGAGGAGGCTTACCAGAAGCTGTGCGAGGTCTTCGACCTGGACCGGATGGACTCCCGGTACCGGATGACAGATGTTGTGTTGGATCGCAATTTCGACGTCGTTAGGGCGGTTTCCATCTTGGAAAAAGAGAAGCTGGCGGTGGACCTGGTAGACAGCAAGTTTGCGGTGCACATAAAAGACCGGAAGGTGGACAAAGGCACCGCGTTGTTGAAGATAATGGATCATCTCCTGCTGAAGCCCGATGAGGTAGCCGTCGTGGGGGATAGTATGAGCGACCTGCCCATGTTCCGGGTGACTGGGTTTGGGGCCGCCGTGGCCAACGCCTCGTCTCAGCTGAAAGAGGCTGCAGACTACGTGGCCAAAGAGGAGTTCGGCAAAGGCGCCTACGAGATCGTGGAGTACATGATCGAAAAGGATATGCTCTGACCGAGGGCGTTTCGGCAGGCCCGGATAGGAGGCAGGTAGCCTCTGCTCGATAGCGGTAATAGACATGTGCGCATATCCCATCACTGGTATAGCAAAACAAGGAAAAAAAAAGCGGAAAGCCGACCAGGTTCCGTCGGCTTATTCTATGGCCGATATCTGCATATCCCCCCCAAATAAGTACCTCAGTTCTTCACCCATATCGCCATTGCCTATCCAGAACTGCTTGGCAGCGCTCACCGTGCATTCGGGGTTGTGTACATCGGTCGCCGTGGCGAAGAAGACGTACTTACCGCTGTAAAACTCGTCCAAGATCTTGAAGTCCGCAGGCAATGAGACGTACGTATCACCCGGATAGATGTCCGGCACGAAGGTCCCGATGATATGCGTCTTGGGTGTGGGATCGACATAACCGTAGGATATGGCTATGCGCCCAACATCGCCCTGGTTGTTGGTCACCAGCACCCGGTAAACGGCCGTGTCGCCATAGTTGTACACGTTCTGGTCTGTCATAACCTCGACCGTCAGACATGGTTCAGGACAGAGGGGACCGAGGCCACATTCTGCCGTGAATACCTTAACAGCGCTCCAGCTGCAGATCCGTCCGTAGACCGTCACCTCGACGACACCAGCATCGCTCGCGCAGACAGGATCAACGACGGCACAGTAGGCCTTCTTGCCTGCGTCGTACACCAGATCGTACCGCTTGCTTGTCCCCTCGTGACATGCCACAAACATCCATGCGTCGGTGTAACCCGGTCGATTGGGTATGAGCATCCCGTCTCTGCCCTTCAACTGCACGCAGACCTCCAACCTGTCGTCATCACAGGTGGCATCGCCCACGATATCAAAATTGCAGGAGAGCACTCCGGCGATATCATCCAGTATGGGCTCCAGGGTGGCTCCCGACCTGATCAGGTAGAACTTGCCACCGGTATCGAAGGCCATCTTCGTTACCGAGTCTTTGTCAGGACCGATCACGTAGACCGTTATCCCATTCGCGGTCAGTGTGGATATCACCCCGCCCAGGGTGTTCCCCTCCTTGTTACAGCAGTCTCCATCGGGATGGGGATAGGCGTCGGTTATCAGAACTATTATCTTGCTCACATCTCCGCCTCTCCACTTCTGGTCGGTCACCGTGTGCCTCATGGCCGCCAGGATCGACTCGGGCTCGTCTGCACCACCACTTGCACTCAAACCGCTAATCCAGGACTTGAAGATGCTGGAGCTGCTGGTCAGAACGCCACCATTGTAGACTTTATAGGCGAAGTTACCATCGTCACCGCAGGTTGCGCCACCGCATGCCAGGTCAAAGTCCTTGAACTCTGTCAGACCAAGCCGGTAGTCTATACCAGAAGATGCCAGGTTGTCGGCGAAGCTTTGGGAGACCGTCTTCATCTCGTTGATTTCTTCACCCATGCTCCCCGTGGTATCGAAGACGAATACTATATCCACATTCGTTCCGGTCACGCAGTCCAGATACCTCTGCAGCTCTTGACATGGTCCTGAGGGTGCTGCTGCCAGAGATTCCGCCGTCCTAACCGCTACAAAGTCCATATTGGATATCTTTTCCACCGGCGTATATTGTGATACTACAGGCGGTGCTACTAAGATAAGAAATATAGTTGCCGCCACCAAAACTGCACATTTATGTCTCATCATAGGTTCCTCGCTTTGCCTCTTGACGATCAGAAGTCATTGATATTTATGGGCCCGCACTTTATAAATATCTTTCCCTTCAACATCTCAACTCTGCTAACCTGATAATAAACCCGACCGAAGGGAGGATTTTCTTGCCAGAATGTAGTTGAAGGAGAGGACCGCCTGCTGCCATGGAACGGTTAGCCCGTCCAAGAGTTCGCAGACCAACTCATATTTAACGGCGCAGGTACCTGGACGATCCACATGAGAGTCCTCCTATTCGATCCCGCCTCCGGCGCCTCGGGTGACATGATCATCGGCTGCCTCCTGGATCTGGGTGCAGACCCAGGCACGGTCACGGAAGCTGTCGAGTCGGTGGGCTGTCGGCTCGAAATATCCAGAGAGAAACGACATCACCTCATCGCCACCCGAGCCAAGGTAACGGCAGAGGGCCGATACCAATCTCTAAGAGAGGCCAGGCGCGTTCTGGAAGGATCTAGCCTGGAGCCTACCGCTCTCGATAGAGCCCTGCGGATAATGGACGCCCTGGCAGGGGCAGAGGCAGAGGTACACGGAACAGACCCTGACCATGCCCGGTTTCATGAGATCGGTGCCCTGGACGCCCTGGCAGATATCGCAGGAAGCTGTGCCGCTCTGCAAAGCCTGGAGGTAGAGAAGATACTATCTCTACCCATATCGGTGGGTGGGGGCATGGTCTCTTCTTCTCACGGCCTTCTGCCGGTGCCCGCTCCCGCCACCCTGGAGACGCTGCGCCGTTCCGGACTGCTATGGAGGGGTGGACCTGTGGATGAAGAGCTTCTCACCCCCACGGGCGCAGCCATCCTGGCCATTGCGGTCGACGAGATGGCGGAGCGATACCCCCTCATCAGGGCCGAGCAGGTAGGATTAGGAGCAGGTGCCAAGAAGCTTAAGGTCCCCAACCTGCTCCGTTGCGTGGTCGGCGACCTGGTGGAAGGCCACTTTGGCGAGGTGGCCCAGCTGGAGACCAACGTGGACGACGTGACCGGCGAGGTTCTGGGAAACCTGATCGACCTGCTCATGGAAAAAGGTGCCCTAGACGTCTCGGCGGTCCCCGCGCTGATGAAGAAGGGACGGTACGGAAACATAATCAAGGTGATCTCCAGGCAGGACCAGATGGAGAAACTGGCGGCGCTCCTCATGAGGGAGACGGGAAGCCTGGGGGTCAGGATATTTCCCAGCCTGCACCGCAGCATCGCCAAGAGAGAGTCGAGAACTTTGACCATCGAGATAAAAGGCAGCACCTACCAGGCGTCGGTAAAGGTAAGCTGGCTCGGCAAAGAGACGCTCAACGTCAAGGCAGAGTACGAAGACTGCAAAAAGATCGCATCTCATACCGGCCTGCCCCTCAGAGAGGTGGCCAGGAGGATAGAGGAGAAGGGCTGGAAGGTTGTAGATCGGTGTGTTACAGAATAGACCGGTTAATCGCAAGGTTGATCTATCTTCACCCAGGTCTCCCACCCTGGTGCAACTTCCATGCGTTCTGATGCCTCTGCAAAGCTCTTCGATAGGGCAAAAAACCTGATGCCCGGTGGGGTAAGCAGCCCGGTGAGGGCCATATATCCCCATCCATTCTACGTCTCCCGGGCCGAAGGCCCTTACCTCTGGGACGTGGACGGTAACCGGTTTATTGATTACTGTCTGGCTTACGGCCCCATGATCCTGGGCCATCGCCATCCTCTGGTGATGGAACAAGTGGTGGAGCAGCTCAGGAAGGGATGGCTCTACGGCACCCCTTCGGATCTGGAGGTGAACCTGGCCCAAAGGATAGCCGGTCACTACCCCAGCATCGATATGCTCAGGTTCGTGAACACCGGTACCGAGGCCACCATGGCCGCTTTGAGGATAGCCAGAGGCGCCACCGGCCGAGATAAGATCGTCAAGGTGGAGGGTGGCTTCCACGGAGCCCACGACAGCGTCCTAATAAAGGCAGGTTCCGGAGCCACTACCCTGGGTACGCCCGACTCTCTGGGCGTACCCTTGGATGTTGCAAAGAACACCCTCCAGGTCGCCTACAACGACCAAGAAGCCCTGGAGACGCTGCTTCACAAGTTCAAAGGCGAGGTGGCGGCGGTGATCATGGAGCCTGTCCTGGGAAACATCGGCCCCATCCTGCCAGAGGAAGGGTACCTCCAGAGCGTCCGCAACCTCACCTTAGACGAAGACGTCCTCCTCATATTCGACGAGGTCATCACCGGGTTCAGACTGGGACTGGGCGGGGCCCAGAAACACTATGGGGTAACCCCGGACATGACCACTCTGGGCAAGATAATCGGCGGCGGATTCCCCATCGGTGTGGTAGGGGGGAGAAGAGATCTCATGGAACAGGTCGCCCCGAGCGGTGAAATCTACCAGGCAGGAACCTTCAACGGCAGTCCAATCTCCCTGGCGGCGGGCGCCGCCACGCTGGACATCCTGGAGAAGGACGGGATGGTGGAGCAGCTCAACGCATCGGGAGAAAAGATGCGGAAAGCTCTATCAGATATCGTGGAGGACCTGGGCCTGGGTTACTCGGTCTCCGGCATCGCTTCCATCTTCAAGGTATTCTTCGGAAAGGAGCCAAAGAACTATGCCGAAGCTCTGAGATGCGATAAAGAAGGCTATCTGGCCTTCTTCAGGAGGATGCTGGATGCAGGCGTATTCTTGCCGCCCAGCCAGTTCGAGACCAACTTTATCTCGGCGGCCCACTCCGACGAGATCATAGACGATACACTGGAGGCCTACAAGTCAAACCTGAGAGGCTGATCGTGGGGAGCCGGGGCAGCCCTCTGGCTCTGCGACAAACAGAGATGGCTCTCGACAGGCTTTGCGAGGCAGGTGTGGAGACGGAGCTGAAAATCGTCAAGACCAGAGGCGACATATTCCTGGATAGGCCCCTCCACCAGGTCTCGGGACGAGGCATATTTGTGAGAGAGATCGATGAACGAATGATCTCAGGCGAGATCGACGTCGCCGTCCACAGCATGAAAGACCTGCCCAGCAAGAGACCAAAAGAGATCTGCATAGCGGCGGTGCTGCCCCGGGACTCGCCCTACGACGTCCTGGTCAGCGAAGAGGGTGTTGCCTTAGAGGACCTGGAGAAAAACGCCCTGGTGGGGACCTCAAGCATGCGCCGCGCCGCCCAGCTCAGGAGGGCCAGGCCCGATATAATGGTGAGAAGCCTGAGAGGAAACCTCCAGACGAGGCTGAGAAAGCTCAACGAAGGCGATTACGACGCCATCGTCCTGGCCGAGGCAGGAATCCAGAGGATGAAAATCGATGCGAAATATGCGGTTCTCGACCCCGAAGAGTTCGTGCCATCCGCCAACCAGGGCGCGATAGCGGTAGCAACGGTCGCGGGTATTGCAGAAGAAGCGGTCCGCCAGATAGACCACGGTCCCACCAGGATGGTGACCGAGTGCGAGAGGATATTCTTAGAGGCGGTAGGAGGAAGCTGCGTGGTCCCCATGGCCGCCCATGCCAACGTCGATAATGACGAGCTGAGGGTCGTGGCGGAGGTCTTATCGCTGGACGGGACGCGATATGTGAAAATCGATGAACGTCTGCCGACTGATGGTTACATTCAGGAAGTGAAGATGCTGAGCAAGAAGCTTGTGGAGATGGGCGGACGGGATCTCGCCGACGAGGCGGTGAGGATCGTTGAGACGAGGTAAGGTCTACCTGGTGGGGGCGGGTCCGGGCGACCCCGAGCTGATCACCCTGAAGGCAAAACGACTCCTCCACGAGGCCGATGTGGTACTGTTCGATCGGTTGGCGAACATAGAGGTGCTGAAAGGCCTGCCCGCGAGCACGGAGCAGATAGACGTGGGCAAGCTGCCTGGCCGCCACAGGCTCTCCCAAGAAGAGATAAACCGGCTATTGGTGGAGAAGGGCCGAGGAGGCAAGATCGTGGTGAGGCTGAAGGGCGGTGATCCGTACCTATTCGGGAGAGGGGGCGAGGAGGGGCTGGCCCTGGCCGAGGCTGGCGTACCATTCGAGGTGGTGCCAGGAGTTACCTCGGCCATCTCCGTGCCCGCCAGGATGGGAATACCGGTTACCCACCGGTCCGTCTCCACCGCGGTGACGATCGTAACCGGCCACGAGGAACCCGGGAAAGAGAAGAACCTGGACTGGGGGATGCTGGCCAAGATGGACGGTACCCTGGTGATCCTGATGGGCGTCTCCCGGCTTGAGGATAACGTATCCGCGCTGATCAAAGGTGGCAAGAATCCCGATACCCCGGCGGCCCTGATCGAGAAAGGCTGGAGCGACGAAGAAAGACTGGTCACAGGCACCCTGGAGACGATCGCCCGGGTGGCAGAAGAAGAGGAGGTGAAGGCGCCGGCCATACTGGTGGTGGGCGATGTGGTAAACCTGTCCCGAGATCTCAGACCCCAGACGATAGCCATCTTAAGGCCGGAGAATAGGAGCGAGGAGTCGGCGAGGCTGGCATGGGCCTGTGGCCTCAGGCCTCTGCTCGCCCCGGCCATCGCCTTCGAGCAATTGCCCCTCCCAGATGACATGACCGCCAGGATAGAGTGGGCAAGGTGTGTGGTCTTCACCAGTGCCACCGGGGCGGAGATCGTGCTCCAAGATAGAACAGTTGCGGAGCATCTCCGCAAGACGAACCTGGCCGCCATCGGTCCCAGGACGAAAGAGGCGCTGGAAGAGCTCGGTCTGACCGTCTCCGTGGTACCAGATGTCTTCAGCTCGGAAGGGCTGGCCGATGCGCTGATCCAAAGGTTCGGTCGAGTTCTGCTCTTGAGAAGCGCCAAGGGTAGCCCCGTCCTGGTCGAGATGCTGGAGAAGGCAGGGGTGGAGGTGGACGAGATCCAGCTCTATGACATCAGACCCTCCAACGATCCCAGGCTGGACCGATTGATCAAACAAGAGCGGCCGGACATCTTTGCCTTCACCAGCGGATCCACGTCCAGATACCTCATGGAGAGGGCGCGAGAGCTGGGGCTGGAAGGATTATTGAGGAATAAACTGGAGCATGCCAGGGTGGTAGCCATCGGTCCGCCCACGAAAGCGGAGCTGGACCGGCTGGATGTACGGGTGGACGCGATGCCCGAACGATATACCTTCGGGGCGATGCTGGAAGAACTAGGGAGTTAAGTAGATGATTATCTTCTCAAAGGCGCTGGCAGACCAGGCCACTGTGTGGGATTCGTTGAGAGATGCAGAAGAGAGGGGCGAGCCCGTTCCCGACGACATGATCAGGTTCTCGGGAGAGACCAGGCCGGTGACCATGTGGAACCTCACCCGCAGGTGCAACCTGGCCTGTGAACACTGCTACATGGACGCAAGCCCCGCGGCTGCGGACGAGCTCGGCATCGAAGAGGGGCTCAGGTTGATCGACGAGCTGGCCGGGCTCAAGATCCCCATGCTCATAATGACCGGCGGAGAGCCGCTATTGAGCAAGAACTTTTACGCCTACGCCTTCCACGCCAAGGCCGTCGGTCTGCGCACGGTGATATCCACCAACGGCACCCTGATAACCCCTGAGGTGGCCGGGTTGTTGAGAGAGGCAGAGATCAGGTATGTGGGGGTGAGCCTGGACTCCTGCCGTCCCGAGGTCCACGACAAGTTCAGGGGGGTGAAGGGCGCCTACGAACAGGCCCTGACGGGTCTGAAGAACGCCAGGGATGCCGGGCTCAAGACGGGTCTGAGGGTGACTTTGACCCGTGAGAACTGGCATGAGGTACCGGCGCTCCTGGACCTGGCCCTGGAGATGAACATTCCCCGGTTCTGCATCTACCACCTGGTACCCACCGGCCGGGGCGCGGACATCGTCGATATGGACGTGACCGCCGATGAAAGAAGAAGCGTGATTAAGTTCCTGGCCGAGGCGGCCATGGAGCTGAAAGACCGGGAGATAGAGATACTCTCCACAGACTCGCCCATGGACGGTGCCTACCTTCTGGAGATGCTCAAGGATGATCCTGCGAGGCGAGAGAGGGCGTGGAAGCTGTTGGAGAACGCCGGTGGTTGTTCTGCCGGGACGAAGGTTGCGAACATAAGCTACGACGGGAGCGTCCATCCATGCCATTTCATGCCAGACGTGGTCGGCAACATCAGGGAGAAGAGCTTCCGGGAGATCTGGATCGACGACCCTTCGCCGGAGCTAAAAGCCCTGCGGGGCATGAGAGAAACGCTTCTGGGGGCCTGTGGCGAGTGCGATTACAAGATCCTCTGCGGCGGGTGCCGGCAGAAGGCGAGGTATTACAAGGGAGATCTGCGAGAAGAGGATCCTACGTGCATCGTGGAGAGGGACGGTTCGTGATGTAGAAAGAAGATGAAAACATATTAAGCTAGAACTGCAAATCTCTCTTGGAGCGCGGTGTATATGTACTCAACTTCACCAGTGAAAAGATTGTAGGGAGATTTGGAATAAAAAGCATCATAGAGGACCATCCAAAAGAGGTATTCAAAGAACCCATTGATACAAAAATTTATATCCCTTATTTTACTCCGCCACAATCTTTTTATTACATCGATGGACATCTTAGAGATTTGGGAGATGATTGATCTTTCTGAGAGATTCGAGGAGACAAAACTCGGATTGCTACCTGATAGGTGGGAGGTTTCATGAGCAAGGATGGAATTCTGAATTAAGTTCTTTCCGGCACAAACGACAAAAACATAAGATTTCAGGATTTGAGAAGACTCTTATCGCGATATGGGTTTTCTGAAAGGATACGTGGCGACCACCATATATTTACGAGAGAGAATATCTTTGAAATAATAAATCTACAGCCACTCAAAGACGGAAGAGCAAAACCGTATCAGGTCAAATGGGTAAGGAATATATTTCCAAAAGAACTTCCGGGCTGCATGGCAAACGGCAGAGACTACAAAGAAGCGGTTAGAAACGCCCTTGTTGTGATCAGGGAATGGATTGAAACCGCCAGAGAAGTTGGGAGAGAAATACCAGAACCAAAAGGCAGGTTGATCTATGCTTGATCCCTGCATCCAGGTAAAGAGAGATATGAATGATAAGGAATAATAGAGTTAAAACCACCGAGATTGGACCTGTGCCAGAGGAGTGGGATGTGGCGAGGTTTATAAAGGCTCTGAAAATATATAAGGATTATTTGAGGCAGAAATACAAGGTCAGGGAGATGGGTATCTTTGGATCTTATGCGAAGAATGAGCAGAAGATGGGGAGTGATCTTGACATCCTTGTGGAGTTTTACGAGCCCGTTGGTCTGGGGTATTTTGAATTGAAAGATTTTCTAGAGGATGTGTTGAAAATAAAAGTGGATTTGGTAACAAAAATGGGAATAAAGCCCCAATTAAAAGACAAAATTTTGAAGGATGTCATATATTTATGAAAGACCGGGTGTGGAAGTTATTTCTGGAAGATATGCTGGGTGCTATAGAGAAGATAGAGCGTTACACAAAAGGAATGGACTTCGATGGTTTTACGGAGAATCCAATGGTGGTTGATGCCGTTATCAGAAATCTTGAGGTCATCGGTGAAGCCTGTAAGCATATACCTGCCGGGATACGAGAAAGTTATGGTGAAGTTCCATGGAAGGCGATTGTCGGGTTGAGAAACATCGCGATTCATGAATACTTTGGCTTGGATTTGGAGAATATCTGGAAGATCATCCGGGATGACCTGCCGAAGAACAAAGGGACTTTCAGGAAGGTTCTGGAGGACGAATGAACGTTTTACTCTCGATTAAAACGAAATAAGATCCTAACCAAATCACTATCAGAGGAGCTATTTTCTGTGGGGTCTAACAAAAAATTAACACAGTTCACAACGGCCACCGCGTGTCGCATAAATGGCAAGAGTACCTGTACGAATCAGACACATAAATGCTATGAATATACCGATACGAATATATGCAAATAGAACATAGGCAACATCACGTAGGACTGTTGATGTTTCCAGCAAGCTTCGGCTTGGAAGATATATTCTCGACTTAATTTAGTTTTTACTGGACCCTACAGCATTCAGGAGCAGTCGCCTGGTTTTTGGGCGATCTTATAAACTCC
>CAYQFP010000024.1:0-14578 GCA_964416865.1 uncultured Methanotrichaceae archaeon
CGGGATAGTCACCTGCGCTCCAATGATCCTCTCCTACAACCTTTACGAGGTGGTAGGGTATGGGACGCTTGCCACCTTTGGCTGTGTCGATGAAGGCGTTTTTATGAATCAGGATAGCTGGGCGACGATCCCCGACGATCTTAAACCTATCATAGTGGATGTCTGCCGGAATCCTTACCACACCACCGGAGGGCTGACCAGAGAGGTTTACCTTGAGATGATGGCGGATATCAACGAGACCGGGGTGATATTCTACACTCTGCCCTCGGACGAGGCTGAGCGCTGGTATACCGCGTTCCAGGAGGAGACGAGGGGATGGGCAAGAGGCTTGGAGGCAGAGGGACTACCGGCAAAGGAGGCGGTGAGGATCTTCAAGAAGGAGTGCGAGACGCGGGGCGTTGAGTGTGTGGCATTCCCCCCGGAATGGGAGTATGCAGAAAATTAGGTCCACTACCGGATATATCTATCAAGGCGGACAAGTTCCGGATATATGCGCATGTGCTGAAGAACTCAGTGGCATACACAGAGACACCGAAATAACGTAAGTGATAATGCAGAGAGAACGGTAGCGTTGCTGATGAAGAGGGGATGGCTATGGTCAACTTCAGCGCCATCGCCGATGAGACCCAGGCAGGAGAACTCGAGGACCTTTTCGTCACCCGCCAGGCCGAGATCCCGTATGTAATCTTTGTAAAGAGAGCTTCCGAACCAGTAGTAGGCCAGCTATTATTCGAGAACGTCAGTGATATTCGGATCTTTCATGCTCATGAGAACCCCATCGAGATATTCTAAAGAGAGTATATATTAACGGCATGACGTGCCGCGTTCACTTCCTCATCTCCTTCAGCGCCGCACGCAGCGTCTCGTAGGTGGCCTGGATATGCTCCGGGATCACCCTCGTCTCCGCCATCACGGTCATGAAGTTGGTATCACCGGTCCACCTGGGCACTATCTGGAGATGGAGATGATCCGGGATTCCTGCGCCTGCGGGTTCGCCTAGGTTGATCCCCAGGTTGAAGCCGTCGGGGTTCATGGTCTTCTTCAGAAGATCCACGGCAAGCCCGGCCAGCTCCCAGAATTCACACGTCTCCTCGTCGTCCCAGCCAGATAAAACAGAAGAATGTCGGTAAGGCACCACCATCAGGTGGCCGTTGTTGTAGGGGTAGGCGTTCATTACGATGAAATGACGCCTGCCACGGAAGAGAATCAGGTTCTTCCGGTCGTCATCTTCTTTTATTATCCTGCAGAATACGCAGCCGGCTTCTTTCTCGCTCAAGATGTACTCCAGCCTCCAGGGCGCCCACAACGTCTCCATGATATCAATCTCCAAATACTACCTTCCGGCCCACCAGTTGGGTTTTATTCTCGATAAACATCTTCAGGGCCTTCGGATAGGCCTCGTACTCCGCTTTTTGGATCCTGGCCTTCAGGCTCTCGCGAGTATCGCCTTCATCGACCCTGACCGGCACCTGGTATATTATGGGGCCGCAATCCACCTCCTCGTCTACCAGATGGATGGTGGTTCCTGTCCACTTCACGCCATAATCCAGGGCGTCTTGGAATGCGTCCAGCCCGGGAAAAGCGGGCAGGAGCGCAGGATGAACGTTAGTTATTCTGTTGAGATAGTGGTGCACAAAATGAGGCGATAAGATCCTCATGTAGCCGGTTAGAACCACCAGGTCCACCCCAGCCCCGTCCAAATGATCGATGAGGATACCATCATAATCGACACGCAAAAGCCCGGCGGGGTCCACAAAACAGGCCTCGATTCCATACTCGCGGGCTATCTCTAACGCTCCTGCATCCTCCTGATCGACCAGGACGATCTCGACTGCGGCTGGCAGATACCCCGAACGCGCAGCCTCGATGATGTACCTGAGGTTCTCACCGCGCCCGGAAGAGATAACCCCTATCTTGGTGGTCAACGCCAAGCTCTCTGGATAGTGGCAGGATTCTCACTTTGCCAGGGTGATCTCTATGGCCGAAACGTTGGTCTCTCCACGATCGGTATTCAGCGTTTCGGTAGAGATCTGTATGTCCTTGACAGATACGTCGCCCAGGAACCGACTTCTCGAGACTTCGGCAACGTCTACAGCCCTGGAAATCGCTCGACCTCTGGCCATGATCCTCACTTCGTCTGTGCCGCCGTTGAACTGGGTTACTACCGCCAATACATAGTTCATCACTGGTTTATTGCCGACGAATACCACATCATCTTCTGCCATGTACATCACCACGTTGGGATTAACTACATTAGAGTCAAATTTGTGATATGTGAACTTAAGCGAGCATCTTCTTGTAGTACATAAAGTATAATTTTATGTACTCAAGTAAATGCGAGCGTAAGCGAGCATTTTCTTGTAGTGATGGTTTCCTACATAAAGGTAGTGATGATGTCAGAGGTACCTGCCCCTGGCCTCGATCTCCTCTACCCGTTTCAGGACCGCTCCCGCCTGGGCATAGGTAGTGGTGTATCCCTCTTTGAAGGCTTCTGCAAGAGATTCGTGCAGGTCCTGGGTGCTCTTGACGGTCTGGAAGAAGACGTGAAGATCAACCCCCTGGGCCTCGATGCTCTGGTCATGGGAGGCCAGACCAAAGTCGATCAGGTAAAGCCTGTCGCCTTTGAGGATCATGTTGGAGGTGGTGAGGTCTCCATGAACGATCCCGCAGCCGTGGAGGCGGCCTACCAGCTCTCCGAGCCGCCGGGAAAGATCGAGATCGATCACGTCCTTGAGCTTCGCCCCCTCGATATACTCCATCGTCAGCTCGAACCGGGTGACGTCCAGCACTACGGGGGTGGGAACGCCGCACCTCCGGGCCTCGGAGATTATACGTGCCTCCATAACGGTCCGCTCGCGCCTTATCTTCCCGTCCAGAGCCGGAAGCCGGTATCCTTTTGGCCTTCGCCACTTGGTCACCGTATCCCCTTCACGGGTTATTACAGCCTCGGCTCCTCGTCCGATCTCCACCATCAGATCAACCTCTTCCAGGCCTCGACCAGACCCAGACAACCGGTGATCATCATGTCCCCTCCAGGTGCGGCAGGGACGACCTCGCCGAGACCGCGAAGCAAGCCGGACCTCAGGACAGGTTCTCTATTTGGCCCGGTTACCATCACTGAGCGCACTTCATCTTTGCCCAAAGCCTCCTCCACATGCGCCCCGTGCCCTCCGTCTTCGAAGACTTCGGCGTTGGTTAAGACGCCGTCGCAGAGCCTCTGCGCCAGGGAGCACAGCTTCTCCGGGGTCAAGGCCGAGGTGTGGTGCTCGAATAGAGCGGTGATCCTGCCCTCTACCATCACCGCTCCGATGGTGTGCCCGTTTCCTAGGTTCAGGACCAGGGCCGGCTCGGCGTAGCGGGGGTCGAGGGATGCGCCCAGAAGCGCTGCAGGACCGGTATCCATCAAGAGGGACCGCAGACCCTGCCCTTCCAGGTACCGCTTCACTGCGCACATCCGGTTGAGGTAAGGGGGCGGGCTGGTATGGGCGAAAGACTCCGGCTTTCCCCCCGATCTCAGCACCTCGGCCATGTACTCGAACCTCACGGTCCGGTTGCTCCTCTCAGGAGCGTAGCCGTGATCCTGGACGGCCACCGCCACGGCTCCTGGCATCTCCAGACAGAAGAGCTCCAGGATCCCGGCCAGAGCGGATAGGTCCAGGTCACCGGTTTCTATCCTCAGAGCACCCTTTGAGGCGGTCTTGCCCACCTCCACGCCCATGGCCTTCACCTTATCCAAGTTGTCATTGAGGGTCAGGGCCGCATCGGGGGTGGCCACCACCCGAAGGTCCGCATCCAGATGACGCCTCACCGCCCTGGTCGAGGCGCCCCCTCCCATGGTAGAGCCCGTCAGAAAGATATCCCTGCCCTCTGACCTGGCTCGGTCTATCCGCTTCCCCACGATCACCGTCTGGCTGGGCATCACCATCTTCGCCGAGTTCTCCAAGGGGATGTCCTCTTGGCGGAGCAGGATGTCTTGGGTGCCCGCACCCACGTCCACTGCCAGAAGAGCCATGAGAATGGCCATCGATCTCCTGGAAGATAAAATCATTGGAGGATGCGCAGAAGGGTTTTATTCTCCAGACGCCCTACCTGGATCTGCATGATCATCGGAGTGATCACCGTGAGCACCTCCCGGTTTAGGAGGTTCGGGTCGGTCCAGGACCCCGGCCAGGCCGAAGACGTCTCCGGGAAGGTCATCCTAGACAAGATAAGATATGCAAGGTATGAATATGTCTACCAGCTTCTTCCCGACGGGGTAGACCCCATAAGAGAGGCGGTCTTGGAGACCAAAGCCGCGGCCGTGGTGATCTGCGGCGGTACCGGTCTGGCACCTCATGACCTCACCATAGAGGCAGTAGAACCCCTCTTCATGAAGAAGATACCTGGCTTCGGAGAAATTTTCAGGCTACGAAGCCTGGAGGAGGTGGGCACGAGGGCAATCCTGACAAGAGCATCGGCAGGCATCGTTCGCAGTATGCCCGTCTTCTGCCTGCCGGGGTCGCCCTCCGCCGCCAGGCTGGGGATCGGTCTGATTCTGGCAGAGCTGGAGCATGTACTGGAACACATCGCCGAGTAATATAATAGATTTCAAATTCATTATAGCGGGATACGGTGATCCTTTTATAGTGGTAAGATCGTTAGTGAAATTAGTAATCTGCTGCGGAGGTGATTGACCATGGAGATGGAGATCCCAGTACGAGAGGTGATGACAAAACCCGTAGTTACCGTCGGGTTCCAGGTTAACGTAGTGAAGGCGGCAAGCAAGATGGTCTCCATAAATGTAGGCTGCCTCATCGTGGTCCGCGATGACCAGCCGATAGGGATCATGACCGAACGCGATCTGGTCGGCAAGATCGTGGCCAAGGCTGCAGATCCAAAAACTATTAATGTAGGTGAGGTTATGTCCTCGCCACTTATTACCATTTCTCCTGATGTTAGCCTCAGCGAGGCGGCCACGCTTATGCTGAAGTCTGGCGTAAAGAGACTGCCCGTGATCTCCGATGAGAAGGGACTCGTGGGGATCATTACGGACACAGACCTGGTCTCTGGGTCGGCCTCGATGGGGATGGACGAGATACTGAGCCATCTGATAGAGATGCATCGCGAGAGCGTTCGCTTCGAGGACCCAAAAGAGATGATAAGGGGGATCTGTGAGCGCTGCGGCCAGATATCTGACTCGCTAGAGAATATCGACGGCGAGCTACTCTGCTGGAGCTGTAGAGACAGCGGCAGATAGGTCCATAACTTTTTAACTATCTTCGGGCGAGGTATGACGATGATAGTTGGAGATATAATGTCCAAAGATCCTCTCTACGTAGAAGAGAGATCTTTTGTGACCAGGGCACGCCAGTTGATACGAGATAACCATCTTCGCGGCCTGCCTGTGGTAGATGACGAGGGAAACGTGATGGGTGTGGTGACCAGCCAGGAAATGCTCAAAATCACATCGACCCGCTCAGACGTCACCGTCGCCGGTTTTACCCAGGAAGTTCCTCAGACTACCGAAGATATGGGGCTAAAAGAAGCCGCAAGGCTGCTGCTCACCGGGAAGTACGCGATCTTGCCGGTAATCCAGTCTGGAGAAGATCGTCGCCTGAAGGGGGTGGTCCGCCCGGTTGATATCTTCAAGAATATCAACCCGGATGAGCTCCTGGATATAAGGGTCGGAGACGTAATGGCTGCCTCCGTGACCACCTGTCACCCCCGAGATCTGGTGACGAAGGTATGGGATAAGATGACCGCGTCCGACTTTACAGGGTTGCCTGTGGTCGATGATAATCATAAACCCCTGGGGATGATAACCCGTTTCGATCTATTGAAGAGGGGTGGTGCCAGGGTAGGGAAAACCGAGCGGGTCCGCACGAAGGACGTAATAAGGGTAGAGAAGTTGATGAAAACTCCCCTATACAGCGTAGGATCGGAGGACTCTCTACACAACGCCGTAGAAGTTATGTTGAAGAGCGAGATAGGTAGGATATCTGTGGTAGATGATGGTAAACTCGTCGGAATAGTCGATAGGTACGATATTATCGAAGCTATCTTGGAGAGGGATGAATGAAGAGGTTAGCAGAGGATAAAAGGGACTCAAAGATGAGAATTGCAGGCGCAATGGACAGAGGACCTGTCCAGTTCAGCTCCCGGGCGGTCAAGCGATCCGGTGATATCCTCAATATCGCGACGTTGGAGGTGGTCACCGCCCCCCCCACGACCACTATTATAAGCGCCATCAAGACCATGACCTCTTACGGCTTCGGGAGGTTGCCCATCGCCGATGCCGGATCAAAACGGCTCATAGGTTTCGTCACCGGCGTTGACGTTGTCGATTTCCTGGGCGGCGGCATAAGGCACAACCTCCTGAATAAATACGAAGGGAATATCTTAGCGGCCATAAACGCCGAGATCAGGGAGATCATGAGCCCTCGGATCATCTACATCAAAGAGAAAGCCTCCATAGAAGATGCCCTCAAGCTGATGCACGAGAAGAACGTTGGAGGACTGCCCATAGTCGATGACGATACCAAGATCAGGGCCCTGGTCACCGAACATGACTTCACATCCCTGATAGCCGGTGTAAATACCGGGCTCAGCGTGAAGGAGTTTATGAGTCCCAACGTGGTCACCGTCGCCTCCAATACAACTATCGAGACAACGACAAAAATCATGGTCCAGTCCGGCGGTTTCCGCAAGTTGCCTGTGACGCAGGCCTCCGTCCTGATGGGGATGGTCACAGCATCTGACATAATGAGATACTTGGGGAGCGGCGAAGCTTTCAAGAAGGTGGTGACCGGAGATATCAAGGAGCTGATGTGCCAGCCGATAAATAATTTGGCCCATCGAGATCTGGTATCCACCGAGATGGAAGCTGACCTGGGAGATACCGCTCAGATCATGATAGATCGTGGCGTGGGAGCTCTGCCGGTTATGGATGGTGGATCGTTGGCAGGGATCATCACCAAGAGAGACTTTATCAAAGCACTTGCAGGGCAGTGAGTTAGAAGAGGGACAGATCATGAGCAAGGTAAAAGACTACATGCAATCACCCGTTTATATCATCGAGAGAGAGGAGCCTGTGCAGCGAGCAAGGAACCTCATGCTCAAACACGACATCAGCAGGCTTCTGATAATGGATGGAAAGAAGCTGGGCGGAGTAGTAACTAAGCACGACATATCCAACAGACTGAGCCAGGCAGCTCCGGAGTGGCGCAGACGTCCCATCAGCAAGATCCCCATCGAGCTGTTGATGACCGAGAGCCCCATCACTATCTATCCCAATGCCACGATAGAGCAAGCTGCGGTGATCATGGTGGAGAACGGGATAGACGGCATCCCCGTGGAGATGAACGGGGATATTGAGGGAATAATCACATCGAGAGACCTGATAAAATATTTCTCGGAACAGGATGTGGACTCGGAGGTAAGAGACCTGATGGCCAAAGAGGTAGTTACCGTCCACAGACATCACACCATAAACCACGTCTTGGAAGAGATGAACTCCCGGGGTGTCAACCGGGTGGTGGTCACAGAAGATAACATGACCCCTGTAGGGGTGATCACCCACACCAACCTGACTTTCTCCGGGGTAATGGACGCCAAAGACGAGATCAAAACAAAAAATATCAAGATGACACGGAAGGACAGCGCTGCGGGGAGAAAGCGGTACAGGTACGTGAAGGAGATGCCACTGGTGGCGGAGGACATAATGTCATACCCCATGATATACACCCAACCGGAGATCAAGGCAGTCGTAGCTGCCAGGATGCTCATGGAGAAGGGTATATGCGGCCTTCCTGTTGTCGACAAAGACGAAACTATGGCAGGCTTCTTCTCTACACGAGATATAGTCGCAGAGATAAGGGGATGGTCGTAGTTGCAGGTAAGAGACATAATGGCGGATCCGCTGACCATCGATAAGTCGGAGAGGATCGCTCACGCACTGGACCTGATGGAGAAACACGGTCTCCGTAGGTTGCTGGTCACCAGCAACGGCAAGCTCGGCGGCATAATTACCATGAGGCAGATCGCCAGGGTGCTGGGTACCAGGCAGAGGTTAGGCCTGCCCGCATCCTCGCTGCACGTGACCTCGGCGACCCTAGACGCAGTGATCAAGGTTCTTCCGGATATGGAGGTGGAAGACGCCACCCTTCTCCTTCAGAAGACCTCCGTCCTGGTAGTGACGGAGAAAGATGATATTATGGGCTGGATCAGGCCGAGGGAGGTCCTGGCCGTCACAAAGATGGACGGGGTCGCCGCCGACGTCATGCATGCACCACTAAAGGTATCGCCTACCGAGAGGGTAATCCACGCCCGTAGGATGATGCTGGATCGAGATGTGGGAAGACTTCCCGTGTTAGATAAAGGACGGCTGGTGGGGATCCTCTCAGAACGCGACGTGGCCAAGGCGCTCCGGGCCTTTCGAGATCTGGTCCCGTCCAATCAGCAGGAGGCCAGGATCAAGAAGCTGCTGATCATGGACGCGATGAACCGGGACGTGAAATCGGTCCGGACCGATACACCTCTCGAAGAGATCAGGCAGCTGATCCTGTCCGAGGACAGAGGTGGGGTACCTGTTCTGAACGATAGTAACGATCTGGTGGGGATGATAACCAGGAGGTGTCTCATCGATTACATGGTGAAAAGCTGATGGATCTCCCCAAGACGGCTGAGAGTGTGGGGATCTCGCTCCAGAGGCTGGAGGGTATGTTGGATAGGAACATTAAGCTCTCTCGCTGGCCAGATCCCCGGCTATTCAGGTTCGAGAAGGCCGTCTCCGGGGTGGAAGCAGGGACGGTCATCTTCGAGAACGGCGAGATCGTCTATGGTTACCCCAAGATCAATAGGGCCATGATGCTGGAACCGGCTCTCAAGAGGTTTTTTCCTGATAGGGTAGCTGTAGAAGAGAAGATGAACGGATACAACGCCCGGGTTGTTCGCATCGGAGAGGAGGTTGTGGCCCTGACCAGGGGCGGCTTCATATGTCCCTACTCCACGGAGGTGGTGCGCGAGCGGATCTCTCCTCAGGTCTTCCAAGACCATCCAGATATCGTTCTCTGCGGCGAGATGGTGGGATCTCATAGCCCCTACGTTCCCAAAGACGTCTACCCTGTAGATTCGCTCGAATTCTACCTATTCGACGTCGCCTGCAAGGCCAAAACGGACGTGCAGGGCCTGGAGAGCACCCATCGGCTGGCTGAGGAGTACGGGATCGAGTGCGTTCCTCTCTTCGGGGTGTTCGACGTCGGGAAGGCCCCGGAAGAGATCAGGAAGATCGTAGAGATGCTGGGCAGAGAAGGCCGGGAAGGGGTGGTCCTGAAGGATCCCCGAAACGTGGTCAGACCCATAAAGTACACCAGCTCGGAGAGCAACTGCACAGACCTCCGGTTCGCTTTCAGGTATTACAACGATTACGGGAGGGATTTCATCTTCTCCAGGGTGGTGCGCGAAGGGTTCCAGGCTGTGGAGTGGAACGACTCCGAGAAGGAGTTCAAAGAGAGATGTCTGCGCCTGGGCGAGAGCATACTGGCGTCCATGGGGGAGACCATAAGAGAGAGGATGGCCCAAGATACGATCGTGCAGCGCGTCCAGATCAAGGTCAAGCGTCTCCAGACTGCCCGGGACCTGGAGCGGCACCTGAGGTACATGGGGATCAGGGTGGTCTTCGGGCAGCCTGAGCCCCTTGATGATGGGTACCTGGTGAGGATCGAGAAGCTGGCTATGAGCACCAACGATAAGACCAAGTCGATGATCGAGGGTGACCTCTGGTGAATCAAGTAAAATAGTTCCGGTATAGTGAAGTCCCCCGATAGTGGTTTAGGTGCCTGAGTAGTTATTGTTATACATTATATGCAACTAAAAAGGTTCTTGAGTATCCCGGACCAGATGCCCGGAAGTCGGTTCTATCCAAAATGGTTGGTCGGAATATGAACAAAATATGCGAGATTGAGATGGAAGGTCACCTGATAGACTCTCTCACGCTCACCAAGGTCCTCGACAAGATAATGGACATGGACGGCGAGTTCGAGATCAAGACCTTCAGGGTGGGAAAGAAGAAGCATGACCACAGCTACGCCAGGATCACGGTCACCGGCGAGGACGAATCACATCTGGAAAGGATCCTCCTAGAGCTCCACGCTCTGGGGGCACGGACCATCGAGACCGAGGACGCTAAGCTAGAGACTGCTCCCAATGATCGGGTGGTCCCCAGAGGCTTCTACTCCACCACCAACCACCTCACCTACGTGCAGCACAGCGGTGCCTGGCTTGAGATCGAAGACATCCAGATGGACTGCATGATCGTGATAGATGGGGAAAGGGCCCTATGCAAGCCCATAGGGGGCATCGAGAAGGGCGATCAGGTGGTCGTTGGGACCACGGGTGTCAGGGTGGTTCCACCGGAGCGGCCCAGGGATAAGAGCCTCTTCGAGTTCATGGCCACAGAGGTCTCCTCAGAGCGCCCGAGTAGCGAGATCGTACACCGGCTCGCCAAGGAGATCATCAAGACGAAGCGGTCTGGGGGAAAGATCGCCGTGGTGGGAGGGCCGGCTATAATACACACCAGCGCGGCAGGATCCCTGGCCTGGCTGATAAGAGAGGGCTACGTAGACGTACTCCTAGCGGGGAACGCCCTGGCGGTGCACGACATCGAGCGCCAGCTCTTTGGGACGAGCCTGGGTATGGACCCACATGGGAACTTGACCTCGGGCGGCCACAGGAACCACATCTCCGCTATAAGCGAGATCATAGCCAGCGGATCGATCGCAAATGCGGTGGCGGAGGGTAAACTTAAGGGCGGAATCATGTACGAGTGTATCGATAAAGATGTGCCCTTCGTGTTGGCAGGGTCCATCCGCGACGACGGCCCTCTGCCCGACGTAATCACCGATACGGTGGTGGCGCAGAAGGCCATGTTCGATGCTCTGCGTGGCGTCGATATGGTGCTGATGATGTCTACCATGCTCCATTCCATAGCTACGGGTAACCTTCTGCCCTCCCGCGTGAAGACGATATGTGTGGACATAAACCCCTCTGCGGTGACGAAGCTGATGGACAGGGGGACCGCTCAGGCCATCGGGCTGGTGACGGACATAGGGATGTTCCTGCCCAGGTTGGCCGAAGAGGTAGAGAGACAGGTTGAGGAATCCGATCGCAACGCTTAAATTGAGAATCGACAATCGCCTTTCCGATCGTTGAGAGGGCCGCCGTGGCTTAGCCCGGTAAAGCGGCTGATTCGTAAGACGAAGAAGTCCGATACATCAGCAAATCATGGGTTCGAATCCCATCGGCGGCTTCATCCGGTTTCTATCTGATGAGGGGCAACAAACCAGAGGCCACCTCATGTCAACCTACAATGCTTTATATACTCCTAGTTTAAAAAGAGGCTCTGGAGAGACAGGGTTATGGAGTCCACCATTAACATAGAGAATGTAGTCGCCTCCACAAAGCTCGCCGAGGAGTTCGATTTGATCAAGATCGAGTCTGAACTCGAGGGTGCCGAGTACAACAAGGAGAAGTTTCCAGGGTTGGTCTATAGGGTTAAAGCGCCCAAGGCGGCGTTTCTTATCTTTACCTCGGGGAAGGTGGTCTGTACCGGTGCCAAGAACGTGGAAGACGTCAGGACGGTTATATCCAACATGGCCAAGACCCTGATGTCTATCGGCTTTTCCGAGGTCAATCTGACCCCGGAGATTCATGTCCAGAATATCGTGGCCAGCGCGGACCTGAAAGCCGACCTGAACCTCAACGCCATAGCCATGGGGCTGGGGTTGGAGAATATCGAGTACGAGCCTGAGCAGTTCCCCGGACTGGTCTACCGGATCAAGGTCCCGAAGGTAGTGGTGCTGATATTCAGCTCCGGGAAGCTGGTGGTAACCGGGGGTAAGTCGCCTGCCGATTGCGAGGAGGGTGTCAAGATCGTACGGGAACAGCTGGAGAATCTGGGACTGCTCTGATGAGGTTCGGTTGTCAATCTGTTTCTTTTATGACCATTCTGGTCGATGATCGGGTGCTTTAGGCGGCGGCGGGTCTGTATGGATCTAGATGTATTGCTCTGCTGTGTTTTTTTTTTTGGTTGTACATGTGAGACGTAGAGTTAAGGTTTTAAGTCGAGTCAACCATTGTCGATGAGGTCGTCTCATGAGACTGGAAGATGAGATAGAGATAATCGGGCAGAGCAAGGACAGAATGTCTCACGGAGATAAGGTCATGTTCTACGAGCTGAAGAAGAAGAGCATGGTCGTAGGGATGTTACTGGCCATATTCGTCTTCGGTGGGATGGGCCAGGTTTACACGGGCAAGGTGGCCAAGGGCGTTTTGTTCATGTTACTCTCCTGGTTGGTTATCCCCTACATCTACGCGATATGGGACACGCATCGACTGATCAACGAGTATAACGATGAGCTGTACCAGGCGGTCTTCGGCGGCTTCGATTAGCAGCCGGGTCTTATAGTGTTTAACGATACCTTTCAGACAAATCTCTAACTCGTAAGATTACCAAGTGTATAATTTGGGTGCCGATGGCGTGGACGGCGCCACCGTGCGATCCCCTATGATACACCCCCTTCTGCGATCATTCTACGACTACCATCACCACCTTTTCGATGAGAGATCCGTCGATGGTGGCGGTTATCCTGAGGGTCTTGACGCCAGGCGACCCGAAGCGGGAATCCAGCCTGTACGTCCCGAGCGTGGTCCTTCCGAATAGGTCGCTTGTGGTGACGGCATCCTCCGGTATCCAGGACATCCTTGGGTTGACGGGATCGACGAGCTGGCCCCGCTGGTTGTAGAACCTGACCGCCAGGGTGTAGGGTCTATAGGCCTCGTTGGAGCTGAAATAGGCGACGATGTTGCACTCCTGGGGTTGGCCACCAGGCGGAACGGGTTTGGTGAATATGTTCCAGCCCCCTGCGTCCTGTGAGACATAAGCTATCCAGAGAAGGTCGTCGAAGGCGCTATAGGTCAGTGAGGGCCAGGTCAAATGACCGGACGTGCTAGTCACCGACTGCCTTTCCATAAGCTGCCAGTCAGGGCCGTACCGCTCCAGGTAGATGTCGTAGCTCCCCTCTTCCATCGAGCTGTAGGCCAGGTCGAACTCACCATTCTGCCCGATCATCGCCGGATAGTCTTGGTCGGACAGGTCTGTGGTGATAATTTTCTTCTGCAAAAAGTTCAGGTACCGGTCGTATTCCTTTAGGATTATATCCTGGTTGCCCATCTCGTCGGATGTATAGGCGACGTAGAAGTGGCCATCGGCGTAGGCCAGAGAGGGCCTATCCTGGCAGGAGCGTTCTTTGGTCACCCTGACCTTGTCGATGGGGTTCCAGCGGGAGTCGAACCGCTCGATGAAGATGTCTCCACCATAATACGAGCCCATCTCCCATGATTGGTAGGCAAGATAGAAGTCGTTGCCGACACGAACCAGCGATGGCCGGTCCTGACCGGCGAGGCTGCTGGTCAGCTGGCGGGTCTCGACGAGGTCCAGATCCGAGTCGTACTTCTTCAGGAATATATCGAAGTTACCCGTCTCATCGGATACATAGGCCATATAGTAATACCCATCAGCGTATGCTAACGAAGGCGTATCTTCATACGCCCTCAGCTCGGTTGCTCTGACATTCTTCATAAGGTTCCAGTCCGGGCCGAACTTCTTGAGATGTATGTCTCCCTGGTAGTAGTCTCCCGCCTCCCATGACTGGTAGGCCAGAACGTAACCATCGTCTGTGTAGACCAGTGATGGTCGGTCCTGTATGATCTCACCAACGGTGAGCTGCAAGACCTCGCCCCAGCTGATCAGCTCGTAGTCTCTGTAGCCCGTGCCGCTGTCGTAGTTAGCTGTCGATATGTGTCTTCCGTCGCGTACGTACATGTAGAGGTCGTACTCACCCACATCGCCGGGACTGGTGACCCAGGTCCAGATGTTGCTGGAGCTCCAGTCGCGGACTACCTTCCACACGTTCCCGGTCGAAGGCCCCTTCAACCAGAAGAGATAGTTGAGTGTGTCTCCTTCTGGGTCGTAGGCGGTGGCGGTCCAGGTGACCACAGAACCTTCGAGCGAGGGGCTGGGTCTGTCAGGAGAAAGACCTATGGCCACCGGTGGTTGGTTGGGGGTGATCAACCGGTAGTCTCTATATCCTGTGCAGTCGTCGTAGCGTCCCGCAGGCTGGTGTATCCCGTCCCGGATGCATACGGCCACGTCATGATCTCCTGCATCTCCGGTGCTGGTGGTCCAAGTCCAGCTGCTTCCAGAACTCCAGTCGCGCATCACCTTCCAGACATTCTCCGTAGTGGGACCCTTCAGCCAGAATCGGTAGAGTATAGTGTCACCGTCAGGATCGTAGGCGGCTGCGTTCCAGGTTATCCTCGTGCCGGTGGTTTGCGGGCTCAGCCTGTTAGGATCCAGGCTCGTTGCCACAGGCGGCTGGTTTTCTTTGGTTATGGTATAATCCACGATCTTGTAATCGTCCCACTTGTTTGCGGGCTCATGTTTCCCGTCTCTGATGTGTACGTTGATCTCGTAGCTGCCAGGCTGATCCGGGTTCCAGTCCCACCTGTTCAGGCTTGACCAGTCCTGTGTTACCTTCCACGA
>CAYQFP010000024.1:14678-16858 GCA_964416865.1 uncultured Methanotrichaceae archaeon
TGGTTCCTACATCTTGCGGGCTCGCTTTGTTCGTCGTCAACGAATCGAATACTGGAGGGTGGTTAGGGTCCACGAGGGGCGAGGGTCCGGGTCCAGGGCTGTGGTCTACAGGTGCCTTGGGTTCGTGGCGATCGCTTTTACGTATAGTATACTCGACGATCTCGTAATCGTCCCACCTGTCTTCAGGCTCATGGATGTCGTCTCTGATCCATACGTTAATCTGGTTGGCTCCCACGTCGGCGTTCGATGTGGACCAGGTCCACACGTTGTTTGCGGTCCAGCCAGTCATGTCGTTCCAGTCGCCCTCTGTAGAGGGTCCCTTCAGCCAGAACCTGTAGTATATAGTATCTCCGTCAAGATCCGCTGTGGTCGCAGTCCACTTGATTGCAGTACCAACAGGCTGTGGACTAATTGCGTCTGAGATCAGACTTTCTACGATCGGTGCCTCGTTGGCTCCTGCCGCAGAAGCGCTCATGAATAAGCCGATAAACAAAAGCAGCGCAATCGTGCGAGAGATACTTACACAACTATATATAGCAGATTTTTTGGACAGGCTCTTCAGCCGGTTCCAGGTACCTAGTTCAAACATGTTAAACTCCAATTCCATGCCTCCTTGTGCCGCATTACGCCGAGTTTCATAGTTCAATATGAAGGAAACAAGCTTTTAAGTATTTATTTTTCATATTGAGACCGCATTAGTATCTTGTGTTATCGACCAAGTTCATATGAAACCTTTATAGGGACTATGTATATTCAAACATTTATGAGTATGTTGGCGATCGAAGAAAAGGTTATTGGTCCACCGTTGATCTGTGAGGTCGGGTAGGAGCGCTCTCGATCTGGAGGTTTATTTATAATAGGACGCGCACTAAAGATACTCTGATTTCCGGTCATCTGGAAGTGAATTGTTGGCGAAGAACATCGCATGGGCCGTCACCGGTGCGGGTCACCACCTGCTCGAAAGCGTGGCGGCGATGAAAGAGCTGTCGCAGGAGAACAGGGTCTGCACCTTCGTCTCCGGTGCAGGCGAAGAGGTTCTGCGGATGTATGGCCTCTTCGAGAGGCTCTCGGAGATATCGGGCGGCAGGTATCAAGAGGAGATCTTCCTCGATCGAGAGGAGGGCAGCAGCAGTCCCAAGACAGGCAGGTTCATGATGGGCAAGTTCGACCTTTTGATAATAGCTCCTGCCACCGCCAACACCGTGGCCAAGATCACATGCGGGATAGCGGACAGCCTGGTAACCAACGCCGCCGCCCTCGCCAACAAGGCAGGGGTTCCGGTCTACGTGCTGCCCACCGACGTGAAGGAGAGCACCCAGACGCGGACCCCCTACATAATCGACCGGGAGCTCTGCCAGCACTGCGAGATCTGCCCGCCACGGGATGCCTGCCCCAACAGTGCCATCGACGATCAGATCGAGTTGACGAAGTGCGACGGCTGTGGCATCTGTGTGGAACTCTGCGAGCATGGTGCGATAAGGGGTGGGACGTTCCGGGTGGTTACCAGAGAGCTGGACAAGGAGAACATCGATAAGCTCAGAGCGCTTTCTGGGTTTACCGTGCTGGAAGACGCGAAAGAGATCTCCCGTGTACTATAGTCTAGAACCAATTATATGATACTAATTGGATCGTGAGGTTTGCAATGATCATATTGGTAGTTAATAACTACGGCCAGTTCAACCACCTGATCAGGAGGAGCATCAGAAACCTGGCCGAGTGCAGGATGATATTCAACGAAACACCGGCAGATCAGATAGAGGCCGATGGTTTGATCTTCGGCGGAGGGCCGTCGCTCGACCGTGCCGGCAACTGCGCCGAGTATCTAAGAGATCTGGACGTCCCCGTTCTGGGCATCTGCCTTGGGATGCAGATAATGGCAGAGACCTTCGGCGGAAGGGTCGAGCACGGCGCCGTTGGCGAATACGCCGAGGTCCAGGTGGAGGTACAAGACGAAGACGATATACTAAGAGGCCTTCCCAAGATTATCAAAACCTGGGCGTCTCATGCCGATCAGGTGGTGAAACTGCCGCCGGATTTCGATGTGCTGGCCAGGTCAAATGTTTGCGAGATCGAGGCCATAAGGCACCGGGACAGGCCCATATACGGCGTCCAGTGGCATCCTGAGGTTGTCCAGACAGAGTTCGGCACAGAGGTCCTGGAGAACTTCTTGAAAGTATGTA
>CAYQFP010000025.1:0-16797 GCA_964416865.1 uncultured Methanotrichaceae archaeon
TGATGACCGGCGCGAACATGCCCCGCAGCTTGCTGCGGGGTGCGCTTTTTGACTATTGGCGATTTTGGAGTGGGGTCCGGAATGGGAAATAAAATACATTTAAATAAAGTAAATGTCTCAGCCCCCCGTATGGGGGCCGATCTGCGTCGGAGCAGCTTTTTTGGGGATCAAATAGCTGACCCGACGCTTCACCTAGATGCTTTGGCCGTCTTTAGATCCAAATAGAGTTCTCAGCCAATTTTTCCTGGTTATCGGGGTTGGGATTGGCTGTATAGCCGGTCGGTGTCCTGGTAGACGGTGCGTCTTGCATGGGCAGCGCTAAGGTTCCATTGATGGGCTCCATCTCCAGCAACCTTACGTCCTGGTGTCCCAGGTAGCTCATAATCCAATAGACTACAACAGTGTCGTTGTAATAGTCGTAATCTCCATATAGGACCAGGGAATCTGTTTCTGAGATCCCCGCATCGCTCAAAATCTGAGCCAGCTCGTCCACGGACTTGAGCGTTCCGTCCTCGTTGAGGAAGTTGCTCAAAGGCAGTCCGATCGCTCCTTGGATATACGAATCACTCGGGCCGTCGCTCACGTAGGCCAGCACGTACGTATCTTTATTCTGGAGGAGATCATCTGGAGATATGGTCGGGGGTTGGTTCTCCTCTGAGGTGTTGGTCTTGTTGGGCTGGTTTACCGGCGCTACAACTGTTGTCTTTGGGGTGTCATTGAGAAAAGCAGGACCTGCGGTCCATTCTGCGCCGCCACCACTACAACTGCTACATCCGGCATATGCGCCGCCTACCAGCGCTGCTATGAGCACTAGAAGTGCTCCCAAAGCCACTAATTCATTTCGCATTCTGTATTCACCACACGGAAATATGTCTCTTTGAAATATCAGGTTATCCTGGAAAATGTCTATCTGCCCGTCAATATCTTGGCCAGATTCATGATATCGATGATCGCCCCTTCAGAGAGCCGGTAATGAGACCATTTTCCAACCTTACGTTCTTTTATCAATCCGGTGTTTTTCAAAATGGAGAGGTGATGAGAAGTAGACGATTGCGGTCTGTCCAGGGCTGTGGTAATCTCACAGACGCAGAGCTCTCCCTCTTTAAGCAGTTTCAGGATGGTCAATCGGCAGGGGTCCGACATCGCTTTGAGGACGCCAGCCTCCGCCGTCACCTCATCCTCATCTATGCTTTTGGTGATGGAACGAAGTCTTTGAGCTGCTTTTCTGGCCGTACTCTCATTACCGGTCAGTCCAACCAGTTGCTTTACACATTGTTCTAGGAGTTCGGTGTCTGTACGCATCTCACCAACTCAATAGCAGCAAGAACATCCACCCGATCGGAGACTTTCATCGATCCCATATTTCCATATCTTCGCTCGTCCTAGATCTCGATGGTTTTGCCTTGAACAATGTGGCACAATCCTCGCCACATATGTAGCATTTCATGAGCGCATTACCTCTTTTTGTCCTGATAGTAACTTCGATACTCCCTCAAGAAGGCGTCCCTGTAGGTGTCTTTCTCTGTCTCTGTGATGTGATTGGTTTTTCCCAGCTCTTCGAGCAGCTCGTCTCCATTCAAATCGTCTGGTGTTTTTCCAATTTCGAAGTACCTTTGGAGGGTCTCGTCTAGATCCTTTATTCCTACAATCGAACCGCCAACATCGATATTCCTCACGCCGCCGACGCGTGTACCACAACAACAGCAGCCACCAGAGTCTCCACCACAGGTGAAAAGCTTTTTTATGAAACTCATTGTGCTCATATCAGCTCATTTCGATATATAAGATTATCGATCCTCTTGGAAAAGCTTCCACGAAGAAGAAATAACTACTTTATGGTGGTGCAAATATCTGGATTTCAGTTGGGCGTTGAGAGATTGTAAGTATCCAAACATCCATTTATGTGGATACGTCGTTTCGGGGATCCATCGGTGTTATTTTGAAGGTGGGTCGGGGGCTGTTGGCGGCACAGAGGAACAGTTGCGTCATCTTTATATAACTTAGGAATTAACTTTTATACATACAGACATACAGGGTGGCGTTTATGAGGGAAACCATCTGTATTATTTCCAATTATTTCCTTGGTAACCGCTGTTGTATTGGTTGTACCAAGGAGCCCTGGATGAAATAAAAGGGAGATGATGACATGGATATAGAGTCCGATAGCGGCTATGGAGTTCCGCTGCCTGATGATGTGATTGCCGTCCGGGGATACTGGAGTTGTTTCCTCGCAGCAGGAGTTCTACTGATAATCTTAGGTATCGTGGCCCTAGGCGCGCCTTTCTTCACCGCTTTGACCATCGAGACGCTGCTCGGCGGGGTTCTGGTGATTGGTGGTATCGTTCATGGCCTTCACGCCTTCAGGACCAGAGAGTGGCGCGGGTTCATACTGGGCATCCTCAGTGGGGTCCTCTACCTGATTGTTGGGGTACTGCTGCTGAAGAACCCGCTACAGGGAGTACTTACGCTGACGCTGTTGGTGGCGGCGTTCTTCCTGGTTGAGGGCATCTTCAAGGTGGTTCTGGCGTTGCAGAATCGCACGATGTCTGGCTGGGTCTGGCTGTTATTTAGCGGCATCCTGGCGCTCGTCCTTGCTGGTATCATCTGGACGGGGTGGCCGGTCACTGGCCTGTGGGTAATCGGCGTTTTTGTCGGAATATACCTGATCTTTGGTGGCGTGTCGATGGTGGCGTTTGCGCTGGCGGCGCGCAACGCGTAGGGTCAGGAGAGTTTGGTGTTCACTCGGAGAGCAGGAGGGCAGCGAAGAGTAACTAATTTAAGCGTTCAGAACGTAGTACGAACTGGCGATAATATGGCTGGGTTGATACCGAAGGATGATATAAAGCGTCTCCAGAGGCGCATGAACAGGTTGGTGGAAGATACGGGGCTCTCGGATATCGAGTCTAGATACATGCCGGATATCAGACGCTTTCAGGGGAAGATGAACCGCTTGGTGGAAGATATGGTGACAGAACCGCCGTTGGCTCCCATGGATGTGGCGGCGCCTCTAGCAGACGTCAAGGAGACCGACAAAGAGGTCATCGTGACCATGGACCTTCCCGGCGTGGAGAAGGGTGATATCAACATATTCGTCTCCGAGGACTCGCTGGAAGTCAAGGCCGAGCAGAAAAAGGTGACAGAAGAGAAGGAAGAAGATTTCTACCGGAAAGAGCGTACCTATTCCAGGCTGGAGCGGGTGCTCAAACTTCCCGCCGAGGTGAAGTCGGACGAAGCCAAGGCCTCGCTGAAGGATGGGGTGCTGGAGGTCTATCTGCCCAAGGTGGAGGTCACCATCAAGAAGAAGGTGACCATCACCTGATCATCCTTCTTTTGGCATCTCCTGGAGCAAGAAATGATCGAGCTTGTCTCTCTTCGTCTCCAGGTATCTTCTGTTTACGTTGTTGGGGGGGATCTCTATTGGAACCCTCTCTTTTATCTCGAGGCCGTGTCCTTCCAGCCCTATTATCTTTCTGGGATTGTTGGTGAGCAGCCTCATCTTCCTGACGCCCAGGTCCACGAGTATCTGGGCACCTATCCCGTAGTCGCGAAGGTCTGCCGGGTATCCCAGTTGGTTGTTTGCCTCTACGGTATCGCATCCCAGGTCCTGAAGAGCGTAGGCTCGGAGCTTGTTGGTCAGGCCTATGCCCCGCCCCTCCTGGCGCATGTAGAGCAGGACACCGTTGCCGTTCTCGCTGATTTGTTCCAGGGCTCGGTGGACCTGATCACCGCAGTCGCACCGCACAGATCCGAAGACGTCTCCGGTTAGACACTCTGAATGTACTCTGACCAGAACATCCTCCGCGGCCGGATCGCCGGTCACCAGGGCCACATGACACTGGCCGTCGATCAGACTCTCGTAGCCTATGGCCTTGAAATGGCCGTATTTTGTGGGCAGGTCGACCTCGGCCACCTTCACGATCAGCTTCTCCATGCTCATCATGAATCTGATCAGGCGTTCTATGGTGACCATCTTGATACCGTGTTCGGCGGCGAACTCCTCCAATTGGGGGCGTCTGGCCATGGTACCGTCCTCTGCCATGACCTCGCAGATCACTCCTGCAGGATAGAGCTTGGCCAGCCTGGCCAGGTCTACGGAGGCTTCGGTATGGCCCGCCCTCCTCAGCACGCCGCCGTCCATCGCTCGGAGAGGAAATGTGTGGCCGGGCATTACCAGATCGTTCCTGGTCTTCGTAGGGTCGATCAGCGTCTTTATGGTGGCAGCCCGGTCGAAGGCGGAGATGCCCGTGGTCACGTCATTCTTGGCATCGACAGAGACCGTGAAGGCGGTTCCCATCTTCTCGGTGTTGTTCAGGGTCATGGGCGGCAGGCTGAGCTCCTGGACCCTTTGGCTGGTCAGCGGAACGCAGATCAGGCCTCTCCCATACCTGGCCATGAAGTTTATGGCCTCGGGGGTGACCTTCTCCGCGGCGATCATCAGGTCGCCTTCGTTCTCCCGCTCTTCATCGTCCATGATGATGATGACCTTGCCCGCATTCACCTCTTCGATGGCTTCTTCCACGCTGCAAAATGGCATACTGGTCCGAGACTTCTTCCGTTGTTACTTATAGATACTGGCTCACCAGATGCCGACGATGGACCGGTCGCAGTGAGGACACTTTCCGTCGGTGATGTCGTTTTTCACGATCCTGAAGGCGGAACGTTCGACGAGAACCTGGCCACATCGAGGACAGGTGGTGTTCTCGTCTTCTCCTGGGATGTTGCCTCCGTAGACATACTCGATGCCCGCCTCCCTGCCGATTTGGACCGCCCGCCGGAGGGTCTCGGCCGTGGTGGGTGGCGCGTCTCTGAGCTTGTAGGTGGGGTAGAAGGCTGTCACGTGCCAGGGAATCTTTGGGCTGACCCCTGCCAGGAACTCGGCCGTCTCTTTCAGCTGGGAGTCGGAGTCGTTGTAGCCCGGTATGAGAAGGGTGGTTACCTCCACCCAGATGCCCAGGTTCCAGATCAGCTCGATGTTCTTCTTCACCGGCTCCAGCCGGGCTCCACAGACTTTTTTATAAAAGTCATCGTCGCCCTTGAGGTCTATGTTTATCCCGTCCAGATAGGGCTCGATCGTCCGGACGGCCTCTTCGCTCATGTAGCCGTTGCTGACGAAGACGTTCTTCAGCCCGGATTCCGAGGCCAGCCGGGCCACATCGAGGGCGTACTCGAAGAAGACAGTGGGCTCGGTGTAGGTGTAGGCCACGGACCTACAGCCAGCATCGAGCGCCTCTGCCACCACCGCCTTGGGCTCGACATAACTGCCGGGGATGGTCTCCCGTTCGGCTGACATCTGGGATATGTCGGCGTTCTGGCAGTGGAGGCACCGGAAGTTGCAGCCCACGGTGGCGATGGAATAGCTGAGATGGCCGGGAAGGAAGTGGTAGAGGGGTTTCTTCTCGATGGGGTCCACGTGCATGGCTATCAGCTTGCCGTAGACCAACGTCTCCAGGACGCCGTCTTGGTTCTCTCTGACACCGCAGATCCCTCTCTTGCCGGACCTTATGCGGCAGAATTGGTTACAGAGCCCACACCGGACGTCGCCGTCCAGTTTCTCGTAGAACATAGCTTCGGTCATGATGAGATCACCGCTTACCGGAAAATCTTTTCTGTTTTTGATAGTATATAAAGTATAACTGTAAGTACTCAGGCATCTAAACCACTATCGGGGGACTTCACTAAAACCATTATCAAGCGAGTGATTCTGAGGGAGCTAAACACATACTCTCTCCTTATTTCAACCGCGAATGAACGCTAATGAACACTAATATTTTTTTTAATTGTACATAAAGTACAGCTTTATGTGCTCAAGTAAATCCGACCGATGGGGGGATTTACTTGTTCGCGTTCATTCGCGTTCATTCGCGGTTTTTCCCTCTGACGTTCACGTCCACGATCGTCATGGTGTCGTTGCCGAAGATGAAGTCCACCACCCAGTAGTCAATCCAGTCGGTCCAGTTCTGGGTGAGCACCTCGCGGCGGACGATGCCGTCCTTGTCCTTGCTCACTTTGACGATCTGGCTGCACTCGACCACGATCTTGCTCTTTTTGTTTTTGTACATAAAGTATAACTTTATGTGCACAAGTAAATGTGAGCGTAAGCGAACATTTTCTTGGCGGTACATGCAAATGACATCTTTGAGATGCTCCATTAAGTATCAAGTCTAAGGTTCATGACTATAAATCGGCAGGAATGAATATGGCCCCGGTTCGATCTTCGATACCGGGGCGGACCGGGGGCCGCAACGTAACAGATATAGGGCTTGAGATCCTCCAGGTCTGATGGGCTCTTGTCTCGGTTCGAGGACCTGGCTGTCGAAGAGGGAGCGTGATACTAAGATGAGAAAGTTCTGCGTATACGGCAAGGGTGGGATAGGCAAGTCTACGGTAGTTTCGAACATATCTGCGGCCCTGGCAGAAGACGACGACAGGACCGTGATGGTGATGGGCTGCGATCCCAAGGCCGACACGACCCGGAACCTCTTCGGCAAGAGGATCCCGACGGTACTCGACGCCTTTCGAGACAAGGGACCCGAGAATATGAGGCTGGACGAGATAATTTTCAAAGGGTTCAACGGGGTCTACTGTGCCGAGTCAGGCGGGCCGGAACCCGGCGTGGGTTGTGCGGGTCGTGGCGTGCTGACAGCTGCAGATATGCTCTCCCGGCTGGGTGTTTTTGAGAAGCTGAAACCCGATGTGGTGATATACGACGTGCTGGGTGACGTGGTCTGCGGCGGGTTTGCGATGCCCCTGCGGCGGGGGCTGGCAGATGATGTCTATATCGTTACCACCTGCGACCCCATGGCGATCTACGCCGCAAACAACATCTGCAAAGGCATAAAGCGGTTTGCAGATAGAGGCCAGGTCTTTCTAGGCGGGATAATCTACAACGGGAGAAGCGCGGTAGACGAGCCTTCGATCGTAGAGAACTTCGCAGAGAGGCTGGGCACGAAGCTGGTGGGCAGGTTACCGATGAGCGATCTCATACCCCGGGCCGAGATACGCCGCAAGACCGTGATCGAGTACGCACCGGACTCCGAGGTGGCCGACAGATTCAGGAAGCTCGGTCTCGCTGTTCTTGAAAACGAAGATCGTGCGGTACCAGAACCACTCTCGGATGACGAGCTCGACAAGATAAACGAGGATATCGAGCTTTTATTGAGAGAGGATGAGGATTAATATAATCTGTAATGCATTTGAATGCATGAATGAATGAATGAATGAATGAGATGTAAAGGACTACCCGATTGGAATGATATACGCAATGCAGATATGACTCCAAACTGCAGGTGTATGCGAAATATTGCGGATATATCGATCTTGTCTGAAATGCTAGGTATAATGAGGCCCGCACTTTTGGCACCACCGGTCGATCCTTCCCTACCTAGCACCAAAACGTTTTTTTATATCGTGGTTTTTGCAGCAGAGTACGCATAACAGCCTGTTGGATATCATCCAAAGTCTGAGACGGCCCTCAAAAGGCAAGGTAGTCTGTCTCCCTTCGCTATGCCCATTGCATAGGCTAATGGCCCGTGGGTGGGGGTATATTTATGGAAGGTAATTGGACTCTGCGTGAGCTGCTGACATTACTGTATTATATAATATCAATCAGATAAGGAGTTACCAACAAAACATGCGATCATATTATACCCTATCATCAGCAAAAGGCCTTGGCATTCTGATACTGGTTTTATTCTCTTCATTGGATTATATTTATCATAAGGTCGTTGTGTCGTATCTATTGGTTGCGGACTTATTCCGATCTCATGAAATTGTTTTCTGGCTAATTGTAGTATCCATTGCTATTTGCTGCTTTTGGTGTCTCTCATATTGGTTAAGGCGCAAAAAAAGAAGACAGAGAGCCTCTATCGCTAAATATGGCCCGTCTGGTTTCTACAAGAGCCCATATTGGATAAATATCTCTAAAAAAATACGCAAACGAGATGATTTCACTTGCCAAGTTTGTGGAATACATGGACTGAAAGACGGCGTAGAATTACATGTTCACCATGTTAAACCAAGGAGTTTAGGTGGAGACGAAAGAAATTCAAATTTGATCACACTCTGTAAAGAGTGTCATATGTCGCAACCAGGCCATGAATTCATGAGGAGGCGATAAGAACAAGCCCGCAATAAATGCATATGGGGGGAATGGTTCACTTGACCTTTAGACCTACTACCTTATTACGGTAAAAAGAACTGCTGTCAAAAAAAACGAGAAAATGGGGGTATGAACATGGATATTAACCTAAACCGGGACAAAAATTAAAAAAAATTTTATATTAATTTGAGGTGTTGCTCGTCATAAAAATGTTCGCTATCGTGGTTGGTGTACATTAATCCATATGAGTCACGCAAGTCCAGTGGTAGTACCCTAAGATGCCTGTGCCCGTCACCTCATCGTATTCTTCGAGAGGACGACCACATATCTGACAGACCTCGCAGTCGGAGACTTCGATCTCCGAGTCGTCACAGATCACTACCACGACCATCGTTGGGCTATATCGCCTCAGGCTTTAAGACTTTTTGGTTGTATACAAAATATGTCGAGTAGAACTCATAGCCACCCCTTTTTGGAGTAATAGCTCCGGGGTTACTATGAGCCCTCCCACAGAACCGGACTTGAGGTTTGCCCTTCGTCGGCGGTTATCTTCCATACAATTTGTGTGCCTGCTCGATGGTCGTGATACCTAGGATCTTAACTATCTTCTCGTCTTTATATATCCTATAAAACGCGGGGTAAGATCTTGAAATATGCAAGCGATAAATGTCTTTGCGATCTTTTTGTTGGATTAATTCTTTGTCGCCGTGTTTTCCAGAAAAAGGATCTTCTTCGAGTATCCTAAGTTTCTCCTTCACGATCCGCTGGCTTTTTTCGGATAGATTATCAAGAAATTTTTGTGCATCTTCATCTATCAACACATGGAAGTCTACCATTTTATCTCCACGAATTTCCCTCTCGTTTCAATCTCATCCATATCCCCAAATAGCCTTTCCTTCTTCTCCCTCTCTATCATCTCAGATAGCAGGGTGTCATAAGTCTGTCCAGCTCTTTTTAGGTCTGATAGCTCGGCCCACACCGCCTCAGTTACGGGAATACGTTTAGTTGCTAGCATAGTAATATTGTAACGATTGTAAGTAGGTATACCTTACCCAACGAGTAAATCCTCCATTCGGTTGGATTTACTACCCACCAGCGACAAATTCATAACGATCTCCACAAGCATATCCTCCTGTAAGAGGTGTCATCTATTGAGGATAATCGGTCATCCAGACCAAGAGGTCGAGACGAACCTGCGCGGTGCAGGCCTTGGCCTCACAGTCTCTGAGGCGCGTTCCATCGCAGATATCCTGAGGCGGGACCCCACCCTGCAGGAGCTCTTCAACTACGATACCATGTGGAGCGAGCACTGCTCCTACAAGAGCAGTCGGGCCACCCTCCAGGAGTTCCTGCACACCACCGGGCCCAACGTCGTCCAGGGACCCGAAGAGGACGCAGGCATAGTGGCCATCGACGATACCTGGTGTGTGGTCATAGCCCACGAGAGCCATAACCACCCCAGCCAGATATTGCCCAACGAAGGCGCGGCTACAGGCATCGGCGGTATCGTCAGAGACGTGAACTGCATGGGCGCCAAGGTGGTGGCCACCGCCGATCCGCTCCGCTTCGGCGACCCCAACGGCCCGGACGCCAACCACGTCCGCTGGGTGGCCGAAGGGGTAGTCGACGGGATCTGGCAGTACGGAAACGCACTGGGCGTCCCGGTGATGGCCGGAGATGTGGTCTTCGACGATAGCTTCGATACCAACTGCCTGGTCAACGTGGTTGCCATCGGTGTGGTTAAGAGAGACGAGATCATCAAGAGCAGGGCTCCTCTTGGTGCGGGCGAGAAGGGGTACGACGTGATCCTCATCGGTAAGCCTACCGATTCCAGCGGCTTTGGTGGGGTGACCTTCGCCTCGGAGGCTCTGAGGGCGGAAGACGAGGACGCAAACCGAGGCGCCATCCAGATACCAGACCCCTTCCTGAAGAACGTCCTATTCAAGGCCAACCAGGACCTCTTCGAGATGACCCGGTCGGAGGGGATCACCATCGGGTTCAAAGACCTGGGCGGTGGCGGGTTCACCTGCGCCTCCTCGGAGATGGGAGCCAGCGCAGGTTATGGTATGGACCTAAACCTGGAGATGGTCCACCGGGCCGGCGACCTTCCGCCAGAGGTGATCGGGTGTGCGGAGACCCAGGAACGCTTTCTCCTCATCTGTCCACCGGAGATGACTCCCAGGGTGCTGAAGATCTACAACGAGGACTGGGACCTGCCCAATGTCTACGAAGGCGCCAGGGCTTCGGTGGTGGGGAAGATGACCACCAACGGACGGTACATCACCCGGCACAAGGGCAAGGTGACCTGCAATGTTCCCATCGAGCACCTCACCGGCGGCATCAGGTACCAGCGAGAGGAGAAGCCACGAAAGATGCATCATATGGAACCTGCAATCGAGGTTCCCAAAGACCTGAGCCAGGTCTTGCTCAGGGTACTGGCCTCGCCCAATACGTCGTCCAGGGAGCACGTTTACAGGTACTACGACACCGAGGTTCAGGGCAACTCGGTGATCAGGCCGGGAGAGGCCGATGCAGGCCTGATCGCTCCTGTTCGGGGTGAACGTTTCGGGATCGCTCTTTCTGTGGACTCCAACCCATTCTACGGCAGGATCAGCCCCTACTGGGGTGGAGCCACCGCCGTGGCCGAGGCCATGAGAAACGTGGCCTCGATAGGAGCCGTGCCCTGGACCATGACCGACTGCCTCAACTTCGGCAATCCGGAGAAACCTGAAGCATTCTGGGAGTTCAGAGAGGCTGTAAGAGGCCTCTCGGACGCCGCCAAGGCGCTCTGGCTGAAGGGTCACCAGGACGCTCCTGTACCCATAGTTTCCGGCAACGTCAGCTTCTATAACGAGTCGCCCAAAGGAACTGTCGACCCCTCGCCCGTGATCGCCTGTGTCGGTCTCATCGATGATGTCGGAGACGCCGTGACCATGAACCTCAAAGAGCCGGGGAACAACATGTTCCTGATAGGACCACGGTTCGACGAGCTTGGCGGGTCAGACTACTACCGCACCGTCTGCGGGGCGACGGGGGCCAACGTTCCTCAGGTGAGGTTCGATCAAGAGCGAAAGATGATTCACACCACCATCGACTCCATAGCCAGGGGGTTTGTGGTATCGGCCCACGACATATCCAACGGCGGTCTGGGGGCGACGGCCGCGGAGATGGCCCTGGCCGGAAAGGCAGACCGAGGGATTGAGCTTGCTCTCGACCGGGCTGGCAGCTCACGCCTTGGCACCGACCGGCTGGTATTCTCCGAGTCGTCCGGTTTCCTATTGGAGTGCCGGGCAGGGGCAGAGGAGGAGCTGACCAGACTGATGAAGGAGCGCGGCCTGGACCTGATGAGGCTGGGCGTCGTGAAGGATGCTCCTGAGCTGGTCATGACCCGCAAGGATACGAAGGTGGTCTGCTTGGATCTGGAGGCGGCCAGGAAGGCCTGGACCGGGGGCCTGGTGGAGGCGATGAGATGAAGGTAGCGGTGATACAGTTCCCGGGGTCCAACTGCGAGCATGAGACCCTGGTGGCGGCCAGGAGCACCGGTCTGGATGGGGAGATGTTCAGATGGAACCGGCCGGCAGAAGAGCTATGCGACTTTGACGGCTACATGATCCCCGGCGGTTTCTCCTACCAGGACCGGCTCAGGGCGGGAGCCATCGCCTCCAAGGAGCCGGTGATGGAGACCCTCAAAGAGGAAGCCGGCGAGGGCAAGCCAGTCCTTGGGATCTGCAACGGGTTTCAGATCCTGGTGGAGTCGGGGATGCTTCCCGGGCTGGACAGGATAGACGCAGCCTTGGCCCAGAACGTGATGGTGACCAAAGGCGAGATAGTGCGGCGAGGGTTCTACTGCGCCTGGACCACCCTTCGGCACGACGCCACTGCAGGGAGGTGCAGCGGCAGCTACCTCATCGATAAGGGATCGCTCCTCGATATACCGATGGCCCACGCCGAGGGAAACCTGGTCACCGCCGATGAGAACCTGATAGAGAAACTGAACGAGGAGGATCAGATAGTCTTCAGGTACTGCAACACCGAGGGCGAAACTGGAAACGAGTTTCCCGTGAACGTCAACGGTAGCGTCGAGAACATAGCAGGCATCTGCAACCCCGAGGGCAACGTTCTGGGGATGATGCCTCACCCGGAGAGGTCTTCTTTCGCCTGGCAGCTGCCCTTCGCCGACGACACTACAAGGCGCCAGATCGATACACCTGGCCCGGGCAGGCTGATATTTGAGTCTATGAAGCGCTACATCGAGGTGTCCAGATGAAGATAAACCTCCGGATCTGGCTCAAGATCCCAGATGCAGAAGCGGCGACCGTCAAGAACACCCTCGTCAGGAGGATGGGGTACGGCAAGGAGCTGACCGGCCTGGAGCGGGAACGGCTCCTTTCCCTGGAGGTCGATGACGCCGTCGAAGACCCCCTGGACCTGGCCAAGAGGCTGGCCAGAGAACTGGTGAACGAGAACAAGGAGAGCTACCTGGCATCGGCAGAGGGCCTCGACTTCGAGGATGGTTCGGTCCCGGTGAAGGTGGGGCTGCACATAGAGGACGGCGAGGCGGAAACCACCCTTGACCGACTCAGAAACCGGCTGGGGTTCTCGATGGTCAAGAAGGTGGAACGATCGGTCATCTGGAAGCTCAAACTGGATTCCAACGATCCGGAGAAGCTGGCCAAAGAGATCGCAGAGGCGCTCCTGATCAACCCCCACAAGGACTTCTATGAGATCCTGAGATGAGCTACATAGAGCATCCCCTCATCAGAGAAGGGACGGTCGAGAAGCGTCTCTTCCAGCTGGACCTGGCGGTCAGCGCCCTTAGTGAGTCTACCCTGGTCGTCTTGCCAACAGGTCTTGGCAAGACCGTGGTGGCCTTGCTGGTCATGCTGGTCCGCCTGGATAGGGGGAAGGTGCTCTTCATGGCACCTACCAGACCCCTGGTGGAGCAGCACACCTCTTTTCTGAAGAAGATCCTGGTTGCGCCCTCCGAGGTGGTTCAGTTCACCGGCGAGAACCCGCCCGAGCGGAGGATGGAGATGTGGGACGAGGCCAGGATCATCGTCTCTACCCCCCAGGTGATCGAGAACGACCTTTTATCCAGGAGGATCAACCTGAAGGATGTCTCCTGCGTGATCTTCGACGAGGCTCACCGGGCGGTGGGGAACTATGCCTACGTCTATATCGCCCAGAGGTACGAGAAAGAAGGGCACGACAGACTCGTGCTGGGGATCACCGCCAGTCCGGGGAGCAGTGCAGAAAAAATCGAGGAGGTCTGTTCCAACCTGAGGATATCTAGGGTGGAGGCCAAGACAGATCAAGACCCAGACGTGGTGCCTTTCGTCCAGCAGACGGAAGTCGAGGTGGTGAAGGTGACCGTCCCCAAAGAGATCCTCCAGCTGAGGAACCTCTTGGAGGAGGTCTTGGAGCCGAGGATCGAGGCTCTCTCCCGGCTGGCTCCGCCGGGCGGCGGGACCACGAAACAGCTTCAGAGGGCTTCTAAGAAGGAGCTCTTGGATATGCAGAAGAGGTTGAGGACCTCTATCGCCAGAGAGCCAACACCTTCGCTCTACCAGGCGGTCTCGGTGCTGGCAGAAGTGCTGAAGCTGAGGCATGCCGTAGAGCTGGCAGAGACCCAGGGCATGGAGTCTCTGGCCAAGTATCTGGAGCGGCTGGACATGGAGGCCAGGTCCCGGGGTGGGAGCAAGGCGGCCAAGCGCATCGCCGAGGATTCCCTATTCAGGGAGGCGGTTTACACCCTGGAGCGGCTGGACGTGGATCATCCCAAGCTGATGGCGGTCAAGGACCTGGTGGAGGAGCAGCTCAAAACCAAGGATGACTCTTTGATCATGGTCTTTACCAACTACAGAGACACGGCAACCTCGGTTTTGGAGTTCTTGGAGGGTTCTGGGGAGGACCTGATCAGGCCGGTAAGGTTCGTGGGTCAGGCCAGCCGGGTATCTGACGCGGGTCTGACTCAGAAGCAACAGACGGAGATACTCCAGCAGTTCCGTGAAGGGACCTACAACGTGCTAATCGCCACCTCTGTCGGCGAAGAGGGGATCGACATCCCGGCAACAGACATGGTCTTGTTCTACGAGCCGGTGCCAAGCGAGATCAGGTCTATCCAGCGCAAGGGGCGGACAGGTCGGACCCGCGCCGGGAAGGTGGTGGTCCTGGTGGCCAGCGGGACGAAAGACGAGACTTACCGCTGGATCAGCGACCGGAAGGAGAAGAACATGCACAAGCAGATCCGGGACCTGGGCCGGTTTGAGACGGCGACGGCAGATGCCAAACAGACCCAGATCGGTTCTGTCGGGGTGGAGGGAAAGGAGAAGGGAAAGAAGGAAGCCAGCGCCCTTGTCTACGTAGATTCACGGGAGCGGACGATGGCAAAGCGTCTGGAGGCGCTGGGGATCGATATCGTCCTGGAGGTCCTGGAGGTGGGAGACTACGTGATCAGCGACAAGGTGGCAATCGAGCGGAAGACGGCGGCAGACTTCGTAGACTCTCTGGTCAGCGCGGACCGGGACGTATTCCGGCAGGTGGGAGACCTGACCAGGACTTATGAGCGGCCGCTTCTCATCCTGGAGGGCCGAGATCTCTACGCCAGGCAGGTCCATCCCAACGCCATCCGGGGCGCCTTGGTCTCCATAGCCGTGGACTTCGGGGTTGCTATCATCCCAACGGAGGATGAGGATGAGACGGCGTCGGTTATCGCCTTGATCGCACGAAGGGAGCAGCAGGACCGAAAAGCGCCTTCGGCCCATGGACGAAAGACTGCCCGCGGCCTTAAGGCGCAGCAGGAGGACCTGATCTCGTCGATACCAGGAGTGGGGGCGGTGGTGGCGCGGAACCTGCTCAAACACTTCGGGAGCGTGGAGAAGGTGGTAACGGCGCCCCCGGAGGCTCTGCAAGAGGTGGAACTGGTGGGGCCGAAAACGGCGGAGCAGATACGGGAGGTTGTGGGCGGGAAATATAAGGGATGACCGATCTCGGTTTGCAACTCATATATATTTTGTTTGCAGATAGGATTTTTTTTTAAAATTATATTATTATCATACACTCATCGATTGTTTGGCACGTTGTTTTTTATATATAGAACTCATTTCGTGTGAGATTTGGTGGAAAGATTCATAAATAAACAGTTGGTTAGTCTACTTAGTAAGACTGCCTGATCTGATTTCATGTAGTTCTTATGAGGTGAATAGATGAACATGAAAAGAAACTTACTGGTTTTGGCGTTAGTTCTCTCAATGGTACCAGGAATCGCCCTGGCGCAGGACGACGTCATGAAAGAGCTGGGCACCAAGGCCGCGGCAGAGGCCATGACCCAGCTAGGCTTCGAGAAGGGCGACGAAAACATACTGGCCATGACCGATGCAGGTTACGCCATGATCGACGGCCAGACCACCGAAGCGGCAATCGACGGTGTATCGGAGACTTGCGGCTGTACCGTCGGCAAGGCCAATCTGCTCCCCATCCATAGGAGCAAGTTTTGCCCCCTCTGGTTCTTCATCTACAACAAAAAGACCGATGAAGCGTTGTTCCTCCAGGTAGACGAGAGCGCCGATCTTGCAGGAGATGATGTTTTCTCCATCAACTCAAAGGAGATGATCGACGCCGAGTACATGCTGAACAACCCAGAAGAATGGAACAAGAAGTTCGGCGACAAGGTCTTTTGCGGGAACGAGTTCAGCCTGATCACCATCGCCAACATCTGGGCCCATCCCGATACGACCTACGACTTCCTTCAGGCCGCCATGTTGCACAACCACCTATGCCCCGGTGTGACCAGCGGTTATCTGATCAGCAAGTACGTGGAAGATGAACTGCCCATAACCGACCCAGCCAACCAGAGCTACAAGGTCATCGCCTGTCCTGTATGGTGCAAGGAAGATGCTTTCCAGGCCGTCTGGGACGCTACCCCTGGAAAGAGAGGGATGTATGTGAAGGGCCTAACCGGTGAGAACAAAGCAGCTCTGCCAGATTACGCAAAGGATGCGGCAGGCCTGTACATCCGCTGGGACGGCTCATCCAATTCCGGCGACGGCCTGGTGGTGGGATTCAACTTCACCGAGTTGAAGATAAAGCACAACATCGTTGCCACCGACGATCCCTGGGACTGGTGGACGAGCAGGTTTGCGATGGATCTAGCGGCCATGGAATATATGGACCAGCCAGAAGAGATGTGCATCACCATAAAGGAGTTCCAGGTCGACAATGATGGCCTAACCCAGCTCCAAGAAGCCGGTGTGAACCCCTACGTATATCTGGAAATCGTTGAGGCCCCGATCTGCCTGGGCGTGGTGGCGTAAGGCAGAAGGCGAACATAGAACGGGCGGCAAAGGTCGCTCTTCTCTTTTTGTACGATCAAACGTAACCACTCAGGCACCTAAACCAGTATCGTTAGACCTCACTATGCAGGAACTACACGAGACATGGGGCATACTGCATCTATTTATTAAAACCATTATCAAGCGAGTGATTCTTAGGGCGCTAAACACATACACACTCCTTATTTCAACCGCTAATGAACGCTAATATTACTCAATCTGAAATATCTTTAGATTTTTTCAGAATTAAACCACAAAGATCACAAAGATCACAAAAGCCTAATGAATAAACTCTTTTTCTGCTTTCTTTGTGCTCTTTGTGTGCTTTGTGTGCTTTGTTTGTGACAAGAAGCTGCATCACAGATTGCC
>CAYQFP010000026.1:0-16714 GCA_964416865.1 uncultured Methanotrichaceae archaeon
TACCGCTATACCGCATTCTTGTTCTTGAGGGTTAACAGCTGGTACACGTTAAAACAGATAGCCGTAAATACTATTTTGACAGCAGTTCTTTTTATCGTAGTAACCATGACATGACCTGCCTTAAAGACCCTCTTTTTGGCTAAGTCCACCGTAATTTATAGCCGAATTGAGATTTATTTCCTTTCTTAGCCCAGGTTCCATCCTTGCTCCTCCTGGTTTTGGCCTTATCTCCGCGAGGAGAAAACAAGTGGTCAGGCTGTCTCTGGAGTTCTGCCCATATCTCTTACTGTGAATCTGATAGACCAAACCACTGTTGAAGTACCAGTAGCTTGATCATTATCACAACATCAATGTTAGGCCTGCCGCCTTTGCTGGTGTTGTTTTTGTAAAGATCGCTGAGTAGTGGTCTAAATGCATCCCAATCGATTAGAGATTCCATCTTCATCAGCTTGTCTCCACGACGTTCAACTTATTCATACTCTTGGTTGATAGCAAAATCGATGAAGGTCCTCATAGAGTACACATATTCTATTAATGTTATATAAACCATTTGTTTGGTTTATGCAGTCCCGTGAAATCTGTGCTATGTTTTTAAAATAGTGCATGGATTTTTCGAGATCCTCGTTGGTATTCGGAAATGCTGAAGATACAAGTGATTAAGTATTAGTAGTGATAAGTACATTTATGGAAATAATTGTTATGGGGATTCAACATGACTGGATTCAGAGCAGTAGTTCTTATATTCTGCACATTGGTAATATTAGGAAACCCTGCACTGGCCTGGGGTGATAGAGATGCCAGTGGGTCCTGGGAGTCCACTTACGACTTTGGCCCTGAAAAGGAGATCATGACCGCAAAAATCCAACAAGTAGAAAATAATATATTGGGATCTTTTTCTGTAGTGGTTGAGCCTTCCGGCGATGAATACTCAGGTATTATCTTTGGAACTGTTGAAGACGATAGGGTCAACGCATACTATCTATCCGTGAGAAACCTGGGTGAGGACGACCCTTTGGTTTCAATAACCTTTGCAGATGGACGGCTAATAGACGATGAAACCATTAAGGGTACCGTTTACTATCAAGATAGCAATTTTAATGAGATACCACCATTCGACTATAAGGCGACCAAAATCTGAAATGTGGGGTATTCTGTGAAAACGTCCGATTTGTTTGACCAGGCAGAGATGCAGCTCAAGGCTCTCACAAGATCTAAGGTGCGAGCAAAAACCATGCTCTGTCTGGAGGATGGAGAGAAGAATATAGGAGCGCTTGAGAAGGAGATCGGGACCAGAGCCACCACAATTCTCCATGCGATAAGGAATCTAATCGATGCAGACCTCGTCACAAGAGCGGAGAATGGTTATACACTGACAAATATAGGGCGCGTGCAAACGCATCTGATAAACGAGCTTGTGAGCGCTATCACGATCTTAGATCAGCATAAGGATTACTGGCTGACACATGATATAAGTGGTATACCTGAAGAGCTTTTGTCCAGGATAGGGATGTTGGGCCGATCGGAAGTAGTGCGGGCCGATCCAGCAGCACTTCTTAAAGCTCAGACATACTTTATGGAGAAAATAATAGAGTCTAAGGTTATCCGCGGTGTATCTCCAATAATCATCCCAGGATACGCTGAAACAATTACTGCTTGTGTGGAAAATGGCATAGACGTCGAGTTGGTCTTGACAGATTCTATCATAGATCTTGCTTATAGTGATTATTATAAGGGTGCGGATGGGTTACTTGAATTTGAGAACTTTAGATTATACAAAATAAAGGCTGATGTCAAAGTGGCATTTACAGTCTCCGATGAACATCTGTACATGGGATTGTTCAGACAGGAAGGAGGGTATGATCTCGGGAATGATCTTTTTTGTACGGGAAAAGCTGCTACTAGATGGGGCATGGAACTCTATGAGTTTTACAGGAACATGTCTGAGTTGGTTGAGACATTCTGATTGGTATTCATGAATCATCGGTAACGCCCATTACTCTGCTCTAAATCGATTCAAGAGCCCAACTTTGGCAACCATTTGTGATTATATCGGAGGTTCGTTCGGCAGTGTCTCAGCAATAGGTCGGTATGTTATCCAAAAATAGGAAGCCGATGCTGATTCGAAGGAGGGATGTATTCAAACGAGATCGCCAGCGTAAAACGTTGTTGATAGATATCATCAGAGCTTATCTACACAATACATCAACCAAATCCCAGATCACTGCCGCGAAATGTAGGTTCTACTATATTTCAGATGATGACTCTTACACCCTTCAGCATGATGAACATAATAGATGCCAGCATCCACTGACCATCCACGAAGAAATCCAATGTCATGGGGTTTCTCCGCTTCCTGAAATAGAGTATATAGGCATATCCATAGAAGATCATCAAGATTGCTAATGGTCTAATGCCAATCTCCACCAGCACCACACATGGCAGGATGGTGCTATTAATCGCTAGAAGAAGGACCGTGGTTTTTCGAGTGCCGATGAGCACAGGAATCGTTCTGATGCCAGTTGCCTTATCTCCCTCAATATCTCTAACATCGTATAGGGTCGCGTCTATGAATACCTTCACCAGTACGAAATAGAAGACAGATGCTATTGTCACTTTTGCGACATCTGTACTATTCACGGCTGGCAAGAGCGTACATACACATGACGCAGAGAAAGCCACAGTAATGCTTTTCATGACCGGTATGTCCTTGAGCCTGGGGATAACTGGATGCAGCTTAATACTATATAAAAAACCTGCTGCAAGTGGTACGAATAAAATTGGAATGGCCAAAGGCTTAGCAAGAAACACTAATAGTACACAAAGTACATACCCTGCAAGTATGGATAAGATTACAAGTCTCCTGTGCCCTGTGAGAAAGTTCGATCTTTCAGGCATGTTAATCGCATCTTCCTCCACATCGGTGAGTTTATTCAGGCTATACGTGCTGAAGGTAACAAAAAAAACCGCAGAGCATATGAGAAGGCTAGGGTTCGTACCAAGAAGTAAGTAGCCTATAAATGTCTCAAAAAATCCTGTAATGGCAATAAAAAGTGAACTCACCATCAAGAACGAAAAGACCATCACTAATCTAGCGCGAAAACTGCTACAACTTTTGTATGAACTGTTTTTGCTGACATCTAACAACATCACACAAAAAATCTCATCCTCATTGCTATTATGCTGATTACTACCATGCCCTCGTGTTGATCGTGTAGGTGATTTACTGAAAAACCGCCTGTAATCAGCACTTTAATGATTTCAGAGGTAATTAGTTACCAGCTATCGATTCTTGGGTTTTTCATTCAGAAGCACTTACCCACAACCCTCGTATTTCTAGTCTTTTTTTTGATATATATATATATGTTACGGACTGCGGATAATGGTCTCAGATACTTATTTTAAACTTTGTTGATATTTCACACAAAAAAAAAGACCAGCCCACGCCGTTTTTGTCGGTGACCTCTTTCGAATATGTTTCAAATCCGAGTCGGTATTAGTTCCGCATTTGAAGAAAAAAATACTAACCTAATGTGAGGCGCCCGGCAGTGATCTGAGATTTGGTTGATGTATTATGCAGATAGGCTGAGACAATACACCGGCCCCGGACCGACCCCTTCCGATCACCGTCCCGCAATCCTCTCGATCTCTCGCCTCAGGATCATGCTCACCAGGGCGCCGTCGGCCTTACCCCGCAGCTCCTTCATTACTACCCCCATCAGAGGACCTTGTGCTCTCTCGCCGTGCTCCTTGACAAAATCATTCCTCTCGGCTACCACCCTGCAGATCAGAGCCTCGACCTGATCCTGGTTGGCGCCGACCAGGCCCGCCATCCGGGCGGCATCTTCTGCCGATACCTGCGGGTTTTTGGCCATGGCCTTGAGCAGCTCGGGAAGCCCTTCCTTGGCCACCTTCCCCCCAGATAACAGGGCGAAGCAGTCGAGGTAATGGCGATCGGACAGGTCGGCCACAGAAATGCCCTCTCTGGCCAGCTCTCTGGGGGTGGCTTCCAAGGTCCTGACCACCAGGGCGGGCGCGAGCGAGAAGGTCCGGAGCACCTCTTCGAAGAGCTGGTACTGGGGCGATGTCGCCATCAGGCGGGCCAGCTCAGGGTTCAGTCCGCAGTCTTGCACGTACCTCGCCGCGCGCTCGTCGAGGAGTTCGGGCAGCTCCAGGCAGCCTATCATATCCTCTGTGATGATCACGGGCGGCACGTCGGTCTCCGGATACATCCTGGCCGACCCCGGCAGGGGCCTCATATAGTCCGACGTCCCAAGGGGAAGGGCGCGCCTGGTCTCCTCCGGTACACCCACCAGGGCCTCTCTTGCTCTCACCAGGACCGCAGTCATCGCCACCTCTGCCCTATCGAGCGGCGCGGCCACCATCACCACGCAGTCGTCTGTTCCGGCAGAGAGTTCGGCTCTGACAGCTTCCACCTCTTCCTCGGTGATGCCGTAGGCGGGAAGCTCGTCGGTATGGAATATCCCGCCCACACCGGCCCGCTTCGCCCGGTCGGAGATCTCCGAACCCAGACGCCTCCCCGGCTGGATCTCCTGGCCAACCAGACCGTCGAAGCCGTCCAGCCTGACCGCCAGGACGGACCCACATCTATCCAGGGCTCTGCGGATCACCTTGGAGCCGGTATCGGCAAAGATGCCGGTGACGTCCGATACGCTGTCACACACTTGGGCGTTTCTCTTGACCAGCTCGTCTTTTATCTCCAGAAGTCTGACCTGTCTTTGGACCTCCAACTCCACGATGGTATCGATCAGGTTGAGGTCCTGGACGCCCTTCAACTCCACCCGGGCACCCGCCTTTATGGAGACGTTGACATCCTGGCGAATGGTGCCCAGACCCCGTTTGACCCTGCCCGTAGACCGGAGAATCATGCCCAGCTGCTGAGCCACCTCTTTGGTGTGCTGAGGTGAGACGATATCTGGAGCGGTGCAGATCTCCACCAGAGGGATGCCCAGCCGGTCCAAAGAGTAGACCACCTCGTCGCCCCGGTCATCGATGATCCTGGCCGCTTCTTCTTCCAGACAGATGGTCTCTATCCCCACACTGCCGCAAGAAGTCTCCAGGTAGCCCTTCAAGGAGATGCAAGCAGTCCTCTGGAAACCGGCCGTGTTGGACCCGTCGATCACGATCTTGCGCATGGTGTGAACCTCGTCCACGATCTGCATCTTCAGGATCTTGGATACGATCAACGCGACGTCGAGAGCCTCGCAGTCCAGCTCGCTTGGGGGCTCCTCGTCCGCCTCCACCAAACAGGTGGTATCGTAGGATTTGTAGATGAACTTACGAGAGACAAGAACCTCTTCCAGGGCGGCCCTATCGATCTCGCCAAGTTCGCTCCTGGCCGGACGGAGATATCTGAGGAACTCCAGGTTCGAGTCTTCCACGTCTCTTAGCTTGGTGGGACAGCCACAGAATAGCTTGGAGGCGGTATCGAGCTGCTGATGAATCTCGATCCCGCATATCAGACCCAGAGAAAGGTAGTCTGAGCTTGTATACATATGAAGACGACTGATACCTATAGGTGTATATCTACATATCTACTTTCAATCTGAAGAGAACTTGGGGGGCTTGACCCTCTTTACCGCCTCCACGATATCTTCCGCTTTCACCGTCTTTCTTTTGGCGTGGTTAGCCCACACCACGGCCTCTTTGGCTATATCCAGACCGTAATCCTCGAGGATCTCCGCCAATGTGTCACGCGCGCCTTCGCTGACCCGTTTGGCACCTGCCTCGCGGATGAGCCTGCTAACTGGAGCAACTGGAATTATTGCCATTAATCTTCTCCCTCCTACCGTTAATCAGGACACTGCGGTCAGAAAAACAAGTAAAACCGGCTTATCTCCGACCACATATCCAAATCGGTACTGTGTTCTTCAACAAGCCACTATATATAACTTTCGTAGAGTAGTACCCGAGATTATCTTGATGAACCGGAATAAAACATGCTATCATCACAGATAGATTCAAAAGTCTCGCAAAGAGGGTCTATTTCGACCGAGCATCAGAATATCATCGGGATATATAGTGATCGACCCCCTATTTTCAGACCAAGGTTATTAGAATGTAAAGGCGAATAATTAGATGACAGCTTCAAAGGTGATGGAGGTCAATAGTAAGATGGACGAACATACGCACAAGGCCATAGTTTACAACGGGCCTGAAAATACCTACGGGCCTTGCGGGTGCGGCATGGACATGGCGATAATTCCCGTGCTTCTGCCCAAGATATGGTTCGAGGATGAGTACCCCATGGTGGCGGAAGATCATGAGTTCGGCCGCGGCCTGGACTACAGGCGGGTTATGGGACTCAGTTGCAACCAAGTATTCGAGTATGAGATCGAGGGCACGACGTACCTGGTCAACTTCTCGTGCTGCCGAATGTGCGCCGAACGAGCAGTAGAGTGTGGATACGCGGTCAGCATAGAGGAGGAACACCCTACGACAGGGCTGCTATGAGCGGCTTGACGTAACGGTGGAGGCATGACCAAGTGAAGTACGTAGTTTATTCCACAGAGACCTGCCCGCGGTGTGAACAGCTTAAGAACGTACTGAAGGAATGGAAAATCGAGTTCCAGGAGACGGATATGGCCACTCCCGAGGCTCTAACAGAGCTGAGGATAAACGGGGTATTTACCCTCACCGCGCCCGTCCTCCAGGTGGATGACGAGTTCTACACCCTCGAAGACCTATTCGACGGCGAGACGATCAGAGATCTGAAGAAGATGGGGCTACGCCGGGGATAGGCGGGCCAGGGCTCTAGAACTCCCTCCCTTGCACCCGCTTTATATCGAATACCGCGGTTTTCGCGACGTGCATCACGGCGAAGGTTCCTGCCTGGATGGGGTCCGTCACCACCAGGTCGGCGTAGACTGGCACGGATCCTGCCATCTTGAGCGCGATCACCGGTATCCCCTCCTTCTTGAGCCTCTGGACCTCTTTTGTGATGCGGCCACCCATTATGGCTCCTGCCAAGATTAGCACCGATGCTCTGTGAAGCCTCTCCACCGCGTTGACCGCGTCGGCGATGGAATCTTCGCCCGCCAGGGGTATGGTATCGATGCTGATCCTCTCCCCACGGAGGTTGTGACGATCTGCCTCGTTCACCGCACCCACCGCAGCCTGAGAGACCTGGGCGCCCCCACCGATTATGATCACCCGGGACCCGAATATCTTATCGAAGGGCTGATGGACCGATACCTCACAGACCGCTGGGATGGACATCAGTCTATCTACCATTTCTTCACCCCATCCATCTATCTCCATGTAGATTGAGGCCTTGCCAATATTCGCACCTCGCTCCAATACGAACTGCTGGGTGTATTCGATATTGCCGCCCCGCTCGGCCACCGCACCCGCGATGTCGCGTAAGACACCGGGGCGGTTATTGCATATGACGTTCACAGCCGACCTCATACCATTCCCAGAAGATCCTGACGTAGACATGCATATACCTTATTCAACTAGCAAACTTTAATATGACGAGTGTTTAACCTCCTCCAATGGAGTTTTGTCCCGATTGCAAGAGCATCATGGTGCCGATAGAGGGGATGATGGTCTGCAGGAAGTGCGGTAAGAAGATAAAGCAGACCAAGAGCGATAGTCTGGTGAGCAGGACCGAGCAGACCAAGCGCCAGATCACGGTGATCGAAGAGGAAGAGGCCGCGGGACTTCCCACTACCAGAGCGCGATGCCCCGAATGCGGACACAATGTCGCGTACTGGTGGCTCCGCCAGCTCAGGTCGGCAGACGAAAGCGAAGTCCGCTTCTTCAGGTGCACAAAATGTAACTGCACTTGGAGAGAGTACGACTAAGGGTAAAGTATATTTAACATAAAATCGTCCCCTTTGAGGAGGCTCTAGGATGTTCAAGGCTGTGATAGACGCAGAAACGTTACGCGACGCAATAGACGCGGTCTCGTCTCTAGTTGATGAGGTTAGATTTGCCATCTCGGAGAACGGGATAGAGCTGAAGGCGGTGGACCCCGCCAACGTCGCCATGGTATCTTTCCGGCTCGATCCCGAGGCGTTCGAGTACTTTGAGGCTGCGAAGGGTGATATCGGGGTGGACCTGGTGCGCCTCAGCGACGTCCTGAGCATGGCAGACCGAGGAGAGAACGTCACGCTGGAGCTGGATGAGGAGAACCACAAACTGAAGATAGGGCTGAACTCCCTTTCTTACACGCTGAGCCTTATCGATCCCAGCGCGATCAGGAAGGAGCCACGGGTCCCAGACCTGGACCTGCCTGCGCACGTTGTCATTCCCGGCCCCCAGCTCAGGAAGGCCATTCGGGCCGCGGAGAAGGTCAGCGATCATGTGATTCTGGGGGTCAGCGACGATCCAGAAGATATGTTCTATATGGAAGCCAGCGGAGACATCGATTCCCTCATCCTGAAGATACCAAGCATGGAGCTTCTGGGGATGAAACCGGGGATAGCCAGATCCCTCTTCTCGCTCGACTATCTCTCAGATATGAGCAAGGCTATCGGGAAGGCTCAGGAGGTCAAGCTGGAGATGGGCGTCGACTATCCTCTCAGGGTATACTTCTCGCTTAGCCAGGGCGTGGACATCAACTACCTTCTGGCGCCCCGGATTGAACAGGAATGAGCCAGAACGGATCTGATTATCCTTTTACCCGACAGGCTGCAGATCAGGTTAGAGAAACGGGCTATTCTATCGAGGCCCTGCTGGAGAGGCGCGGCTTTCAGCCCGTCAGGGAGAGGGCCCTCGAGCGCGTCCTCGGTGCCGTCGGCGGGGCGATACCTGACCAATCGGTCCATCCCATGGCAGAGCTGCTCTCTTACCCCCTGGCCAGGTTGATGGTATCCTGTCTGGACGACGACTTCCTCACCCGGAGGTACGCCCTGGCAGAGGCGAAGCTGGGCGGCAGGAGGATGAAGAAGGAAGATGCAGCTGACCTGATACCCCTGGCCCAGGACCTCGATATTCATCCTGCCAGGCAAAGAGACCTATTCGAGCTTCACTTCGCCGAGTACCTCAAGGCCGCTCACCGGATGCGTAGCCCCAAGTGGAAGCTGGTGAACAGGGGCCTGCGAAAGGGGAGGGTTACGGTCACCCAGGACGAGCTGGCTCGCTTGTTAGAAGAACGGGCGAGGGAGAGGGTGATGAGGGGTCTGCCTCTTTCCGTCCCGGAGAATATCTGTCAGCAGCTGGCAGACTACACAAGAGTGATCGGAGCCGAGCTGGTGGCGATCAAGGCGGACAGGTTCCCCGACCTGGGAGCGGTCGCCGAGGAAGCGTTTCCTCCCTGCATCAGGACGTTCCTATCCCAGGTGGCGGAGGGGGTCAACCTGGCTCATACCGCCAGGTTCGCCCTCACATCCTTCCTGATAAACGTGGGCATGAGCGTGGATGATGTCGTGGCCCTATTCAACACCAGCCCGGACTTCGACGAGGAGAAGACCAGGTACCAGGTGGATCACATATCTGGGAAAAGTGGTACCAAGTACACGCCGCCCTCGTGTGCCACCATGGCCACCTATGGGAACTGTCCTGGCGAGGACGAGCTCTGCCGTAGGGTAAGCCATCCGCTGAGCTACTACCGGAAGCAGGCGAGGACGAAACTGAAGAAGAGCTGAACGTTGCAGGTGTCCCTCGGAGGGTGGGTGACGAAAGCCTTATATATTCACCAAAAGTTACTAACATGGAATTACTGTTTGAGTGATCATTTTGGAGACCGTTGAGCTGCTCGATATACTGGGAAACGAGAACCGCAGGCGCATCCTGCAGCTTCTCTCTTTCAGGCCCTTCTACTTCAACGAGATGGCCAAGCGCCTGGACGTGGGACCCAAGGCGGTGATCTCCCACCTGAATATGCTGGAGCGTGCGGGCCTGATCGAGTGTTACCGCGATAACCGGCGCAGAAAGTACTTCAGGATCGCAGATTGCCTGGTCATGGAGGTGGTAGTCACGCCCCACACCTACGGGGTGAGGACCTACCGGCCCGAAGGTACCATCCAGAAGAACGTCCACCGTTCACCGGATCTGGACCAGCTCAGCGCCAGTCTCAGAAAACTGGAAGAGAAGCGCCACCAGCTGAGATGCCTTCTGGAAGATGTAGAGGCCGAAGCGATGGAGACGAAGCGCTTGGGGATCAATCTGATAGATGAGGTTACCGATGACCAACTCGAGGCTGAGACGCTCATCGCCCTCCTCTCAGGAGAGGCGAGCACCGAATACCTGGCCGAGAAACTGAGAATGTCCCCACTCTTGGTGGAGGACTGCCTCCAGAGGCTGGCCGCGCTTGGAAAGGTGCGGAAGAAAGACGGCAGATGGTCCATATAGACCAAGGTGCCTTTAGAATGGTCGAGTCCATAACTCTCAAGGTGATCGAGGCCCATCACAGGGATGCCGGCCGGGGCATCGCCAGGATGGACCAGAACATGATGCGCGAGCTGGGCCTGGATGATGGCGACGTCGTGGAGATCCGGGGCAAAAAGACCGCCTGTGCCGTGGCCTGGCCGGGATATCGGAACTCCCATTCATCTTCTTCCACCACCTCCTACCGGGCCGTCAGGATAGATGGTGAACTGAGGAGCAACCTAGGGGTGGGGATCGACGACAGGGTGGTGGTGAGGAAGACCGCGGTCCGGCTTGCCGATAGGATCGTCTTCGCACCCACAGAGCAGATCAGGCTGATCGGAGGACCCAAGTACCTTCTGCGAACCCTCACCGGCAGGCCGGTGGTCAAAGGTGAACGCCTCCGGGTGAAGATGATCAGCGGCTTTTTGGGTTTCGTGGTGATTAACACCACGCCCAACGGTCCGGTATTAGTCACCCCAGATACCAATCTCAAGATCCTCAAAGAGCCCATCGGCGAGCTGACTGTGAGAGAGATCTCCTACGAGGACATAGGCGGCCTGGCCAAAGAGATCAGGATGATCAGGGAGATGATCGAGCTGCCTCTCCGGTACCCACAGGTCTTCAACAGGCTGGGGATAACACCACCCAGGGGCCTTCTCCTCCATGGACCACCGGGCACGGGAAAGACGTTGATCGCCAGAGCGGTGGCGGGAGAAACCGATACCAGGTTCATGAGCATAAGCGGCCCGGAGATCACCTCACGGTTCTACGGAGAGAGCGAAAAAAGGCTGAGAGAGATATTCGATGAGGCCGAACGAAACGCACCCTCGATCATATTCATCGACGAGGTAGATGCTATCGCCCCTAAGAGAGAAGAGGTTTCCGGCGACCTGGAGCTCCGGGTGGTGGCCCAGCTCCTGGCTTTGATGGACGGTCTCTCGTCGAGGGGCGAGGTGATAGTGATCGCGGCCACCAACAGACCCAACGCCCTGGATTCTGCCCTGAGACGAGGAGGACGCTTCGATCGGGAGATCGAGATTGGGATCCCGGACAAGATAGGTCGCCTGGAAATCCTCTACGTCCATACAAGGGGGATGCCCTTCGACGAGTCCCTGGATCTGGAGAAGATCGCCGAGGTGACTCATGGCTTTGTGGGGGCAGACTTAGCGTCGCTCTGCAAAGAGGCGGCCATGCACACTCTGAGCAGGCTCATACCCGACCTGGACGACGAGAAGGATATACCGCTCGAGGTCCTGGAAGGACTGCGAGTGGGCAGAAGAGATTTTCAGGAGGCCCTGAAAAAGATCGAACCCAGCGCCATGCGGGAGGTATTCGTGGAGGTGGCCGAGGTCCACTGGGATGACGTCGGCGGGCTCGAAGAGGCGAAGCAAGAGCTGATCGAGGCAGTAGAGTGGCCGCTGAGGTATCCTGAGGTATTCTCGTCGGTGGGGATCAGGCCGCCCAGAGGCGTCCTACTCTACGGCCCCTCAGGCACGGGCAAGACCCTCCTGGCCAAGGCGGTGGCCACGGAGAGCCAGATAAACTTCATATCCGTAAAGGGCCCCGAGCTTCTGAGCAAGTGGGTGGGGGAGTCGGAGCGGGCGGTGAGAGAAGTCTTCCGGAAAGCTAAATTGGCGTCTCCTGCACTGATATTCTTCGACGAGATCGACTCCATAGTTCCTGCGAGGGGATGCGGACTGGAGTCGCATGTCACCGAGAGGGTGGTGAGTCAGTTCCTCATCGAGATGGACGGACTAGAAGAGCTGAGGGACGTGGTGGTACTCGCCGCATCCAACCGACCCGACCTGATCGACCCCTCTCTGCTCCGGCCGGGAAGGTTCGACCGGATGATAAATATACCTCTGCCGGACAAAGATGCTCGAGAGCGGATATTGGCTATCCACCTCAGAGAGATGCCCCTGGCCGGGGACGTCTCCATACCTGAGCTTGCTGAGCTGACCGAGAACCTGAGCGGCGCAGAGATAGAGACCCTCTGCAGAGAGGCGGGTATGGCGGCTTTGAGAGAGCGCATAATGCCGGGGATGGATGAAGGGCCCCCGGTCCTGGACGAGGTTCAGGTGGGGAAGACGCACTTCGACCATGCCCGCCGACAGATCGAAGACCCTGCTCACCTCAGGTCTGTTGGAGGAGTGCCAGGATATGATAAATAACTCCGAGGTGTGATGCGTTTTTGGGTCGTTGTACATAAAGTATAACTTTATGTGCTCAGAATAAATCCGACCGATGGGAGGATTTACTTGTACCTGAGCATCAGTTATATAGCTTGGAACGACGTAATATAATTAAGAGGGCCGATAATTTGGATATAGAAAACTCAAAGGATCTGTTGGGCGACGTGGAGTTCGAAGATACCAGCACCATTAGGGTGCCGGATAGCCTCATCGACCAGGTGATCGGCCAGGATGAGTCTGTAGAGATCATAAAAAAGGCCGCCCATCAGAAGCGCCATGTGATGCTGATAGGTTCGCCCGGAACAGGAAAATCGATGCTTGGCAGGGCCATGAGCGAGCTCCTCTCCCTCGAAGACCTCCAGGACGTCCTAATCTACAACAACCCCGATGATAACAACAACCCGCGGGTCAGGGTAGTCCCTGCCGGCAGGGGCCGACAGATCGTCGATTCTCTCAAGATGGAGGCGCGGAAGAAGGCCCAGACGCGGAACATGTTCTTGATGCTGATCATGCTGGGTCTCCTGGTCTATGCCTACTACACGGGCCAGCTCCTCTTCGGGATAATCGCCGCGGCCCTGATATTCTTATCCATGCGCTACCTGCTTCCCAAGGACGACACCCTCGTTCCCAAGATGCTGGTAGACAACAGCAAGCAGAAGAAAGCGCCTTATGTAGATGCTACCGGGGCCCATGCGGGAGCGCTGCTGGGCGACGTCAGGCACGACCCCTTCCAGTCGGGCGGGCTGGAGACCCCCAGTCACGATAGGGTGGAGGGCGGTGCCATCCACAGGGCCCACAAGGGCGTCCTCTTCATCGACGAGGTCAATACTCTGAGGCCCGAATCACAGCAGAGCCTGCTCACAGCCTTACAGGAAGGTGAGTACCCCATCACCGGTCAGAGCGAACGCAGCTCCGGTGCCTTGGTCAGGACAGAGCCGGTCCCCTGCGAATTTATAATGATCCTTGCAGGCAACCTGGACGCGGTCAACGGCATGCATCCTGCACTGAGGTCTCGTATCAAGGGGTACGGCTACGAGATCTACATGAGGGACACCATGGACGACAACGCAACGAACAGGGACAAGCTGGTCAGGTTCGTGGCTCAAGAGGTGGTGAGAGACGGGAAGATACCTCACCTCACCAGGGACGCAGTGGCTGAGATCCTCAGGGAGGCGAAGAGAAGGGCAGGCCGGAAGGGGCACCTATCACTGATGCTCAGAGACCTGGGCGGGCTGATCCGGGTATCCGGAGACATAGCCAGGTCAGAAGGCACCCCCCTCACCGAGGCCAAGCACGTTCTCCAGGCTAAGAAGATGGCCAGGAGCGTCGAGCAGCAGCTTGCAGACCGGTACCTCGAGAGGCGCAAGGACTACAGCATGTTCAAGAACCGTGGAGCAGAGGTCGGCCGGGTGAACGGTTTGGCGGTTATGGCCGACTCGGGCATAGTCCTCCCCATAATGGCCGAGGTTACCCCCGCGCAATCCAAGGAAGAGGGTAAGGTGATCGCGACCGGCATGCTCCAGGAGATCGCCAAAGAGGCGGTCCAGAACGTATCTGTTCTGATAAAGAAGTTCCTGGGTGAGGATATCGCCAATAAGGACGTGCATATCCAGTTCATAGGGACCTACGAGGGTGTCGAAGGAGACAGCGCCTCCATATCCATCGCCACGGCGGTAATATCGGCGCTGACAGGGGTGCCCATCAAGCAGGACGTGGCCATGACAGGGTCCCTCTCGGTTCGAGGGGACGTGTTGCCGGTGGGTGGCGTGACCCAGAAGATCGAGGCGGCGGCGTTGTCGGGGATAACCACGGTCCTCATACCCAAGTTCAACGAGGGTGACGTCCTCATAGACGAGGTGTTCCAGGACAAGATCAAGATCATACCGGTCTCCACCATCGGCGAGGTCTTCGAGTACAGCCTGGCCGGGCCGTCCGGTCAGAGAACCAGGCTCTTAGAAACGTTGAAGAGGTTTGCCTCCGAGAAGAAGCTCGGGATTAACCTGCCCGAGCCCATATCCGTGCCCAGCAGGAGCGTATGATATCTTTTTATGACGTCCGGGAGGTCGAGGGGAAGAACACCAGGGTCGTGCTGGATAACGGCGACCTGGACGAGATCTCGGAGAGCTTCTTCCAGGGTGCCGCCATAAGAGCTCTTTCCGGCGGAGCCTGGGGGTTCGTGCGCACAGACCGTCTGGACGATCTTGACAATAAGCTGGAGATCGCCAAGGGGATCGCCAAGAGAATCGACGAAGGCGAAGAGCTGGATCTCGCATACTCCGAGCCGGGACGAAGCGTCGGTCTTCCGGTCAAGAAAGACCCCCAGGATCTATCCCTTGAGGATAAGGTGGAGCTGCTCAGGGAGATCGAAGCGGCGGCGAAGGTTGTGGGAATCTCCAGCACCCAGGCGGCCTACAACGAGATAACCGCTTCCGTCAGGTATACAAGTTCTGACGGTAGGGATATGGAATACGAGTTTACCCGGCTGGGTTTTTTCGTCACCGCGGTGGCCAAGCAAAACGGCATCTACCAGGCAGGCATGGAGAGCAGGGCCGGCGTCTGCGGCCTGGAGCTATTCGAGGATGCGGACGCCATCGGGCTAGCTAAAAAAGCTGGCCAGACCGCGGTCGATCTTCTGGACGCCAAAACGCCCAAGGGCGGCAGTTTTCCCGTGATGGTAGATCAGGAGCTGGGCGGTGTCTTCGTCCACGAGGCGGTGGGTCATGCAACCGAGGCGGACATAATCCTGGAAGGCGGTTCTGTCTTGGAGGGTCGTCTGGGCAAGAAGATCGGTTCGGATCTGGTGACCGTGAAGGATGATCCAAGTCTGCCCAGGTACGGGTACTACCCCTTCGACGACGAGGGCAGCGCGTCAAAAGAGACCGTCCTCGTCGAGACTGGTGTTCTCAACTCTTATCTCCACTCTCGGGAGACTGCAGCCAAGCTGGGTGGTGCACCACATAACGCCCGGGCCCAGGGATGCGCCCGGCCCGTGGTGAGGATGAGCAACACATATCTGGCCGAAGGCGACTGGTCCTTCGAAGAGATGCTCGAAGAGCTGGGCGAAGGCGTCTATCTCTTGGGCAGCAGGGGTGGGCAGGTCAGCCCTGCCGAAGGCATATTCCAGTTCAACGCCAAGCGCGGTTATCTGGTAGAAGACGGCGAGATCGCCGGGCTGCTCAGGGACGTATCCCTGTCGGGACATACCTTGGAGACCCTGGACAGGATCAAAGCCGTTGGCGACGATCTTGGTTTCAACAGCGGCAGGTGCGGGAAGGCCGGTCAGTGGGTGCCGATAAGCGACGGATCGCCACACGTGCTGATCGAAGAGGCTACCGTGGGCGGTGCGGGTTAAGCCTAAGCCCGGAATGATACTCATCCATGGCCCATCTCACCGGAATGACCTTCTTCGTGATATTGTCTTTTACGTTGCCAGCGGCGGTACTATCCGGGCTGGTCGTCTATCTGCTTTTATGCTTCATAGCGTCCCTTTCTTTTGAGGCGTTCTTGGCGCTCTTCATCCCTGTTATACTGGTATTTGCCATAGGCTACCTTTCTCTGGTTGTGGCGTTCTGCTGTCGGGGTGTCAGGACCTGGGGCGGATCGGAAGGCGTCTTTCATATCCAAGGGGCAGATGAACCGGAGTTCTGGAACCGGAAGATGGGTTATCTCCGGGTCGTCGAGATTCTAATCCCCAAGGAGCTCCGAGCGAAGGCCTATTGGCGGTGCGGGGCCTCCATAGGCGATGAGGTGATAATCGCAGGGCAGCTTGCCGATCCCGATCTGGTGGAAATCGGTGATGGAGCCTTCATAGGCGAAGACGCTCAGGTCCTGGGTCATCTGGTCGAAGGAGATACCCTGTACCTGAAGAAGGTGAAGATCGGCAGGAACTGCACCCTGGGCACGAGGTCGCTGATCATGCCCGGCGCGGAGATCGGTGAGGGGGCAACTGTGGGCGCCTGCGCCCTGGTGCCCAAGAACAAGAAGATTCCGGCAGGAACCGTCTGGGCAGGGGTGCCTGCAAGAGAGGTGAAGGGACAGCCATAGATGAGCGACACGATGGCGATCGACAGGATCGGATCGGCGCTCCGGAATACGGGTCCCAGGAAGTGTAGTTCCCATTCCGGACCCCCCGCCAAAATCGCCAATAATTATGGGATCCAAACTTTCCTTGGAGTGAAGGACCACTA
>CAYQFP010000027.1:0-16604 GCA_964416865.1 uncultured Methanotrichaceae archaeon
TAGCGTTCAGGTGTATAATGACCCTGGTTCGCCAGGGAATACTCTGGTCGGAAATTATTGCCATTTTTAGGAGGGGGTCCGGAATGGAAGTTGTATTGTATGATGCTGCCGGGTTTAGGGTGTACCCCCTATTTAAACATGGGAAATCATTAAATAGTCGTCATAACTACATAATTAATGGAGTCTTGATCAGTAGTCAAGAGGGGGATATCTACGTTGAGATGGGAGTACCTAGCATGGCGACCTGCTCCACGCTTATACTATACGTGCCATTTAGCGAATGTGCCGCTCGCGGCCTGTCATTTGGATCTTATTGAAAAGGTAGCCTCCAGGCTTCTATTCTACTGTGTAAAGACAAATTGTAGATAAGCTCTACTTTCGAGAGATCTGTGGGAGGAATTATGAGAGTCTATCAGACCATCTGCCTGATCTGTTTGTTGGGCCTGAGCCTGGGTTTTGCATCTTGTTCATCTGGCCCGGCAGAGGATAATAGCGATAACAGAAATGAGATAACGTTGTGGTACCATCCAGAAGAGCCGATGATAGAGACGGGTCTGGAGATGATGACAACACCCGAGGGGCCAAAAGTGACCTATAGATCGGTTACGGTTCCAGGGTCGTACAATCGCATCATCCCCGGAGAACCGGTCTTACCGATGATGACTGCTAGGATACTGATCCCCTTCGGAGAGGATATTCAAGACATAAAGGTCGTCGCCGGGGAGAAGAAGTATCTGGGCAAAATGTTCATAGAGCCGGGTCAAGCAGCAGTTCCCATCAATTGCATCGATCGTTGTGGTGAGAACTACACGTCAGATCTGGAGCTCACGCCTCTGAACGAGACGGTATACGCATCGGCGGATCCTTATCCGGAGGAAGTCTATTCGATGGCCAGCGTCCAGGAGAAGTGCGGTTACAAGATACTTTATATAAACTTGTATCCGGTCAGGTATATACCAAATACCAGGGAGACATACTACTTCGGCACCTTTGGCATCACGGTGACTACGACGCCTGCGGAGAAGCTCGATCTTGGTCTCTTCAGGGGATCGCCACAGGATCGGGAGGTCGTGGACAAAATTGTAGATAACCCCGAGGCGGCAGCCACCTACCCAACTGATGTGGCCCCGATGAGACATTCGCTTCTATTGGATGGGGAATACGATTATGTGATTATCACCAGCCAATATATGAAAGACGCTCCCGGACTGTATAACTTCCAGGCCTTGGCCGATCACAAGGACTTGAGAGGCGTCAACACCACGATCGTCACCGTGGAAGATATCTATGAGGCTTATAAGTATGATGGCGTGGACAAACCGGAGAAGATCCGCTTATTCATAAAGGACGCCTATCTGAAGAACAACATCACCTACGTGCTCCTAGGCGGTGATGGAGATGGCGCCAACATCGGCGGCGAGACCATGGAAGGCATCGTGCCGACGAGACTATTATGGGCATGTGGCTGCGAGGAGGAAGAATCTTGCAAGACGAACGTAAGAGGAATAGCCTCGGACCTCTATTACGCCTGCCTGAACGGGACCTACGACTCCGACGGCAACGGAACTTACGGCGAACTAGTAGACAATGTCGACCTGCAGGCGGAGGTCTACGTCGGGAGGGCTCCCGTGGACACCTACGATGAGCTGAGCAACTTCGTTCGGAAGACGATATTGTACGAGTCTACCAACGAGGACGAACCTTATCTGAGGAGCGTATGGATGGTCGGCGAGTACCTGGGATACACAACACCCGAATACGTACGGTATTACTGGGGCGGAGACTGCAAAGACCAGGTTAAAGCCATATTCCCCCAGGATAACTTCTCCGTACAGACACTCTATGATCGTAACCATACCGGGTGCGACTGCGACATCGACGATCACAACTGGCCTAAATCAGAGCTGATGGAGATAATCAACGATAACACCCATACCATAAACCATATGGGAAACCCCAACTTTTGTGAGAAAGTTGGCTACGTCATGAAGATGGGCTACAACGATGCGGACGCCCTCACCAACGACAAGCCTTTCTTCGGGTACAGCCAGGCCAGCTATGCGGGTGCCTTCGACAACAGGAATGACAATTACATCTATCTCCCTCACGACTGTGTCTTAGAGCACTTTGTGACCGCGCCCTGTGGGGCGTTTGGGTTCATAGGCAACTCGAGGTCTGGCTGGTGGTCGACGGACATCGATACTAGCCCCTCCCAACGGTACGACATGGCATTCTGGGAAGCGATATTCGCAGAAAATGCCACACCACACATCGGTCGTGCGAACCAGGACTCCAAAGAGGTCAACGTCGGATCTATCGGCGAGTACCGCGTGGTCAACGGTATGAATTACTACGTGATGAGGTACTGTTACTACGCGATCAACCTCCTGGGCGATCCCGAGACCCCCTACATAATCCCACCCGCGTTAGACAGATGGTCCAACGTCGAAGATGCGAAACCGTTCAACGGATTTATAGAGTTCGATGAGTTTGAGAAGTTCGGCGAATTTGAGAAGTTCGACGAGCCCTTAACGAGTTAAAACCCCCGTTAACCAACGATGCCAAGGTGATGGTGACATAGCGATGAATTCGATTCAAGTACGTCCTCCCCCGGAGACTAACTGCCACACAACACCGAAAATGCCAAACATACAAGGCATCTTCGGTGTCAATCGAACGGCGGTGACATACGAGGTCATAAAATGAGAAACGTTCCCATCATCACCCTGATCTGCCTCTCAGCCCTGGTTCTGGTCTTCGCATCGTGTTCTTCCGCCCTGGCCCAGGACGGCGGCGAGGGTACAAGTGTAATCTCATGGCACTATAATCCGGAAGACCCGGTGGTAGGATCCTGTCTTGGAGAGCAGGTACTTCCGACAGGGTGCCAGAGATGCCAGAACGTCTCCAAATCGGTTACGATCCCGGGGCTGGAAAACCGCATCATCCCAGGTGAGCCTGTCGTGCCGTTCAGGACGACCAGGATATTGATCCCCTACGGACATGAGGTTCAAGACATAGAGGTATTCCCCGGAGAAAAGAAGAACCTAGGCAAAATCTTCATAGAACCCGGTCAAGATGCACTTCCGATCAGTTCTATGTTAGATGACATCTCTGGACTGGAACCCACACCTCTAAACGAGGCCACGTACGGATCGATGGACCCTTACCCGAGAGATTTTTATTCGGTACCGGGCATCCAGGAAAAAGAGGGGTACAAGATACTCTATATAAACCTATATCCGATTAAGTATATACCAAAGACGAAGGATACATACTATTTTGGTTCTTTTGATATCAATGTAACGACGAAGCCTGCAGAAAAACTGGACAAGGGGTTGTTCAGAGGCGCACCCGATGGCAAGAACGCCGTAATCGCGATGGTAGACAACCCTGGTGAGGCAGCTACGTATCCCGCGGACCTCGTGCTAGCAGGAAGCTCGTCCCTTTTGAATGGACAGTACGATTACATAATCATCACCGATCAATATATAAAAAGCGCACCGGGTCCGTACAACTTCCAGGCTCTGGCAGATCACAAGAGCTCGAGAGGCATCAAGACCGCTATAATCACCGTGGAAGACATCTACGCAGCATATGACGGTGTGGACAAACAGGAGAAGATCCGCAACTTCATAAGAGACGCCTATATGAATAACGGCATCACTTATGTCCTCCTGGGCGGCGATGCCGACGGCGCTAGCGTCGGCGACGAGTGCGAAGATGCTATCGTGCCGGTGAGGGGACTATGGGCCTGGAGCTACGAGGGCAACCCGCCAAATATCCCCAGCGACCTCTACTACGCCTGCCTGGACGGGAGCTACGACTACAACGGCAACGGAATTTACGGCGAGCCCACCGACGGCTTCGGTGGAGGAGATGTCGACCTGCTGGCGGAGGTCTACGTCGGTAGAGCTCCCATTGATTCCCACGAAGAGGTTAACAACTTCGTGCGAAAGACCATAGATTACGAGACCTCCAGCGGCCCTTATCTCAAAAAGGTATGGCTGGTCGGCGAGTATCTGGGGTTCGGCGGTGCAAGTGACTGGGGAGGCAACTGTAAAGATGAGATCCAGTCAGGATCCAGCGCAAATGGTTACAATACCAAGGGTTTTCCCGACGACTTCGAGAAACATACGCTCTACGAGCGTGACCGCGACTGGTCCAGAGGGGAGTTGACCGACATCATCAACGCCGGTATTCACGTCATAAACCACCTCGGCCATGCTAACCCCAGCTCCGTGATGAAGCTGGGCAACGTCGATATTGATGCTCTGTCCAACAGTAGATACTTCTTCGGATATAGCCAGGGCTGCTATGCAGGCTCCTTCGACAACAGGATGCCCGATTGTTACTATATCTCTTCCGACTGCGTCTTAGAGCACTTCGTAACTGGACCTCGTGGAGCGTTTGGGTTCATAGGCAACTCGAGGTACGGTTGGGGTAGACGGTCCAGCACCGACGGCCCGTCCCAGAGATACGACAGGCAGTTTTGGGATGCGATATTTGAAGAAGACATCAAGAATATAGGCAGGGCCAACCAGGACTCCAAAGAGGACAACCTCGGGTCCATCGACGGGACCTCAGATGGCAACGTGATGAGGTACTGTTACTACGAGATCAATCTCCTGGGCGATCCGGAAACGCCTTTCCATCTGCAGCTCCTCTCAGAGCACGATATCCGTGTTGTCGATCTGCACCTCCCGGGTTATACCAGACCCGATAAGGCCGTAGAGGTAAATGCGGTAATCGAGAACCTAGGTACGTATGGCGAGAGCGATCTAGTGGTCCGGCTAATGGAGGATGGCGTGGTCAGAGAGTCGCGTACGATACCTGGACTGGCCAGTGGTGCATCAAGATCGATCGGCTTTACCTGGTCAAACGGTACAGAAGGGGTCCATCGCCTAAAGGTTCATGTTGCTCAGGTGGGTGGAGAAACCGATCTCGATAATAACTATGAAGATCGCTCTATAAAAGTCCTCCACGCAGGCGGCATGATCCTCCTTGTAGATGACGATGACGGAGCAAGCTACGAGACCTATTACGAGAATGCGCTGTCCGCAAATGGATATTGCTATGTAAAGATCGAGGGTCCACCTACCCTGGACGAGCTAAGCAACTTCGATTGTGTGATATGGTTCACCGGGAGAGATTTCGTGACCACCCTTACCGATAGTGATCAGACGAACCTGGCAACCTATCTGGACGGCGGCGGGGCCCTCTTCCTCACCGGCCAGGATATCGGATACGACATAGGTGATACGGACTTCTATGAAGATTATATCCACGCCGAATATATAAAAGATAGCACCGACCAATATACCCTAGATGGCGTGGCAGGAGACCCCCACTCAGACGGGATGGCCATCGACATATCGGGAAAACCTGGCGCAAACAATCAATACTGGCCAAGCGAGATATCACCGGTTGGGAACGCCTCGGACGTCTTCAACTATTGCGATGACGGCTGCGGTGCGATACGGGTGGACACCGGGACCTACGAGGTGATCTACTTCGCCTTCGGGTTTGAGGCGATAACCGACGAAGCTGACAGGAACGAAATTATGGATAACGTTATAAGAGAGCTTTCGGGAAGCTTAGAACACGCCCGACTGGCCATAAGTAAAGAGGCAGATATTACTTACACGAACGATACCCTCGAAGACCTGGTCAGACTCACAACCGCTTACGAGACCCACCTGGAGATCGCCAAAGAGACAAACCGAACCACAGTCTCGGTCGGTGACGTCATAGAGTACAGGATAACGGTGACAAACGCCGGAGATGGCGTCCTCTACAAGATCAACGTGACCGACGACCTGACGGGCCTACATCGGGAGCTGGCGTCCCTGGAACCCGGTGAGTATCAGAGCTTCATTACCACCTACAGGGTAACGGAAGAAGCGATCTGTGACGATATAATCAACACCGCCGAGGTCGGTGCGGTCGATCCTCGTGGAAACCGGGTCGGGCCTCTGACCGCCTCGGTGACCGTATACAACCAGACCGGAGAGATGAGGCGGTCCGAAAGGGTTATGGAACTCGAGTTCGAGAAGATGGCGATCGAGTTTGAGAAGATGGATGAAGAGCTCCAAACATTATTTGAAGGCTGAATCGATGACCGGAAGATACTATCGGATGAGATGGGGGTTGATCTTGGCCTTGATGCTGATATCTGTTAGCGTAACTCAAGCTGCCACGATCACCGTAGGCGCAAACGGGGGTGACTACTCCAGCATCCAAGAAGCCGTTGATGCTGCAAACCCCGGTGACACGATCAACGTGGAGAGTGGCAAGTATTACGAAAAGGTGATCGTGGACAAGAGGCTCACCCTCCGAGGCGTGGACACCGGTGAAGGGCTGCCCACCTTGAGCGCTTTGGGTATCGGGAGCACCATAACGCTCGCAGCAGACGGAACCCGGTTGGAGCGGTTTATTATAAAAAATGCGAGCATCGGAAAAGCCGGCGTCTACGTGAAGTCGGACAGGAATACCATCAAGGGCAATTACGTCATCGGCAATAAATGGTACGGGATGCACTTCGAAGGTTCGAGTAATAACACCGTCGTCGGCAACACGGTCAGGAGCAATAGATATGGCATATGGCTCGATGCCGAATCCAACGATAACGAGATCCTCCGCAACGAGCTATTGGACAACGAGAACTACAACGCCACCGATGCAGGCGTCAACCGCTGGAACGAAAACGTGTACGGCGACTTTGACGAGCGAGACTCGATCTACAAAATACCTGGCGGCGGCTCGAACATCGACGAAGACCCCCGGGCACCTGAACCGACACCGACAGTCCCCCCGGCCGAGCCCATAACGATAACCATAAAGATAACCATACCTGCGCCGGTGATCGAGATGACCCTGATAGCCGCAACCGCAGGTGGGTTATAGGTCATCTGGAGATGGATGGTCTTGGACGAATCCGGTCTGAGGTGAACCTATGCTAACTGTGATCTTCCTTGGAACGGCGGGGTCTCTCCCCTCGCCCGAGAGAAACCCTTCGGCGGTCTTGATCAACAGAGAAGGTGACCTCCTCCTCTTCGACTGCGGTGAGGGAACCCAACGCCAGATGATGCGGGCCAAAACAGGTATGATGCGACTGAGCCACATCTTCATAACCCACCTTCATGCCGACCACATCCTGGGCATACCAGGCCTCCTGGAAACCATGGCCTTCCAGGGCAGGAGAAACTCCCTCTCCATCGTCGGGCCGCCTGGCACCGCAAGAATGATGGATATCTTCGATAGACTGGTCCATTATTCACGAAAGTTCCAGGTCAGAGTCTTGGAACTGGCACCTGGTGATGCGGAAAATATGGATGGGTACCGGGTGGAGGCGGTGAGGACCGACCACAGCGTTCCCAGCCTGGGGTACTGCCTAGAAGAAGACCAAAGGCCAGGGAGGTTCAACCGTCCGAAAGCCCTGGAGCTGGGCGTGCCGCCGGGACCTCTCTTCGGCAGGCTCCAGCGAGGTGATACGGTTACGATCGACGGGAGGACCGTCTCTCCAGAGCAGGTCATGGGCCCACCCCGACCCGGGAGAAAATTAGTCTATACAGGAGACACCAGGCCCACCAGGCAGGTTGAAGAGGCCAGCAAAAACGGCGATATCCTCATCCACGATGGCTCGCTGGCGGATGATATGAATGAGTGGGCTGCAGAGACCAGGCACAGCACCGCGGGTGAGGCTGCAGAGCTGGCCAAAAAAGCAAAGGTCAAAACGCTGGTCCTCACTCACATCAGCTCCAGGTACTCGGATGACGCACGCCCTCTCCTCGCCGACGCCCGCAGAATATTCCCGGAAACGGTGATCGCAGAGGATATGATGAAGATCGATGTCAGACTGAGAGATGGATGATCTAATCGGCATCACGCTTCTTCGACCTTTCCATTTCTTCTCTCATGACGGCTCTAAGCTCCTCGGCGGTCTCGTCGTCTCTGCCCATCAACGCGCCTTCCAGGGTCATGGCCAGGCTATCCAGAGCAGCTTGCACCCGGCCTGTGTCCATATACTTTCTCTCGACCCTGATCCCCTCATGGAAGAGCCGATCAATCTCATCCTGTGGCAGTTTCAGAGCCCTGGCGACGCTCACCGCCCTCCCATACATCTCCATCGAGATGTAGTAGTCCAGCCCTTCTCGATAGAGGCGTTGAGACTCTTCCTTTCGACCTGCCTTCTTGGCTATCAGGGCCGCCCAAAGGTAGTCACCGTTCTCCAGGGCTATCCCGATGGCCTGCTCCGTTTTGCCCTGGTCGGTGGCCAGAGCGATGGCGTACTCCACCTCCCCGGCGCTCACCAGCATTTCCACCCCCAACTCCACCAGATCTTCCGGCAGATCTCTGAGGTTCTCGATCAGGTAGGACAACTGGTCTTCTTTACTCATATCATCGAAGCTCTCGCTCAACTTATTCACCAACCAATCTCGATATCGCCCCGAGATCCACCCTGGCGGTGTTATCGATGGTCAACGGGGTGATGGATATCTTTCCTTCCTGATATACCGCCCACACGTCCGTACCTTCCCGCTCGGTCTGGACCAGCTCACCACCGATCCAGTAGTAGGGCCTGCCCCGGGGATCGGCCCTCTCATGGACGGCCGTCTTGAAGATCTTCCGGGCCAACCTGGTGATCACGATCTCTGTGTCCTCGGTGGCGTTTACGGGCACGTTGACGTTCAGTATGTCCACGTCCTGGGGAAGCCCTTCTTCGAGGACGTTTCTAACGATCCGTCTCACAATCTTGACGGCCACATCGAACTCGTAGCGGTGGTCGTTCTTGCTGTCGAACTTGTCCCCCTGGTCCACCACCTGGATAGAAGCGGCGATGGCGGGGATCCCATAGCTGGCAGCCTCCAGGGCAGCTCCTATCGTCCCGCTGGTGGTGACCGTATCTGTGCTAATATTTTCGCCGATGTTGATCCCAGACAGTACCAGATCTGGCATCTCCCCTTCCATCAGCCAGAATATGCCAAGGATGACCGAGTCTGTGGGAGTCCCGCTAACTTCGTAAGCCAGGTGCCCGTCCAACTTGATATTGTTGTACCTGAGAGGCGCGAAGACCGATACCGATCTGCCCACGCCGCTCTTCTGGCCGGAAGGGGCCGAGATTATGACCTGCCCCAGGCCGTCTACGCTCCGCACCGCAGCCTTCATGCCTGCCGCGTGTACGCCATCATCGTTGGTAACCAGTATGCGATACATCCATCGAACTTATCAGGGATGCATGTATAAAAATAGTTCGACCATCCGAAGACCAAGAGTTCCTGCCTAATTAGGTTCCCGGCGATTTCTCAGAGTATCCTCGCCGAGGTATCCCGGTTATGAGCTTTTGGATATGGAATGTCGGCGGAAGATAACTGCCATCGAAATTGATTTAAGGAAACGCGACCGTTGACTTCTCTGGTATGCAAGATCACTCCATCAACCAATTTTTGGAACCCAGCAGTACACCTGATATCGATATCGAGGTCTGCGACGTCACCCTGAGGGACGGCGAACAGATGCCCGGCGTCGTGTTCCGTCCGGATGAGAAGCTCGATATCGCGATCCGGTTGGACGAGATCGGCGTAGAGATCATCGAGGCCGGGTTCCCGGTGGTCTCTGCAGCAGAGAAGAGTGCGGTCAAGAAGATCGCCAATTCTGGTCTCAACGCCAAGATATCAGTCCTCTCCAGATCGGTCAAGAGAGACGTGGACGTTGCGCTGGACTGCGATGTCGATATGGTCGGCATATTCATAGCCATCTCCGATCTCCATCTGGCCCACAAGATCCACATGAGCTGTGGCGAGGCGATAAGCTGTGCCCTAGACACCATGGAATACGCCAAAGACCACGGTCTCATCGTCAGGTTCTCCGCCGAAGATGCCACAAGGACAGATCTCCAGATGCTAAAATCGCTCTACAAGACGGCAGAAGAGCATGGGGCGGATTACGTGAGCATCGCCGATACGGTGGGGATCCTCAACCCGAGGACCGCCTACTACATGGTAAGCGAGATTGCGAAGACGGTAAAAACCCCCATATGTATGCATTGTCATGATGACCTGGGGATGGCTCAGGCCAACACCATAGCCGCCGCCGAGGCCGGGGCGAAACAGCTTCATACCACCGTCAACGGCATCGGGGAACGTAGCGGCAATACTTCTCTGGAAGAGTTGCTGGTGACGCTCAGGATCCTCTACGGCCAGGACAGGTACGATACCACCAAGCTGACATCCCTCTCCCGGATAGTCCAGAGCTACTCAGGGGTTATCATGCCCAATAACAAGGCCGTGGTGGGAGAAAACGCCTTCGCCCACGAATCAGGCATCCACGTGGCAGCAGTCTTGGAAGAGCCCAGAACCTACGAACTCTACTCCCCGGAGATGGTGGGGGGCAACAGGAAGATCATAATAGGCAAGCACACCGGTGCCAAGGCCTTGAAGTACATCACCAAGAAGATGGGCTACGAGCTGGAACGTGACGAGATCTGTCTCCTGGCAGAGAAGGTGAAGAGATGCAGCGAGTTCAAGCGTCCCGTCTCCTGCGACGAGCTGCGCGAGCTGATACTCGGCCTGGAGATTGAGATCGTCTACCCCGATCTGTAGACGATTCGAGGAAGGTGTATCCTGTTATCCGGGATCGATCTTTTGTGAGGTGATCGTCTGACTTACATGGGCAAGCTACTCAGGGTCGACCTGAGCAGGGACGTCATATCAGAAGAGCGGCTGGACAAAGACGTCCTCCTCAAGTTCGTGGGCGGCCGTGGCCTGGGTGCCAAGGTCATCTTCGACGAGGTGGACCCCTTATCAGACCCATTAGGCAAAGAGAGCAGGTTGGTCTTCGCCACAGGACCGCTCACCGGGACGAAAGCACCCACGTCGGGAAGGTTCACCGCCTCCTTCAAATCGCCCCTGACCGGACTTCTCACCGACTGCAACTGCGGCGGCTTCTTCGGTCCCTGGATCAAGTGGTCCGGTTACGACCTCATAGTGATCCAGGGGAAAGCAGACTTGCCGTCCTATGTGGTAGTCTCCGATCAAGGGTGCGAGATCAATGATGCAGGAGACCTCTGGGGCAAGAAAACCGGCGAGGTCGATCGTATATTGGAGAGGCGGCACAGAGGAAAGGTGGCCTGCATAGGACCTGCCGGAGAGAACGGTGCTCTCATAGCCAACGTCATAGTGAACGGTGAGCGGGCCCTGGGTCGTGGTGGGATCGGCGCGGTGATGGGATCGAAGAAACTGAAAGCTCTGGTGGTCTCCGGGAGCCGGAAGGTCCAGGTGCCGGTGGAGCTGGAGGGCGCAATTCAGGAGGCGACGTCCCTTATCAAGAAGAAAATCTCGGCCGGGTGGGGTCTTCGGTCGAAGGGGACGGTATCTGTTTTGCCTCTGCTGATCAAGAAGGGCATCCTTCCGGTGAGGAACTACCAGCGGTCCCGGTCCGACAAGGTCGATCTCACCCTCCACGCGATGGAGGATATGGTATCGGGGAGGCAGGGGTGTTACATGTGCCCCATCGCCTGCGGCCACAAGATCACCCTGCCCGACGGAAAGAGGATCAAGTCGCCCGAGTTCGAGACCCTTTGGTCGCTGGGCATGAACCTGGACAGCTCCGATGCGGTGTCGACGGCCCGGGCTGGTGCCCTCTGCGACGAGTACGGTCTCGATACCATATCCACAGGTATGACCCTGAGCGCAGCGGTCGAGCTAGAAGAGAAGGGAAAGATCGAAGAGGGGCTGAGATGGGACGATCCCCAGCGCGTCTTGGACCTCGTGCCCAAGATCGCCAGACGCGAGGGGATAGGAAAATACCTGGCCGAGGGATCGAGAAGGCTCTGCCAGATGCACGACTACCCGGAAGCGTCCATGAGCGTCAAGGGGCTGGAACTTCCTGCCTACGATCCCAGAGGGGCACAGGGTATGGGGCTCGCCTATGCCACCTCGAACAGGGGCGGGTGCCACATGAAAGCCTATATCGTGCTCTCGGAACTGCGGTCCTCCTCGGGAGGGTTCACGACAGAAGATAAGGCAGAGCTGGTGATGAATGCCCAGGACCTGAGCGCCTTCGAGGACTCGCTCGTCCTTTGCAGGTTCGTCCAGCCGGTCCTGGGGGCGGAGGTTCTCGCCCGGCTATATTCCGCCGCCACCGGGACGGTCTTGGGGGTAGAGGGGCTGATGGAGACCGGCGGCAGGATCTACAATCATGAAAGGCTCTTCAACATCAGGGCGGGGTGCTTGGAAGATACCCTGCCCAAGAGGCTGACCAAAGAAGAGATCGGCTCGGGACCGGCCCAGGGACAGATCGTGAGGCTGGAGAAGATGATCGTGGAGTACTACCAGCTGAGGGGTTGGACCTCATCGGGCCTCATCCGGGACAAGACCCTGAGGAGATACGGGGTTCGTTGAGCGCTATTGTAACCATCAGCATAAAATAGGTCCTAAACTCACATCGTGCGAGACGTCCATGTCAGAAGGTCCGATTGCTTGGAGGAGGTACGCTTAAAGACATGAAGATCAGGGTATTTCTAAAGCTATTCGGCACGCTGCTAAAAATCCTCGGCCTGCTAATGCTAGTCCCCGCCGGGGTCTCTCTGGTCTACGGGGAGGAAGAGGGGATCATAGCTTTCTTCCTCGCGGCACTTATCACCTTGGTAATCGGTATTATATTGGAGAAAACGGGTGTCGATGAGGTTCTGGGCAACCGGGAGGGGTTCGCCCTGGTGGCCTTCGGATGGTTGGGGGCGGCCATCACCGGCGCCCTTCCCTACATCTTCCTGGGGCTCAGCCCCCTCGACGCCCTCTTCGAGTCGATGTCGGGCTTTACTACCACCGGTGCCACCATCCTGGCGGAGAGCAACGTCCAGGGTTACTGGCTCATAAATGCCACCGCTGCCAGCGAGAGTCTGGGATCTATCCTGGCAGGTTTTGTCTTCGGTGGCAGGGATATTGCGGCCAGCCCCTACCTCAACTATACCCTGGCCAACGCCGCCCATACCATCTCGGCAGGGGATACCTACTATGGCCTCCTCTTCTGGCGCAGCTTCACCCAGTGGCTAGGAGGTATGGGGATCATCCTGCTCTTCATAGCCATCCTGCCCAAGCTGGGTGTGGCGGGTAGGCAGCTCTTCAAGGCCGAGGTTCCAGGACCGACAGAAGATAAGATCAGACCACGTATCAGAGAGACTGCAAAGATCCTCTGGGAGGTCTACCTGGTCCTCACCGCGGTCGAGTTTATCCTTCTGGTGCTGGCAGGGATGCCGGCCTACGACGCCATATGTAACACCTTTTCTACCATGGCATGTGGCGGGTTTTCGCCACAGGCAGAGAGCATAGCGGCCTACGGCGCGCCCGTCCTCGAGGTCATCGTGGTCGTCTTCATGTTCCTGGCCGGTGCTAACTTCGCTCTTCACTATCGGACCATGTACGTCGACAGGAAGAGCCTGATCAGGGACCCGGAGTTCAGGTTCTACGCCTTCCTGGTCGCCGCATCCATCGTCATCGTCCTCGTATTTGGTGGGATCGGGGAAAGCCTATCCGATAGCCTGAGGATCGCCGCCTTCCAGGTGGTCTCCATCATAACCACCACAGGTTTCACTACCGCAGACTACGATTCATGGTCAGGCGCGGCCAAGATGACCCTCTTCGTGCTGATGTTCACCGGGGCCTGCGCCGGATCGACCGCGGGTGGGATAAAACTAGTCAGGATACTGCTCACTATCAGGTACGGCAAGCGCGAACTCTTCCGGGCCCTCCATCCCAATGCGGTGGTCCCCATAAAGCTGAAAGACAGGCTGGTCAAAGAAGAGATCATCCACTCTATCCTCATATTCTTCGCTCTATACATCCTGATCTTCGTTGTAGCGTCGGTGCTCTTCGCCTCGGTCTGCTCCATATCAGACGACCGTGAAGAGACCGTCGAGATGATCTGCTTCGAGTCGGCGGGGCGAAACGAGTCCGGTGGGATGGTCTGCTTCGGACTGGATGATTGGATAGGTGCCGAGAATATGGCGTCTTTCGCACCAGAAGACCAGAACGATGGTGACGGGATGGTCTTTTTCGTCTCCGGCGACTGGAACGAGACTGACACGATATTTTGCACCATGCCCCGCGACTACAAGCAGGCCGCGAGGATAGGCTGTCCCATGTCGGAAGAGTACAAGATGATGAACAAGACGATGACGACCGGCACCGCACCCGAATACCGGAAGACCGACAAGATTATCAGCGCAGCGTCTGCGGTGGCGGCCAGCCTGGGCAACGTCGGCCCCGGCTTCGGCGAGTTTGGTCCTACCCGGGACTACTCAGACGTAGCAGGACCGGGAAAACTAATACTCATCATCTGCATGTGGATCGGAAGATTGGAGATACTGACGGTGTTGGTGTTGTTCTTCCCGGATTTCTGGAAGAATTAGGAGTTGTGAATATGAGAGCGAAACTAACGACCCTGAGCGAGGAGGCGGCGACCCCGAGAAGAGGGATCCTCGGAGAACATGGTCTCTCGATCTACGTAGAGGCCGGTGACACCAGGCTGATATTCGATACCGGTCAGACCACCACCGCCGTTCATAATGCCGAGGTCCTGGGAATCGATCTTTTGGGGGCGGCCATCGCCCTGAGCCACGGCCACTACGATCATACCGGCGGGCTGGAGAGCGTCCTGGAGAAGACAGGTCCCGCCGCCATCTATTGTCATCCGGAGGTCTTCGGACCCAAGTATTCTTTCCGAGGCGAGCTGAGCTACATAGGAATGCCTCTCCAAAGAGACGTGCTGGAGACGATGGGTGCCAGGTTCGACCTATCCAGGGAGGCGCGAAAGATCGCACCTGGGATATGGCTCACCGGTGAAGTTCCCCGACGGACCGAGTTCGAGCTGCCCAGCAAGAACCTGTTGGTAGAGACCGACGAAGGCATGGTCGTCGATCCCCTATTGGACGACCAGGCCCTGGTCCTGGTGCTGGACCGAGGTCTCCTGGTGGTGCTGGGTTGCGCCCATTCGGGGACGATAAACACCCTGGAGCAGGCCCGGTGGGTGACCGGCGTCGATCGGATCGTCGGGGTGGTAGGCGGTACCCACCTGGGTTCCGGGAACGGTGATAAGCTGACCAGGACCGTCGATGCGCTGAAGAGGTACGACCTGGAGGTTCTAGGCGTCTCACACTGCACCGGGCCGAAGGCGGCAGCGGTGTTGGCAGCGGAGTTCGGAGAGAATTTTGTCTTCAACAACGCAGGCACCGTCATCGAGCTGTGAAGGATATCGCCCGATACGAAAGCTTAAGTCGAGACCGCCTCTTACCCCCAGAAGATGATAGATGACGCGGCAAACAGGAGGGCCGCCCTGATCGTCGCTGCCCTGAGTTCTTTTCTCACCCCCTTCATGGGCTCGTCGGTCAACATCGCCCTTCCTGCCATCGGGAGGGAGTTCGCCACCGACGCGGTCACCTTGAGCTGGGTAGCCACCTCCGCCATCCTCGCAGCTGCCATCTTTCTGGTACCCTTCGGGAGGATGGGCGACATCTTCGGCCGGAAGAGGATCTTCACATACGGCGTCTTGGTCTATATCGGTTCCGCCCTCCTGGCATCGTTCTCCACATCCGACCTGATGCTCATCGCCGTCAGGTTCACCCAGGGCATGGGCGGAGCCATGATATTCAGCACGGGGACTGCCATATTGATCTCGGTCGTCCCCGCCCGGGATAGAGGCAAGGTCCTGGGGATAAGCGTGGCCGCGGTCTATCTGGGTCTCACCCTGGGTCCTACCCTCGGCGGGTTTCTCACCTACCAGTTCGGCTGGCGGAGCGTCTTCCTCTCCAACGTGCCGGTGGGACTGGTGGTCCTCTGGCTGGTGACGACGAAACTGAAGGGCGAGTGGAGAGAGGCCCGGGGAGAGCGGTTCGATCTTGCCGGTTCGGTCCTATACAGCCTCTCTTTGGTCTTCATAATCTTCGGCTTCTCCAAGCTGCCGGACCTGCTGAGTGGATGGCTGATCCTGGCCGGAGCTTTTGGGCTTTTGGCCTTCGTGAAGTGGGAGATCTGTACCGAAACCCCCCTCCTCGATATGGACCTATTCAGAAAGAAGAGAGCCTTCGCCTTCTCCAACCTGGCCGCCCTGATCAACTACAGCGCCACCTTTGCCGTCTTCTTTCTTCTCAGCCTCTACCTCCAGTATGTCAAGGCTCTCAGCGCCCAGCAGGCGGGCCTGGTCCTCATGTTCCAGCCGATCATGATGACCCTGGTCGCTCCCATAGCAGGTAGGTTATCTGACCGGATAGAACCCCAGATCCTGGCCTCTGCGGGCATGGTTCTGACCTTCCTGGGGCTTCTCCTCCTCACCCCGCTGGACGGTGATAGTTCTCTAAGCTTTATCGTAACCTGCCTTTTGATCATGGGGCTGGGGGCAGGCCTCTTCTCCTCGCCCAACACCAACGTCGTCATGAGCGCCGTAGAGTCCAAGTTCTACGGGGTGGCCTCGGCGACCTTGAGCACCATGCGGCTTACCGGAAACATGCTGAGCATGGGGATCGTGATGTTGGTCTTTACCCTCTATATCGGCAGGGTTCCCATCACCCCGGAGTATTACCCCCTCTTTCTGAGAAGCATGGGGGCGGCCTTTGC
>CAYQFP010000028.1:0-14914 GCA_964416865.1 uncultured Methanotrichaceae archaeon
CGCCACGGGCTCAAAGGCTTTTACTGAAACACTGAGGTCAAAAATAGGGCGGCGAGGAGTTCCTCAGTTTAAGTACTTCAATAGCTTTACAAATGCCGAACCCAACTCCGTGGATGTCTTGATCTGTGATGAAGCTCACAGGATCCGGGAATCCAGTAACAACAGGTTTACTAAAAAAGATAAGCGATCAAACCTGAAGCAAATTGATGAGCTGATAAACGCCTCCAAGGTGGCCGTATTCTTCATCGATGACGATCAAGTCGTTAGGCCGAATGAAGTAGGATCGGTAAGTCACATCAAAAAGTATGCAAGGAAGCTTAACTGCAATGTCCTAGAGTATGAGCTAGAAATCCAATTCAGGTGCGGCGGGTCCGAGGATTTCATCAACTGGTTAGATAATACTCTTAATATAAACAGAACTGCCAATATAATATGGTCTAAGGATGAGGCCTTCGAGTTCGGAATCTGCGATAGTCCTGAGGATCTCGAGAGAGCTATTGCACAAAAGGCCGAAGAAGGTTTTTCGGCAAGGATGACAGCAGGCTTCTGCTGGAAATGGTCAAATCCAACACCTGATGGTACACTAGTAGATGACGTTATCATCGATGACTTCCAAAGACCGTGGAATGCAAAGCCCGATGCAGGAAGGCTCGCTCCCGATATCCCCAAGTCTAATCTATGGGCGACCGATCCCAATGGGATAAACCAGATTGGGTGCATATATACGGCTCAGGGATTCGAGTTCGACTATGTCGGGGTGATATTTGGCAAGGATTTGATATATGATTTTGATAATCAGGTCTGGGTTGGAAATAAGCAATCCTCCGCCGACAATATCGTCAAAAGGTCAGGGGACCAATTCACTGACTTAGCTAAAAATACTTATCGAGTATTATTGTCGAGAGGCTTAAAAGGTTGTTACGTTCACTTCCTTGATAAAGATACTGAGCGATTTGTCAAGAGCAGGATGGAGATATAAGTACGAGGGTGGAATCTACCATCTGTGAAACGTGGCGCGAAATGTTCTCTCAGAGCCTCAGGCTTTCGAGCTGAGACTTCTGCCCCTTTTCTTATGGCAAAGGACTGCCTGAACGAAAACTAAACAAAGCAGGATCTCGATATCTAGCCCTGCCGGCACGGTCGATCCGGCATCTTGCACGCGGCTGTGATATTATGATGATCGGTATAATGTCTGATTCTCACGATAACTTTCCAGGCCTGATCCAGGCGCTGAAGATCTTCCAGGAGCAGAACGTGGAGATGATACTGCACGCTGGAGACGTGATCGCCCCGGGGATGAGCTACGCCTTCAAACGCTCTGAAGCAGACCTCAGGCTCGTCTACGGGAACAACGACGGCGACCGGGTTGGACTGAAGCGCGACTTTGCCCGGGTGGGAGGCCAGTTCCTCGACGACTTCGGTGAGATCGAGGTCGACGGCCTGAAGATCGCCCTGCTCCATGGGATCTACGAGCCCATAGTCCAGGGGTTGGTTGAATGTGGCCGCTACGACGTGGTAATAAGAGGACACAACCACCACTTCGCCATCCAGAGAGGCAAGACGTTGTTGATCAACCCCGGCGAGGTCTGGGGTCATTTCACCGGCCGAAAGACTGTGGCTCTTCTGGATACGGAGACCCTCGACGCAGAGATAGTTCCCATGGGCACCTGCCCTTCCATAGAGGATCTGACCGGTCTGCGACCGTCATGACCGAAGAAGGCGTATTCCTGGCGCCATTGGGACTTTACCTCGTGCTAGAAAGACAAAATGGCAGGATAAGAAGATCCCAATTTTCCCGCCATCCACCGGATCGACCCCTCCCGCAGGCCCTATCGGATCGCATACAGGGGCTCCTCAAAAACCCGGTCCAAGAAGAAGAAGAAGAAGAAGAAGAATATGGTCTTCCGGAAGACATCCTTGACCTATCCACGCTGACCGAGTTCCAGATAGAGGTCCTGGATGTGGTGACATCCATACCCTGGGGCGAGACCATGACCTATGGCCAGGTCGCAGAGAGGCTCGGTCGTCATGGCGCGGCCAGGGCTCTTGCCGCAAATCCTGCCCCCTTGATCATACCCTGCCACCGGGTGGTTGCGGTTAATGGCATCGGTGGCTACGGTCCTGGCACGGACCTGAAGAAGATGCTCCTGGGCCTGGAGGCGAATCGAGTCGACGATGCATCGTCGACTTGGTCTTGGGGGGAGAAAGACCCGCAGAGCACGCTCTTTGACACCCCTATCGTGGGCATATCTAAGATGACCCCCAGATGAGATGCCAGCCCCGCCATCCGGGGATGGTTGATGCCACACCGGTTCACGAAGAGAAGGGTCGGCCTGGCCTTCAGCCGCATCACCGACTGGACGGCCGCCGCCCGCTCCAGAACCCTGTGCGAAGGATCGAGGACGACCACTCCGGAGACGTTCGTCTCTGGAGAGATCATCGCCCGTATGCAGATCAATCAGCCTCGGAGGGGCGCCCGGACTGGCACAGGTTGATGGTGAGCTCGCTGATATTCGTGATGTAGTCCAGCATACGCTCGATGCTGGTGATCACCAGCCTGATAAGCGCTTCCTCGTGCTTCTTTACAGAACTATCGCCGGGCACGATCTGGGCGATGAGCTTGCGTGCCTGGAGGCACCGGTCGATGATCTCGTTCGCCTTGTCGGAGTTTAGCTGGAGGAGAGAGGATATGGATTCCTCGATTAGCCCCACAAATATAGAGTCCAGCTGCCCCATCTCGTCCACCAGGTCCTGGGGAAAATCGCAGTTGCATCCGACCACGATCTCGGCGATCCGGGTGGCGTGATCTGCGATGCTCTCCAGGTTCATCGCCGCCCGGGTGTAGCTGAAGGCCGTGAGGGGGTTCAGTGTCTCCTGCTTCACCGATCCCCTCCTCAGTATCTCCGTAAACTGACGGGATATCAGAAGGTAAAGCCTGTCGACATCGTCGTCCCTTTGGATGACGTCCGCCGCCAGCTCCTTGTCGTTATTCACCAGCGCCTTGATCGAGTCTTGGATCATCGACCTGACGACGGTCCTGATCCTCCTGAGGGCCTTCTCCGAGTGGAGCTCCTCCGGGTTGATTAGATCCTGTATCTGGACCTTGTTGACGGTCTCCTCCAGGATCTCCGGGCCGATGAGCTTCTGGACTATATGATGAATATCCCTCTTCTGGGCGGCGGTCATGCTAGGCGAGGTGACCTCTATCCCTCGGTATCCTGAGATGTAACACCCGATTATGTCCCTAATCAGCGGATCGCCCACCTTGGACCCGATATCCAGCCTGATGTTCAGGTCTCGCTCGGATCTGTCAGGGGACAGAACAAGAGACCCGTTATTGCTCTGGTTGATGTAGATGAGAGACCCTGCGCTGATATCGTTCTTCACCGCCCATGCCTTTGGCAGGGATACGATGAAGGTTGACTTTCCCGTTCTCTGTACCTTTCTCGTCTCCATGTTCACCTAGTTCAGATGTTCTCTCTTCGCTTCGACCATATATATAATGCTCTCGCATATATTACATACGTGGTCTCCAATGCGCTCGAGATGCCTGTTCACCAAGAAGAGGGGCATGGCATCGTCGATAAGGGCGGGGTTTTCGGCTATAATCCTGAAGAGGGAATCTCTCACCTTCTCGTAGAGGGCGTCTACCTCGTAGTCCCCCTTGGTCGTCTCTCTTGCCAATTTGGCATCGTTCTCCCTGAAGGCTATATTTGCATGGGCCAGCATCAGCCTGGATTTCTTTGCCATCAGTGGGATGTTCTCCAGGCGCTTCACGTGGACTTTGTTCTTCGAGTGGATTACTATCCTGGCTATGTCCACCCCCATGTCACCTATCCTCTCCAGGTCGATGCCAATCTTCAGTATGGCGATTATCAATCTCAGGTCCTTGGCCATGGGCTGCTGTAGCGCCAGCAGCCTCATGCAGCTCTTCTCGATCTTCAGGTTGAGGTCGTCCATGATCTGGTCGTTTTGGATTACATCATTGGCTTTATCCATATCATAATCGCGTAGGGCTTCGACCGATCTTTCCACCGCCAAATCTACCATGGCCAGCAGATTGTCCACATCTCTTCTGAGCTCGCGAAGCTCGCTCCTATAACGCTCTCTATAAGGACTCATCACCCCTCACCCTCTGCCGTCACCCGAAACGCCCGGTTATGTAGTCCTCTGTGCTCTTCTCCTTCGGTATCTCGAAGATGTCTTTCGTCTTCCCGTATTCTATCAGCTTGCCTAGCAAGAAGTAGGCGGTGTAGTCCGATACCCTGGCGGCCTGCTGCATGTTGTGGGTCACGATGATCTGGGTGTACTTTCCCCTGAGCTCATCCATGAGCTCTTCGATCTTCCCTGTAGAGATGGGGTCCAGGGCGCTGCAGGGCTCGTCGAAGAGGATAACGTCGGGCTTCATGGCCAGCGTTCTGGCTATACACAGCCTCTGCTGCTGTCCACCACTCAGCCCCATGGCAGGTTTCTCCATCCGGTCGGAGACCTCTTCCCACAGAGCTGCGTCTTTCAAGCTATCTTCTACTATTTTATCTACGTTGCGGAGCCCATGAATCCTTGGGCCGTAGGCTATGTTGTCGTATATGGACATCGGGAAGGGGTTGGGTTTCTGAAAGACCATTCCTATGCTCTTGCGCAGGTCCACCGCGTCTAGATCCTTGTCATAGATATCCACGTCGTTGTAGAGGACCGTGCCTTCTATCCTGACAATATCCACCAGATCGTTCATGCGGTTGAGACATCGGATAAAGGTGGACTTGCCGCATCCGGACGGCCCGATCAGCGCAGTGATATCGTTTTCCGTTATGCCCATGGATATGTCTTTCAGGGCGTGGTTCTCGCCGTACCAGAGGTTCAGTTTCTTCGTTTCTATCTTGAACGCCACACTTATATCTCCGCTATAGACAAAATGTGTGTCTTCGTCGTGTCGACGAGTCGAAGCCTAAACAGGGATGAAGCCCTCCTCTTCTATTATAGTCTGCCCTTCGTCGCCTAAGACGAAGTCGATGAACTTCGCTTCGGTCTCGCTCGTACCGTTCCAGGTATAGAGATAGAGAGCCCTCGAGAGCTTGTAGTTTCTGCTTTTCACGTTTTCCAGAGTGGGGTAGACCCCGTCCAGCTCCACCAACCCGATCTTTCCCGTCTTGGCGTATCCCAGGCCGAGGTAGCCGATGGCCTTGTTGCTCTGGACGAGCAGCGTCTTGATCTCGGCGTTTTCCATGGTGTTGACCCCCACACCTACCGTTTCGGCCTTGGTGCTGCCCATGATCACCTCGTTGAACGTGTCTCCGGTACCCGATCCAGGGACCCTGGCGACGGAGAGGATCGGCATGTCAGGACCACCGAGCTCCATCCAGTTGGTGGTCTCGCCTCTATAGATTCTAGCTATATCTTCGGTGGATAGGCTGGTCACCCCTGCATCGTAGATATCCTTGCTGACCGCGATACCGATAGCATCGTAGCAGATCAGATGCTCCACGAAGCCGTTGCCGAAGATATCCGCCTCCGATGTCTTGATCTTCCGGGAGGCCATGCCGATATCGGCGAGCCCGGTGGCCACGTCCTGGATCCCCCTACCAGAACCTCCGCTGCTGACCTGGACTGTGAACTCCTCTTGCATGGGGTTGAAAACCTCTGCAGCCCTCTCTATCGCGGGAAGAACCGTGGTCGATCCGGTGATCACCAGGCTCTCTCTTTTGGCCCCCTTTTCCACGCATCCGGCCATCAGGATAAGTAAACATATCGTTATAAGAAGTAGGTTTGTTTCGGATTTGGCAGATCCGTTCACACGCCTGGGCTTCGAGAACATCTATATATAGCGTTTTCCTATATAGACTATATAGATAAATGGTGTGGCCCTTCCCGCGCAATGCTTATATAGAACTTCAAACTGCTGGTGAGCAGAAAGACGGGGAGGACTCGATTTGGCTGGTTTAAGTACCAATCCAACATTAATATTGAAAGAAGGACATACACGTGACAAGGGTCGTGACGCTCAGCGCAATAACATCCTCGCCGCTATGGCTGTGGCAGAAGCGGTGAAGACTACCCTGGGTCCCAAAGGCATGGACAAGATGCTGGTGGAGAGCGATCGAGATGTGGTAATCACCAACGACGGGGCGACTATCCTCTGGGAGATGGATATCCAGCATCCTGTGGCCAAGATGATCGTAGAGGTGGCCCGGACCCAGGACGATGAGGTGGGCGATGGCACCACGACCGCGGTGATCCTTGCAGGCGAGCTTCTGGCCAACGCCGAGAAGCTGATGGACCAAGGTATCCATCCTACGGTGATCATCGAGGGCTACAAGGAGGCGCGGGAGAAGGCTCACCAGGTCCTTGACGAGATGGCGATCGAGATCTCCAAAGACGATAGAAATAGCCTCAAAAAGATCGCCGAGACGGCGATGACCGGGAAAGGGATAGAGGTTTTCAAGGACAAGCTCTCCGAGATCTGCGTCGACGGCGCCATTGCCATCGAAGAGGACGGTAAGGTGGACGTGGAAGATAAGGTAAAGGTAATCAAGATCAGCGGCGGTTCCGTGGGCGACTCCGAGATGAACTATGGCATCGTACTGGACAAGGAGCGCCTCAACCCAGAGATGCCCAAAAGGATCGAAGATGCCAAGATTGTCCTCCTGGACGGTACCCTGGAGCTGAAGAAGCTCACCACCGACGCCAAGATCAGGATCTCCGATGCCGAGTCACTCCAGAGCTTCCGGGAGGGCGAAGACGATGTCCTGAAGGAACAGGTGGACGCCATCGCCAGCACCGGGGCCCAGGTAGTATTCTGTAAACAAGGGATAGGAAAGTACGCCTCACGCTACTTGGCCAAGCAAGGTATCCTCGCGGTCCGCCGGGTCACAGACGAAGAGATGGAGCTTCTGGCCCTGGCCACCGGCGGGAAGATCATCGGTGACCCCCTGGAGATGACCGAGGCCGACCTGGGATGTGCCGGGTTGGTCGAGGAGCGAAAGGTGAAAAAGGACAAGAAGATGGTCTTCGTAGAAGGATGTGAAGGTGCGAAGGCGATCTCGATCGTCATACACGGTTCCACCGGGCAGGTCATGGACAATATCGAGCGCGCCATGGATGACGGTATCAAGGTGGTAGCCAGCGTGTTGGAGTCAGGAAGGATCGTTCCTGGCGGAGGCGCACCAGAGGTGGAGATCGCCGAGAGGCTCCGCCAGCACGCCTCGTCCCTGAGCGGACGTGAGCAGCTGGCCGTGACGGCCTTCGCCGATGCCGTAGAATCCATACCCAAGATCCTGGCGGAGAACGCCGGTCTCGATCCCATCGACATGGTGGTAGAGCTGAGATCGAAGCACGGAACCGGATCAAGCCGTTACGGTCTGGACGTGCACCAGGGCGGGGCCGCCGATATGATAGAGCTAGGCGTGGTCGAGCCGATCCAGATCAAGACTCAGGCGATCAAGTCTGCCACCGAGGCGGCCGTCGTGGTGCTGAGGGTGGACGACGTGATCGCGGCGAAGAGGGAAGAGATGATGCCCGGCCCAGGTCAGAGCCCACACGACTACACCAGGGGGATGATGTAAAGGTCTCTTGATGGTGCTTCTGCCCACCATCAATTTACAGTTCGCCAGAAGGCGATGGGTTTCTTATGGGTGCAGATATGAGAGCAGATCAGGATAAGGGATCTGAAGATGCGAAGGCTTCGTCCGGAACTGAGTCCGGGGCGGGTACCGATGCCGAGGCTGGTCTTGTGGAGGCGTGCCAGCTGGCCGAGGAGCGTCTCGATCAGCTTATGAGGTGCCGGGCCGAGCTGGACAACACGTTGAAACGGGTTGCCAGGGAAAAAGAAGAGCTGGCCAGGTATGCTTCTGAGACATTGGTCGTAAAGCTGTTGCCGGTCTTGGATAGCCTCGACCAAGCCTCCAAGCACGACCAAGGGATCGAGCAGATACGGCAGCAGCTCATGGACGCGCTGAAGTCAGAGGGTCTATCAGCTATCGATGCCCTGGGTGAGAAGTTTGACCCATACCGACACGAGGCCCTCATGCAGGTTCCGTCGGAGGAGCACGAAGACGGGACGGTAATCGAAGAGGTCCTCCGGGGGTATACCCTCGGACCCAGGGTTGTTCGCTTTTCAAAAGTATTGGTCTCTAAACGAGAGGATACTTAAATAATTACCACGTTAATCTCAAAAAGGTGATAACTTGTCTAAGATTATTGGCATAGATCTCGGAACCAGCAACTCCGCCGCTGCGGTCTTGGTCGGTGGCAAGCCTGCCATGATCCCCAGCGCCGAGGGCACCAGTATAGTCGCCGGTGGCAAGGCGTTTCCCTCCTATGTCGCCTACACCGAGGATGGACAGAAGCTGGTGGGAGAACCCGCGAGGAGGCAGGTGGTAACCAACCCGGAAGGCACGGTGACGGGGATAAAGAGGAAGATGGGCTCCGACGACAGGATCAATATCCGTGGGAAGGAGTATACACCGCAGGAGATATCCGCGGCCATCTTGAGGAAGATCAAGGAGGACTCAGAGGCCTATCTCGGAGAGCCCGTAGAGAAGGCGGTAGTCACCGTGCCCGCCTACTTCAACGACAACCAGAGACAGGCCACCAAGGACGCGGGAACTATCGCCGGTCTGGATGTGGTCAGGATCATCAACGAACCCACGGCGGCGGCCTTGGCCTACGGTCTGGATAAAGAAGGAGAAAACACCCTGATGGTCTTCGACCTAGGTGGTGGGACCCTGGATGTGACCATAATGGAGGTCGGCGAGGGGGTCTTCGAGGTAAAGTCCACCAGCGGCGACACCCAACTCGGCGGCAGGGACATGGATGAAATGCTGATGGTGTACGTGGTCGAGAAGTTCAAGCAGGATACGGGAGTGGACCTGCGCCAGGACTCCATGGCCGCCCAGAGGCTAAGAGAAGCCGTGGAGATCGCCAAGATCGAGCTGTCGTCGGTCCTACAGACCGATATCAACCTGCCCTACATCACCGCCGACCAGACAGGCCCCAAGCATCTGAACATGACCGTAACCCGGGCCAAGCTGGAAGAGCTGATAAAAGATGTGCTGGAAAGGTGCAGAGGCCCCGTGACCCAGGCTCTGAAGGACGCGAAGCTGGAGGGCACGGACGTAGACAAGATAATCCTGGTGGGCGGCCCGACCAGGATGCCCATCGTCCAGGAGTTAGTGAAGAGCTTTACAGGCAAGGAGCTCGAGCGGGGTATCGATCCCATGGATTGTGTGGCCACCGGTGCTGCCATCCAGGCAGGTGTCCTGGGCGGAGAGGTCAAAGACCTGCTCCTCCTGGACGTGACGCCCCTCAGCCTGGGTATCGAGACCCTGGGCGGGGTGGCTACGAGGCTGATCGAGAGGAACACCACCATTCCCACCAAGAAGAGCAACATATTCACCACCGCCGCAAACAACCAGACTGTCGTCGAGATCCACGTCTTCCAGGGTGAAAGGCCGATGGCTAACGACAACATATCTCTGGGAAGGTTCTCCCTGATGGGCATACCTCCTGCGCCGAGAGGCATCCCCCAGGTCGAGGTGGCCTTCGACATCGACGCCAACGGGATACTGAACGTCACCGCCAAGGATATGGCCACCGGCAAGGAACAGGCCATCACCATAACCGCGCCTCACAAGCTCTCCCAGCGGGAGATCGACGAGAAGATCAAGGAGTCGGAGCGGTACGCCGGCGAGGATACCAAGCGCAAGGAAGATATCGAGGCCAGGAACCAGGCGGAGACCCTCGTTTATACCGCGGAGAATACCATGGCGGAGGCGGGCGACGTCGTCACCCCCGACCAGAAGGCGACGATCGAAAAGGCGATCGAAGAGACGAAAGAGGCCCTGACCGGCGGCGAGATCGAGAAGATCAAGGAGAAGTCGGAAGCTCTCCAGAACGCCATATACGAGCTATCCACGGCCATGTACCAGAAGGCTGCTCAGGAGCAACAAGAACAGCAAGCTCAAGAACAACAAGCTCAAGGACAACAAGAACAAGGGTCTCAGAGCGAGAGCGGTCCGGACGAGACCATCGACGCCGAGTATGAGTACGTGAACGAGGACAAGGACAAGAAGTAAGGTCGAGACGTAAGGTAAGGCCTAGAGAGTGAGTGAAGGAGAGAATAGGAGTGGATAGGAGAGTTTCCGCATGTCAGGCAAAAGGGATTACTACGAGATTCTGGGTGTGAGCAAGGACGCCGACGAGAAGGTGATAAAGAGCACCTTTCGCAAGCTGGCGATGAAGTACCACCCCGACCGGTCGGACGATCCCAAGGCCGAAGAGAAGTTCAAAGAAGTGTCGGAAGCGTATGCGGTCCTCTCCGATTCGGACAAACGGAGACAGTACGACCAGTTCGGCCACGCCGGGATAGACGGCAGGTACTCTCAGGAAGACATATTCCGGGGCGCCGATTTCGAGGACCTTCTCAGGGGGTTCGGCGGCGGCGGAGAGAGCATCTTCGACATATTTTTCGGTGGCGGCCGCCGCCAGCGAGGACCTGGCCGGGGCAGTGACCTTCAGTACGAGCTGAAGATCTCTCTGGAGGATGCCTCCACCGGCCTGGAGACGACCATAAATGTTTCCCGGATGGAGAAGTGTTCCACCTGCAATGGGAGTGGAGCGAAGCCGGGAACGAGTCCCAAGACCTGTACGATGTGTGGTGGCACCGGTCAGGTCACCAGGGTCCAGAACACGCCGTTCGGGCAGATGATGACCTCTACCGCCTGTTCCCAGTGTGGGGGAAGAGGCCAGATGATCACCGACCCCTGCACCGGGTGCCGCGGCACGGGACGGGTCAGGCAGATGAGGAAGATCAACGTAAAGGTCCCCAAGGGCGTAGACTCCGGCCAGCATCTGAGGCTGAGAGGCGAAGGGGAGGCAGGCCCGGAGGGCGGCATGCCAGGCGACCTCTACGTCTTCGTAAACGTGAAGCCCCATCCCCAGTTCAAGAGGTCCGATGGCGACCTCTTCCACGAGGCGCCCCTCAGCATAACCAGGGCCGCCCTTGGCACAGACCTCGATGTGCCGACATTGAACGGGAAGAAGGCCAGGATCAAGATACCGGCCGGGACCCAGACCGGTTCGGTCTTCAGGCTGCGGGGTAAGGGCATGCCCAGACTCCACGGGTACGGCACAGGCGATCTTCATGTGAGGGTCGCGGTAACGACGCCCACCAAGCTGACTTCCAGGCAGAAGCAGATCATGGAAGAGCTGGCAATCGAGTTCGGCGAGGGGAAAGTGAGGAAAGAGAGTGTCTCGGACGAGCAGAAGGATAAGGGCTTCTTTGGCAAGATCGTGGACGAAGTGAAGGATGCGGTTCAGTAGGGTCCGAAAGTTTATGCCGCCGGGGATCTGGGTGGCGCTCTTCTTATGGTGGCCTCGGGCCTGGTTCGGACTGTCTGAAAACTATTTTAAGTGGATAGTACCATCAGGCTAGCGGTGTAGGTGCTTGGTCGATCAGAGGGAGATTCACCGGAAGGCTAGAAGCGATAAGGCGGAAGATCGCAGAGATGCGGCCGACCAATTTTATACCTGTTTTGCAGAGCTCCCCGACAAACCCGCTGCCTGGTCAGATCTGCACAGGCTGACCAACGATGAGGATAGCAGCGTGCGGTGGAGGGCGGTTGAGGCGCTTGACGTCGCTTTCCCCCACGTCCCCGACAAACCCGCCGCTTGGTCAGATCTGATCCGGCTGACCAGCGACGAGGATCGCAGCGTGCGGTCGGGGGCGGTTCATGCGCTATACATCGCTTTCCCCCACGTTCCCAACAAACCCGCCGCTTGGTCAGATCTGCAACGGCTGGCCAACGACGAGGATATCGACGTGCAGCTGAGGGTGCTTCATGTGTTATACATCTTTTTCCCTCACGTTCCCGACAAACCCGTCGCCTGGGAAGATCTGCATAGGCTGACCAGCGACGAGGATGTATATGTGCGGTCGGGGGCAGCTGGTGCGTTTGGCGTCGCGTTCCCCTACGTCCCTGACAAAGCCGCTGCCTGGGAAGATCTGCACAGGCTGACCAGCGACGAGGATAGCAAGGTGCGGGTTTGGACAGCTGGTGCACTTTGCCTCGCTTTCCCCTACATCCCCAACAAAGCCGCTGCCTGGGAAGATCTGCACAGGCTGACCAATGACGAGGATGACCGCGTGCGGTGTGAGGTGGCTGGTGCGCTTGGTGTCGCTTTCCCCTACGTCCCCGACAAAGCCGCTGCCTGGGATGATTTGCACAGGCTGACCAGTGACGAGTATAGCAGCGTGCGGTGGGGGGCGGCTGGTGTGATAAGCGTCGCTTTCTCCCACGTCCCCGACAAAGCCGCTGCCTGGGATGATTTGCACAGGCTGACCAGTGACGAGTATAGCAGCGTGCGACGAAAGACGGCTGAGGCGCTTGGCGCCGTTTCCCCCTACGTCCTCGACAAAAACGTCGCATGGAGGGATCTGCTCGGTCTGGCGAAGGACTCTGATAGCAATGTGAGGGTATCTGCAAACCATTCCCTGGGACAACTATCCATACTCAAGGCGATCGAGGCAGAGAGCGAAGAGAGCCTCAGAGAAGAGTTGGAGAATGCCCTCGAGTTTTTCGAAAGATCTGCAGCAGGACCACATTTTTCCGATCACCCCATCAGTTTTTGTCATCCCTTCTATCGGTCTTTTTACTGCCTCACCTTCAAGAGAGAGGATGCCGAAGCGGAGGTACAGAGATATCTATATGAGGCAAAAAGAGCATCAAAAGGATCGAAAAGCAAGGAAGATCTCCTGGAGGCCGTAGAGAACCTTGCAAACGCCTTGAGAGAAGCCCAGGATCTGCGGGAGAAGAGCCTAGAGGCGGTGAAACGCGATCTTAACGCCTACAGGCGATACTGCGACCGTGTGACAGAACTCCTGGATGACACTGGGGAAACGGCGCCGGGGGCGACGGCGGTGATCAGAAGGGGCCTGCCGGTAATCGACCATCGAATAAAGGAGACGATAACCGAGATCCAAGAGATGGCAAGAGAGCTATGTAAACTGACCATAGGTACTCCGGTCGAACCAAAGGGCGCCGAGTTTTACCGAGATGCAGGGGATCTCTCGGGTGAGAACGATCTGAAGTGCGGGAGGAGCATCTTCAGAATGGCCGAACTTCTGGAAGATATGTGCGAGTTCATCTCTCCCAACAGAAAGGAGCAGGCCCGCGACCTCATAAAAGAGATATATAATTACACAACACTCGGCGATCAGATAAACAGGCTCGAGACCGCCATGTCCTACATTCAGCCGAATGTTGATATAGATAGATACTGCAGACAGTTTGAAGATATAAAATCTGAATTGGGTGAGATAAAACGCAATACTGTCAACATAAGTCGTAACCTCGTCGACCTGCAAGAAAAGATCCTCAATCGGCTAGACCAAAACGAAAAGACCATCATCGCTGCAATTATCGATCAGAGCGATCAGGACCAGCTGCAAGAGCTCCTGGACCTGGTAAAACAGGTACTATCAAAACTTCAGAACCAAGAGATTGCACTTCGTGGTTCTCTAACCCCTGGTGATGTTGATCAGCTATCAAAGATGGTCAATGATATAAAACTCGACACGACAGACCGATTGACAGTCACGATGCCCATTATTCCTTACGTTCTCAAATACGAACACGAGATCGCACTTGGAAAAGGTGTGAACCTAAGCGCCGTCTGGAAGCAGCTGGTCTCCCGGACATGGCGCCGCAGATAGTCTAGAATTCTCAGAAGGCGCGCGCCGATATCGGCATGCGGTCGGCACTTGCTGGCGCCGGGATGAGACATGTTCGACAGAAAACCAGGCGCCAGATCTTCGGCATCCGATTCCCGACGCCTGCCGGGCGCCTTGCTTGCGCTGACTAAAATGAGGAGAATCCCAGTGCCGATGAAGCCAGCCTCTTCGCTTCGTGCACCTTCATATGCATGACCGCCCGGTAGCCCAAGACGAAGATCCTGCCGCCGCGCATGAACATGCCCGCCACGTCCCTGGCCTGGCCCGGACTGCCGTACCCCTGCGTCGCAGAAGCCGAAACAGCGCCGCCCGGCAGATCGCCTCGCGCTCCCTGTACGCAGGTTTCGCCGCAACCGGCGCCGTTTCTTCGCCCACAGATATCGGATCCGGCGCCATGGCACGATCTCGACGACGAGAAAACGAGCGCCAGATATCCGGCATCCGATACCCGGCGCCAGCCGGGCGCCTCGCTTGCGTTGACCAAAACGAAGAAAGCGAGAGAAAAATACCCGAAACGATTTATGGCCAGCCACCCATTCTACAACCGATGAAATATACGGTAATCTTGGATCCACAGGAGGAGGGAGGATACGCTGTACGCTGCCTGGAGGTGCCCGGTGCTATAAGCCAGGGTGAGACAAAGGAAGAGGCCCTGAAGAACATAAAAGAGGCCATCGAGCTGGTCCTGGAAGTCCTTCATGAGGAGTTAGAGCAGAGCCAGAATATCTCCAATGTGGAAATCACCAAGGTAGAAGTGGCAGATGTCTGTTAAACTTCCCGTAATATCGGGAAAGAAGATGGTCATGATCCTGACGAAGAAGGGATTCGTGATCAAACGACAGAGAGGAAGTCACGTCACCTTACAGAAAGATCGCGTTGTCTTCTCGGTTCCTCTTCACAAGGAACTGAAGAAAGGAACGTTACGATCCATCTTGAACCAGGCAGGGATCTCCACAGAGGACCTGGAGAGATCCTTGTAGATGCCATCTGGATGGGCTCTGTATCTTACAGCCAGAGGTTCCTGGGACGAATATTTGAGGACCTGCAGATCGCCTCGCGCACCCCGTACGCAGGTTTCGCCGCAACCGGCGCCGTTTCTTCACCCACAGATATCAGACCCGGCGCCATGGTGCGATATCGACGACGAGGAAACGAGCGCCAGATATCCTGACATCGATCCCCGGCGCC
>CAYQFP010000028.1:15014-16537 GCA_964416865.1 uncultured Methanotrichaceae archaeon
GATATCGACGACGAGGAAACGAGCGCCAGATATCCTGACATCGATCCCCGGCGCCGGGTCATCATCTACATACACCAGACCCGGCGCCATGGTGCGATATCGACGACGAGGAAACGAGCGCCAGATATCCTGACATCGATCCCCGGCGCCAGGGCACGATCTCGACGACGGGAAACCGAGCGCCAGATATCCGGCACCCGACTCCCGGCGCTAGCCGGGCGCCTCGCTTGCGCTAACCAACACGAGGAGAGTCCCAGTGCCCATGATACAAGGCATATCGGGGTGCAGATTATCGAAGGACTATAACGGATAGCCGATCTTGCGCAGGTACACCCGGGTCATCTCCAGAAATATCTCGGCGTTCTCTATAATCTCCTCAGCCTCTTCTTCCGACGGCATACATATGACATCGTAGTCGCATCTTTGGCGTTCTCTGAGAGCTTTGACCAGGTATTTGTGAAGATCTTTTGGCAAGATACCGCCCTTGACAAACTCCTTGCCGAAAGAGGCTACAACTGCAGAATGCTTTGAGAATCTCAGATCTCTTGCCAAAAGCATGGCTTCAGAGCAGTAGAACATGGCATAATATGCTCTTGGAATCGAAAATTCGTAATAATCCGATCCTATTAAGATATTCGCAGCGTCCAGGCTCCTTTCCGCCTTCGCTAATAAAGCTCCGATCTCCTGCTCGTATTTCATATCTTTATGCCGTCTTCCTTTACGTTTAGAAGAAATGGCGTGTTGTACTCTCGGAAGATCTTTGAAGGGTAGACTATACCCGATATCACTATGTCATGCACGAGGGAATACTCCGCGATCACATCGTCAATTTTCTCTCTTTCTTCTCTGCTCAGATCACCATCTACGAGGATCATTAAGTCAACATCGGAGGACGTCGAGAAATCTCCCCTCGAATAAGATCCAAAAAGCAGGATTCGAACTAGTTTATCCTCTAATATCTCTCTTATCTCGACTTTAAGATCTGCGAGGAGCTTTAGGATATCTTTACGCTCGGACAAGCCGATGCCTCCGGTATGACAACTCTATCTGATGGTCATCATCCAGTTTCTTTTACTGCTTAACGGTGGTCCTCACCAAAAATAAACCTATGCTTGGGCTTCTGTCGTTCTCCCACCAGCTGGTGCGCTCCTACATGCGCCCTGACGTAGATCGCCTCGCGCTCCCCGTACGCAGGTTTCGCCGCAACCGGCGCCGTTTCTTCGCCCACAGATATCGGACCCGGCGCCATGGTGCGATATCGACGACGAGGAAACGAGCGCCTGATATCCTGCAATCGATCCCCGGCGCCGGGTCATCATCTACATACACCAGACCCGGCGCCATGGCACGATCTCGACGACGGGAAACCGAGCGCCAGATATCCGGCATCCGATCCCGGCGCCAGCCGGGCGCCTCGCCTGTGCTGACCAAAAAGAGGAGGTGCCGCCTTGATGCGAGAGATGAATAGATAACTCGCAAGCGAAGAGGAGGAGGAGGAAACATCCTCTGTGCGGGCATCTAGT
>CAYQFP010000029.1:0-14746 GCA_964416865.1 uncultured Methanotrichaceae archaeon
TCCCGTAGAGGTCCTCCTCCGGCGAGATGGAGTAGTAATGGACGATGCCCCCTTCCCTGGCAGCCTTGATAGCCGGTCTCAAGAAGATATGCGCGCTCTGGGGCAGGTTCATGATGACGTGGTCCGCCCGGCGTTCGTAGACTCCGGCGATCTCCAAAGCGTCACCCTCCAGGATATCGATGTTTCCGATCCGGTTGAGCTCGGCGTTCTCCCTGAGGAGCCTTACCGCCACGGGATTTTTGTCTATCGCGATCACTTTCGCACCCCTCCTGGCCATGAGAAGGGCGAATGGGCCCACCCCCGCGAACATGTCTATCACCAGATCCGAAGGGCCCACCTGCCGGGCGACCCTCAGCCTTTCCGTCCCCAGGCGTGGGGTGAAATAGGCCCGCTCCAGGTCGACCTTGTAGAGGAGACCATGTTCCTTGTGGAGGGTGGCCGTCTTCGTCTCCCCGGCCACATGCCTGAACCTGCGGGTCCTGAACTCGCCCTCGACAGGTCCCATAGGCGCGATTACCGTCTTGATGTTCCTGTGGGCCTTCATCAGGGCCAAGGCCACCTCCTCGGCATCTCCAGGATCCACGATGGCGATATCGCCTACCACTTCGAAGTGGGGACGGCGACCCAGGATATCTTCTGCCGTGGGATTCCGCTCCCTGGGCAAAAACTCGGCAAAGACCAGCTCGAACTCTCCTAGGGCCCCGAGCTCTCCGGCCGCCTCGTCGTCCAGGTCCAGGACCGGGAGGTAGACATAAGCCTCGTCAGACAGAATCTTGAGTCCTTGATCGAAGACGCCCAGGTCGATCAGCGCCTTCCTGAACTCCTCGCCCCGGCCCCGGGAAACCCTTATGCCGTTGGATACCTGAGACATCTTCTGGCAGATATCGCCTCCTAGGTTATCAAACCTGGCCTCTGTCATCCTAACCGTCACGGCTCCAGCCTGCACCGATGGTCCTTCAAGCTCTGTATTTCTTCCTGCCTGTAAGCCTGCAGGCGCAGTACTAGCTGGTCAAAATCGACCTTATGCCCGTCAAACTCGGGTCCGTCGACACAGGCAAACTTGTTCTCCCCACCGACGGACACCCGGCAGCCTCCACACATGCCGGTGCCGTCGATCATGATGGGGTTCAGGCTGACCAGGGTCTTTACGTTGTACGGCCTTGTGATCTCGGATACGAACTTCATCATGAGAACCGGCCCGACGGCGAACGCCAGCCCCACCGTCTCTTCTTCGAGCACAGTTTTCAATACGTCGGTGACGAAACCATGATGGCCGTAAGATCCGTCGTCGGTGCACACATGAAGCTCGTCTGATATGGCCTTCATCTCGCCCTCGAGGATCAGAAGATCTTTTGTGCGGGCGCCGATGATGCTGACGACGCGGTTTCCCAGCTGCTTCAACCCCCGGGTGATGGGGTACAATACGGCAACTCCGGTACCACCACCAACGCATACGACGGTGCCGACCCTCTCCAGATGCGCCGGCCGACCGAGAGGACCGACCACATCTTGGTAGCCTTCACCCACCTGAAGCTCCCTGAAAAGTGCCGTAGACCTGCCAACGACCATGTAGATTACCGTTATGGTTCTCCGCACCGGGTCGGTACTGGCCATAGTGAGCGGTATGCGCTCACCGGTCTCATTGGCCTTGAGGATCACAAACTGCCCGGGTTCTGCCTTTCGGGCAATCCGCGGCGCCTCTATCTCATTGAGGATCACGGTGCCCTTTGCCATCTCCTCGCGTTTTATGATCTCGAACATGCCCACACCTTTGCAGTCCGGTTATTTGGACCGAAACTATGCCTATCGTCTCATCCAGGACCGGCTTGCCAGGGCTAGGGCCAGAAGCAGGACCATATCCCATCCGAACCCCGGGATCTTCTCCCCGGGTCTGGTGCTCTTTGGGATAGAGCCTGGAGGTTCTTGGAGGGACCTGTTCATCACGGTCCCGGAGACTACATCGACTGCTACCAGGTCTCTCTCACCACCCGCGTATATACCGGTCACGGTCAGGTTCATCCCGTCATAAGCGAAGCTCTCGCCGACCCCCATGATCCCCGATTTGAGTGTCTCGTTATCGTCGCTGAGCCTTAGCCAGACCACCTCTGACTGCGAGTTTACGTCCATCACCAAGAGGGTCAAGTTCTCCTGGAACGAAAGATACCCCTGGGTAGACATGAGGGTTTCCTCCCCGCCAACAGTGTCCAAAATCAGCAGAACATATACGAGCAGATAAGCGATGCGTCTCATTCCACGTATCCTAAATAGTTTGATATGAAGCCGGGCAGGGGGTAATCGACCACATAGACCCGGTGGCGGACCGTCTCCACCGACTTGTCATAGGAAAGGATTTATTAGTTATTAAACCCACTTGAGAGTAATACTAATTAGTGTTAATGTAGCATTGGTGATTATATGGGTGATTATGTAGGAATACTGGTTCTGGGTCATGGGAGCACGAAGCCGTACAACAAGGAGATGGTGGAGGCCTACGCCAAGATGATCGGTAACAACCATGACGGTCCTGTAAGGACGGCCTTTCTGAATATGGACGTGCCTGATATCGCCGCCGGTCTCGCATCTTTTGTCGGTACCAAGGTGAAGAAGATCGTTGCCCTCCCCCTATTCTTGGCGCACGGTGTTCACACCATGGAAGACATACCCAAAGAGCTGGGAGTCGATGCGAGCCTTCGAAGAGGGTCCTGCAAGGTGGACGGTGAGACCGTAGAGATCTGTTGCGCCGAACCCCTGGGTGTGGATGAATGTGTCGCCAACCTGGCCTACCGCAGGGCTATGGAAACGCTAAAGTAGCGGTGCTGGACACCATTCATGGCGCGGCGGTGATCGCGAAGAAGATGGAAGAACACGGTTTAGACGCCACCGCGCTGGAGGTCTACCACCACACGCCCGACGTATCGGGGTTCGATCTCATAGTAGCACCGGTCCACCTCTGGCCGGAAAACCCGGTCCTGGCGGAGGCGAGACGTATGGGGGCGCGGACGATCACCCACCACCGGGCCGTAGGCGATATCCTGGGGAGCGAACGAGACTTCGAGGTCTTCGAGGTCACCGGTACCCACAGCAAGACCTCCACCGCACTCCTCCTATCGCGCATGTTATCTGCCTATTCTGGCAAGGTTGTCTCCCACACTACCAGAGGCATCGAGCTCTGGAACGGCGGTCTGAGCCGGGTCCTGGGGTCGGGCCTGAGCATCACTCCCGGCAGCGTGATCGAGGCCTTCGAAGCGGCCGTGGCCTTTCATCCGGAGTTTCTCGTCTCCGAGGTGTCTCTGGGTGGGACTGGCCTTGCCGATTACAACATCCTGACCAGCTTCGGCGGTGACTACAGGATTGCCGGCGGAACGATGTGGGCGAGCACGGCAAAGCTCCAGATGATCTCTCTGGCCAGACCGGGGGCAAGACTGATAGCCAACATGGACACCAGGGTCTCTCCTGACCTATCCTTTGGTCCCGGCGGCACGGTCAGGTTCTCGGCTCGCCAGGTTAAAATCGGCGAGAAGAAGGTTTCTCTGGTCCTTGGAGACGACCTCGATCTGGAGAGCTACACCAGCGCTCTATCGGCAGCGTCTGCAGCAGCTCTGGCCGCGGGGATGGATACAACATCCATATCCGAGGCGCTGGAGGGGTTTGACGGGTTCGGAGGGCGGATGAAGAAGACCGTGGTGGATGGGATTGTTATCTACGACAATTCGAACTCCGGTCTCCGGGTTTCCGGTGTGGAACGGGCTTTGGACCTGGCCCAAGGAGAGGGCAAGCTGGGACTGGTGGTAGGCGAAGAGGCAGAGACTGTCTGTGAAGGCGTAGACGTGGACCGGTTGGTAGAGCTACTGAGACGCCGCCGCCAGGAGATCGATCTTCTGGTGCTGGTGGGCGAGAGGATGGAGCCCTACGCTCAAGATCTGGACTCGACTACGGCGCGCGGCTTGGACGCCGGGCTCGACGTTGTCACCTCGGTCTTGGGACCGGGTGATCGTCTACTTTCATGTGTAAAATGTTTCAGGTGATAGGTTATGTCAAGCATGTCGAGAGAGGATATCCGGATACTGCACCCAAGACCAAGCTCCATAGTGGCGGCCCTGTATACCCTTCGGGATCTGGGTGTGGAGGTGGTGATCATGCACGGGCCCAGTGGATGTTGCTTCAAGCATGCCAGATTGCTGGAGGAAGACGGCGTGCACACCCTGACCACCGCTTTGGACGAGGCCGACTTCGTCTTTGGCGGCCAGGCGTCGCTTGTAGAGCTTCTCAGGCGGGCCGACGAGATCTTCAGCCCGGGGTTGATCGGGGTGGTAGGGACCTGTAGCAGCATGATCATCGGTGAGGATCTGCACCAGGCGGTGGTGGACGCCGGTCTGGACGTACCGGTGATCGAGGTGGAGGTGCACGCTGGCTACCGGGACAACACCAAAGGAGTGATCCTCACCCTGGAGGCGGCCCTGGGAAAGGGGATCATCGATGCCGAGGAGTTCCAGAGACAGAAGTTTCTGCTGGAGAAGGCAACCGAGGTGGAGAGGCTCTACGGGGCTGCCAGTGGCGAGTACCTTCCTCCGGAGAGGGGTGATGTCAAGTACAAGGTGGCCGAACGGCTCCTGGAACTGATGAAGGGGGGAAAACGGGGTCTGAACGTTCTCAACGCCAAGAAGGAGACTGCCTATATGTTCGCGGACATAAACGCGGCGGTGGCCGAGGTGGCCGAGGTGCACGGCGCGGAGGTGGATACCTTGGCCAACCTGGACGAGATGAAGGGGCTTCCCAAGGTGAGGAAGGACGCCAGAAACATCGCCCGCGGGCTTGTCGATCGGGGGGTCAGGGTCGACCATATCATCGGCGGGCTGGATGAGTACCCGGTCGCGGGGGACGACGTGGCTCGGTATATCGCCGACCATGATGATTACGACTTCGTCGTGCTCTCGGGAGTTCCTCACGCAGTTCCAAGCAGATGTCTCCAGGGGATGGAGATCTTCTCGGTCACCAACGGCCCCCGGCAGGTCAGACCCATCCGCGATCTAGGCCATCACCACGTGGTGGTGGAGGTCGACCTTCATCCCAAGACTATGGGTGTAACTACCATCGTGGAATCGGAGTTCGGCGCAACCTTACGCGGTATGAGCGCCGGGCAAAAATAGGACTGATTTTAGATCGCCTTGGGAAGCTCGGTGAGGAAGATGTATATGATGAAACCTAGGATGCCTATGAGCGCTATGCCCAGGATTGAGATCTTGGAGATCGTCAAGAACTCATCCCTGGTGGGCTTCCTGGCCAGTCTGAGAACCCTGATATATTCCTTCAGGTTGAACGAGGGTGTCTTGATGTTCAGATCTCCCAATTTGTCGGCCAGCTCGTTTTTGCGTTTGCTATTGTTCTTCGTTGCCATTCAGCGAGGCACACGGGCTTCCAGGTGAAAAAGATTTCGATGCCTTCATAGGTCGGTCATGTTATACGACCTTCTCGTCTCTTGGAATGCTCTACCGTCAGAATCGTCTGCAACAAGGATAACAGAAAATACAGCAGAAAAGACAGGCGAGTCAGATCGAAACCTTTTGGTCTACCATTTTCCTGTGGCGTTCCGTATCCGATCTCCGGCAATAGCGTCGGAATGTTCCATCTCTGGGTAACGGTTATCTATCACCAGCCGGTATCTTCTCTGGTTTCTGTTTCCCCGCCGCTCCAGCACGCCCTCCTTCTGCATTCGGGAAAGATAAGTCGAGACCGTGCTTAATTTGACGTCGTCGAGAACCGTCTCATACCTCTCTCTGAGTTCGTGGGACGAGAACCAGGTATCTGGAAACTCATATCGGATGAAGGTCTCCATCTTATCTCTGAGGGTCTGGCCGGTTTCATACCCCTGAGGTGAAGGCCCGGAAACATCCGTCCCTTGATCTGTGAAGACACCTGCTGCAGTCAGGAAATCGATGATGCGATCTCGAGAAACCGAACCAGGGGCCTCGAACTCGTGAGCCGATTTCATACCTCGATCTTCTATCTCTATCCTGAGCTTCATGAGGCAACCCTCTGAATCTGGAATGCGTGCAGAACTGTGATTATAATTACGGTTGGACCAGAACGATCTTACCAACGCCGTCCTGGTTCATCCGCACCCTTCATTGCTGTATCTCCCTCTTTGTATCCCTTCTTTGATCTTGAGTAAGGAGACGACCAGGATGCAAGCCCTATACCCCGCCAGGACCTGATCCTATCCTCACAACCTCCCCACTCCCCCCTTCATTGCTGTATCTCCCTCTTTGTATCCCTTCTTTGATCTTGAGCAAGGAGACGACCAGGATGCAAGCCCTATACCCCGCCAGGACCTGATCCTATCCTCACAACCTCCCCACTCCCCCCTTCATTGCTGTATCTCCCTCTTTGTATCCCTTCTTTGATCTTGAGCAAAGAGGCGACCGGGATGCAAGCCCTATACCCCGCCAGGACCTGATCCTCACGACCTCTCTCTACATCTCAAATACCTGGAGGTTCTACACGCCCTCTACTGATGAATAGACCCTCCTATTGTGTTGTGATACGGCGGGATGTTAATCCTGCTATATCAACATATAGTAGATTATATAGGTATATAAACCTTTCTACTTGTAGGTAGTTGTGTTAAGCAGATAATAACAAGATTTATTGGTTATATTCTGGATTAAAGCCAATATACTGTCGCTAGAGGTGTTCACAACAGCCTCGACAGGATGTGAAATGGCCCGATACACACTCAGACAGGTTCTTTGTGATCTGTGAACGCGATGTATGAGACTTTCTGAGAAAATTTTCCATTCGGTCGGATTCGCTTGAAGTACACGATGTTACATGGTATATATAACATAAAACCAGCAAGAACTCAAGTTATAGGCATTTAAACGGTATCTCTAGTGTTTAGTGATAAATTTTGAACGATTTTAAAACTCGTTTGAGTTTTAGACTCGTCTACTACCATCGTTAAGCACTATTCGAGAGGAGACCAATCGATACGATCTGATTTATCTCCGTCTATAAATACCAGGGTTATTTAGCAGTAAAATCTGAGTATTTAGAGCTTTGTATCCCGGATTTACAGTGTCCCGTCCAGAAGGCGCACCCGTCGAACTCAGGCGTTCACATCGCGATGATCGAGTGACGAGATTCGTATCTGTGAACGATCTTCAAATTGGCGGCCTCTTCCACACTGGCGACATATACCCCTAGCGGGATTAAAACAGCGAGAGCAGACAAGCCTCCCGCAGAGGTGACAGGTGTAGAGCTCGCCCACTCCGCCGCATATGGCACAGATGCCTATCAGTTCCATTATCTCATGAGGCCTGGTAGGGCTCGAAGTACTCCTCCACGAGCCAGTCGCTTATGTCCTTCAGGTACTTACGTCTCCGCTCGTCTTCTAAAACGGCCTCATAGATCTCGGATAACTCTTCGTACATATCTGCATCCCATCAAACCTGTAGACATGCATTTAAATCTATCGAATATCGCTTCCACATTATCCTCACCGGGCCGGGATACAAGCTGTTTTTCATGCTCTCACAAGAACTCGTTCGCGACCCGTATATTTTTAAATATTTTGGGTTAAGGTATTTATATATTGACGCATAACAGACCATATGTTCGATATTTGAAGACAAAAACTCGAAGATCTGATCAGACTAGATAACTGTTCCCCAGATATATTGATAAGGATCGATGCGTCGACTTGTTATCCGTATCTTGATCCACGTAAGAATATAACGTATCTATCCGAACTCGATATAGGTCAACAAGAAAATGTTCGCTTACGCTCACATTTACTTTATGTACTACGAGAAAAACGAGAAAAACCACCATTCGGTCGGATTTACTCGTTATATATAATGTTATACATTATATATAACGACAAAGAGGTGGTGTCGCTTATAACATGGCAGGACGAACTCAAGAAGAATATAAGAACTACGGAACAGCTCGGGGAGTACATAGACCTAACCCCGGAAGATGAAAGGCTATTGGAGGCGATTATAGACATCCATCCCATGAGCATCACCAGATACTACATGTCTCTCATCGACGTAGACGATCCCAACGATCCCATAAGAAATATGGCGATTCCCTCAAAAGAAGAGATGAACGTCATAGGCTCCTACGATACCAGTGGTGAGATGGAGAATACCAAGATGCCCGGTCTGCAACACAAGTACGCTCAGACCGCTCTCATCCTTTCTACGAACCGCTGTGCGATGTACTGCAGACATTGCTTCCGGAAGAGGCTCGTAGGGCTGCCCAGTCAAGAGATAGTGCGCCGGTTCAATGCGGCGGCAGATTACATCAAGAGACATGACAAGATCAACAACGTTCTCATCAGCGGCGGTGACCCGCTGATACTATCAACCGATATCATCGAACAGTTTCTAGAAGACCTGTCCTCCCTCAAGAGTGGAGCTTTTATCAGGTTCGGAAGCAGGGTTCCCGTAACCTTCCCTGAGAGAATCTCAGAAGACCGCGATCTTCTGGACCTGCTGAAAAGATACTCGCTCAAAGACAGAAGGCTGTACGTGGTGACCCAGTTCAATCATCCGCGGGAGATTACACAGGCATCCATAGACGCCGTCGACAAGCTGATCCGCTCAGGCGTAATATTGGGCAACCAGGCCGTGCTGTTGAAAGGGGTGAACGACGACCCTCATACGCTGGCAGAACTCCATAACAAGATGGTGAGCATAGGGGTCAACCCTTACTACGTCTTCCATTGCAGGCCAGTGAAGAGGGTCAAGCACCACTTCCAGATCCCTCTTCATAGAGGCTGCCAGATAGTGGAGGAAGCAAAGAAACGGCTCAACGGCCACAGCAAAAGGTTCCGGTACATAATGTCCCACAAGACGGGCAAGATAGAGATGCTGGGCACCATAGACGATGAGATCTACTTAAAATACCACCAAGCAAAGGATCCTGAGCAGGTAGGAAAGATCTTCAAGAGAAAGATCGACCATAAAGCTGGCTGGCTGGATGATCTAAATTAGCGAGTAAATACGACCGAAGGGCGGATTTTTTTTGTATGACAAGATCGCCCCCCTCCCCCTACCTTACGTACCTCACCCCTTCCGGCGCTTCCTCATCCACCTTGATCACTATGGTGTTGGACAGACGGTTGAAGAGACGCTGCCCGGTACTGGACATGGCTAGCCAGCCGATTATGAGGTCGAGAGGTAGCAAGAACGCCTTCCCGAAGCTCTCGATGGCCGCGGCTGCGAAGTTGATATCCTCGCCTCTCTTGCCAGTCACCTTCAGGTTCAGGACCATCTTGCCCAGAGACTGGCCGCGGTATCCCTCCAGCAGAGTCCAGTAGAGGAAGGCTATCAAGGCATCATCTGACCTGAGGTAGAAGAAGCCGAAGTCAGCGTACCAGAGCCCGAGATGGAAGGGTAGGAAGATATCTGCCAGGATCGCCCAGATGATGCTCACCAGCACGATATCGATGAACCAGGCCCAGAACCGAGCGCCCCAAGAGGCCAGCCGTATCTCCTTAACCTCCATCACAACACCCCAATACCACGCTCAGTAGACCCTCTCGTTCCTATCATGAACGCTATAGCACCGATAATCGTCGGCGGTCTTATCCTGTAGATAGATGTAATCGAAGGCAGAGTCGGTCTTTCGCGACCCATACTCCTCTCTTGCCTCCTCTCGACATCGGTGGCATGCAAAGAGAGGCACAAACACGCCGAATACCCTGTCCGAAGTGCCATGGCCCTTAGAGGCCCGGGATGATATGGTCATGTACCCAGGGCAATGAGGACACATCTTCACCGACTCTTCCTGGCTCTCACTGATCATGTCTGTGTCGTAGAAGATGTTCTTCTTCTTGCGGTAGAAGGAGCCTGCCCGGCTCACCGCCGTGTCGGTCAGCTCGTCCCGACGGTCCCAGGCATTTTTCTGATGCTGGACGATAGCCTCGATGGTGGCTTTCATCTTCCTGGACATCTGGAACTGGCCTGGGACGAAGTCTGGCTCCCTGACCTGAGAGTAGTCCAGTCCGGCCATGGCCAGGATTATTCCGGTGTTGACGTAAGGCAGGGCAGTCTCGATGGCGTAGCCGCCTTCCAGCACGGCGATGTCCGGGGAAAGCTTCTCGTTCAGGCGGGCATAACCCTGTGCAGAGAAACGCATGTTGGCCAGGGGGTCGGTGTAGTGGTTGTCCTGGCCCGCTGAGTTGACCACCAGCTGGGGATCGAACTCCTTCAGGATAGGCAAGACCAGCTCGTCCAGGACGTAGTGGATCCCTTCATCAGGGGTCTCCGGGGGCAGAGGGATGTTGATCGTTCTGGCCATAGCCTTGGGTCCTCCAAGTTCGTCCATGAACCCCGATCCTGGATAGAGGGTTCTCCCGTCCTGGTGGAAGGATATGAACAAGACGTCTGGGTCGTGATAGAAGATCTCCTGGGTCCCGTCGCCGTGGTGGACGTCCGTATCCACGATGGCCACCTTCCTGATCCCATACTTCTGCCTGATGTACTCGATCATGATGGCTTCGTTGTTGACGTTGCAAAACCCCCGGTTGCCGTGGGCCACCCTCATGGAATGGTGGCCCGGCGGCCTGACGAGGGCGAAGGCGTTGGTGATCTTCTTGTTCATGTAGGCGTCGGCCAAAACGAGGGTGCTGCCTGCGGCGATCAGGTGGGCGTCGGTTACCTGGGCCTCTACGTTGGGCACGCAGAGGTGAACCCTGGCAATATCTCTAAGCTCGGCCAGGCGGGGCTTGTACTCCTCCACCTCCGGCAGGTCCATCAACCCCTCCTCGAAGATCTGGTCTCTGGTGTAGAGGAGACGCTCTTCCCTCTCCGGGTGGGTCGGAGATATGGACCAGTCGAAGGCGGGGAAGAATATCAGACCCATCTTCTTTCCGGTCATCAGCGGCCACCTCCTGTCCATTCTGGGATAAGCCCAGCAGGGATCTCCATCTCGACGTCCATGAGGCGGCCTGCGGTGGACCAACCCCGGATCATGTTGAAGATCTCGCTGTGGGTTACCACAGCCTCACTCGCGTACTCCCCGACCCCCAGATGTTCGGCCCTCTCCACGATCAGCTTCCGGGCCATATCCTCCGCCTGCCTCAAGTCCATCTTTCGGTCGCGGATCTCGCCGCCGGTCCCGTCCTCGGCAACGGTGTAGACCCCCCGTTCGGTGTCCGCATGGAAGGTCAGGGTCAGGGTGGGCCTGGCAACGGCAGCACCGATGGCGTTGGCCACGGTGGCGTTCTCGGGGATGATCCCTGTGGTATTCATCCTCTCGGCCACCAGGGGTACCAGACCCAGGGAACCTCCACCTACGCCGACAACGTTCTGGGGCCTGATCTTCTCCTTCTGGAGCACCTCCCAGACCCTGTAGGCTGGTTCCTGTTCCCAGGCCAGGAACATCTGGTCTATCTCGCGGACCAGCGTTTCCACGGCCACGTCTACCACCTTACGGGCAACGTCCTCTGCCGAGTAGTCCAGCGTTTGACCCAGACCGGCCATGGCCTCCTCGGCCAGAGATCTGTCACCGATATCGATCATGCCAAGGAACTTCATGGCGTCGGTGGGTGTGGGTTCGGGACCGCCCAGGCAGAATGCCGGGCCTGCTCGTTCCGGACCCAGGGTCACCCCGTCGCCGGCCGCCCTGACGATGCTGTCTCCTCCAAGGGCGACTGACTTCACGGCGAAGGTCCTGATATGGGTGAGGAACGAGTCCACCTTGGCCCCTGTGGAAGATATGAGAGGCTCGCCGTCGAGTATGAGGGCCAGATCCGTAGTGGTTCCTCCGATGTCCACCACCACCGAGGTCTGATCGGGTGGCGTCAGGGCCATCACACCCATGCTGCTGGCCGCCGGTCCGGAAAATATGGTCTCCACCGGCGACTCCACAGACTTGTCCAGGGGCAGGGTGCCTCCGTCGGCCTTCAGGATGTAGACCGGCGCCTCGATCTTCCTCTGAGATATGGCCCTATTGATCTCGTCGGCGAACTTTTTGTACCTGTCCTGGGTGGCAACCTTGAGCATGGTCGTTGCCGCTCTCCGGGGGAAGTTCAGCCATCCCGAGGCCTGGTGTCCCATCTCTACCTGGATCTTTGGCGATACCCCGGCAATGATCGCCTTCATTCGCTCTTCATGTGTGGGGTTTCGCTGGCCGAACTTGCTGACCACGGCGATCTTTTCGTACCCCCTGTTGGCCAGGGTGGTGGCTACGTTCTTCATCTGCTTTTCGTCTAGAGGCTGGATCTCTCTGCCTCGATAGTCGATGGCTCCTCTTATTATGTGGACCTCGTCGCCCAGAGTGTAGCCGTCAGGGTTCATCCCAGGGCCTGGCTCCAGGACCAGGGCCACGGGGTCGATCTTGCCCTCGGCGATGAGGTTGGTTATCAGGGTGGTGCTGAGTACCACCCGCTCGATCTTCTCCAGGGGAACGTCCCGGATTATATCGTCCAGCGGACTCATCAGACATTCCAGTAGATGGTTGTGATCGGTGGGGACCTTGGCCGCCCTGATCACTTTTCCTTCCTCAATGAGAACGGCATCTGTAGTAGTTCCACCGACGTCAATTCCAATTAGCATAATTTTATCGCCTTTAGCGGTCGCATGGGCCAAAATAATATATCGGTTTTGGTGGGTTATGGGATGCCAAGGCACTGGGCGCCGTAGACGGGATCATCGGTGTGTGGGTTTAGGACTCTATAACATAGATCATGTGATGATATTACCGATTGTTATTTATACCGAATGAGAGACGTTTTCGTATAAATTTATAGTCCCGGTATGGTTGAAGGAGGGGAGGTGAGTTTACATGAAAGTACTCGTAACAGGTGGCGCTGGATTCATAGGCTCTAATCTAGTTGGAGCGGTGGCTGACGAACACCAGGTGACCGTGCTGGATAACTTCCACACCGGCAGCATGAAAAACCTAGCGGAAGTAATAGATAAGGTGGAGATCATAAAAGATTCTTGCAACAATGTGTTATCCTCGGATCTATCTCCGGATATCATATTCCATCTGGGCATCCCCTCATCGTCGCCTATGTACAAGGAGAACCCATTTTTTGTCGGTGAGGCCATAAACGGCATGGTTGCCATAATGGAGCTGGCTAAGCGGAGTGGGAGCAAAAAGGTGGTCTTTGCCTCCTCGTCTTCTCTGTATAATGGAATACCAACACCGCACAAGGAAGACGCAGATGTTCTCGTCACAGACTATTATACGGAAGCCAGGCTGGCGATAGAGAGGATCGCCCAGCTCTACAGAGAGCTATACGATATCGATTATGTTGGTCTCAGGTTCTTTTCAGTTTATGGTCCCCACGAGGAGGCAAAAGGAAGTTTTGCCAATATGGTTTCTCAGTTCCTCTGGGATATGCAAGAAGGGAAGAGGCCTGTTATCTACGGCGACGGAAAGCAGACCCGGGACTTCATCTTCGTGAAGGACGTGGTGGATGGTTTGATACTCGCCTCCGAGGTTGGCACGGGGATAATCAACTTGGGAACAGGAATATCGCACAGTTTCAACGATGTTGTTGAGCTGTTGAACTCCCAGCTAAGACAGAGCATAGAACCGGTCTATGTGGATAATCCAATCAAGAATTACGTAATGCACACTCAGGCAGATAGCTCCAGGATGGCAGCACTGGGCATCGAGCCCAAGTACTCGCTGGAAGAAGGTATTTACGAACTTACAGAAAAAAGGGGTTAAAATGGGACATAAGTTTGTGATAACCGGTGGCGCTGGCTTCATCGGCTCGAACCTGGCTGAAGCGCTGGTCGGGGAGAACGAGGTGGTGATAATTGACGATCTCTCCACCGGAAAGGCCGAGAACATATCGAGCATGGATGTGAGGTTCATCGAGGGTAGCATCACAGACCATTCGCTTCTCAGGGCAGCTTTTGAAGACGCGGATTGTGTGTTTCATCAGGCTGCGATACCCTCAGTCCAGAGGAGCGTTGAGGATCCCCTCCGGACGGGCAGGGTCAACATCGAGGGCACTTTGAACGTTCTGGTTGCGGCGAGGGATGCCGGTGTGAAGAGAGTTGTTTATGCTTCCTCCTCCTCCGTTTATGGGGATACGCCCGAGCTCCCGAAGAGTGAGAATATGTGTCCATCACCGAAGTCTCCCTATGCGGTCGCGAAGCTTGCGGGGGAAGCGTACTGTGCGGTCTTCAATGAGTTGTACGGGATGAAGGCGATAGCGCTCAGGTATTTCAACGTTTACGGACCGAGGCAGGATCCTGGTTCGGATTATGCGGCCGTGATACCCAGGTTCGTTTCTGCGTTGCAAAGAGATGAGTCTCCGGTGATATATGGGGATGGTGAGCAGACCCGGGATTTCACATATGTGAAAGATGTTGTCAGCGCAAATATACTGGCCAGCCGGTGCGATGCGATCGGTGTATTCAACGCGGCCGGTGGGATGAGGATAAGCGTGAACCGTCTGGCAGAGCTCATAGGGGAGAATTTAGGGAAGAATGTCAGACCGACATATACAGATCCAAGGCAGGGGGATGTCAGGGACTCTCTGGCAGATATAAGGAGGGCAAAAGAGATGGGATATGCGCCTGAGTTTACGATAGAGGCGGGGTTGAGGGAGACCGTTCGGTGGTTCTCGGCGAAGATGGGGTGAGATTGGCGAGATCAAGGGATAATCTGAGCTTTTGTGGTCTATTTTTATAGTACATGACTTTCGCGTATATAGATTATAGCGACATATTAAATCAGACAATCTTGAAATTGTACTGCACCTAATTGTAAC